>JAURIU010000009.1 GCA_030832605.1 Rhodoluna sp. | reverse complement strand
ACTTGGCTACCGAGTTACCAGCGAACTGTTCTTGAAACTTGTCGAAAGCTGCTTGGTGATCTTCGAAGTAGAACTTGTCGACGAAAGCTGCCAATGCTTCGTCTTTGAGGCTGGCCTCGACCGTGCTCTTTACGTCTGCCGAAGCCTCACCCTGTGGGCAGGCATCACCTGGGCTGGTTTCGGTGCAAAGGTAAATGGCAACCTGGGCACGGTCGTACCAGTAGTTCTTCATCTGGCCGATTTGAGCCTGCAGTAGACCCGCGGTGCCCACAAAAGTGAGCGACAAAAAGGTGACGAGGATGATCGAAACAACCATGCTCACGTTGCGGCGAAGACCCTGACCGATTTCACTCAGCACGAATCCGAATCTCATGCCTGCTCCCCCGATGGCTCAATGGTTTGCACCTGGTCGGTGTTTGGCAGGGCTGTTTCATAGCCCGACTTTTTGTCGTCACGAACGATCACGCCATGCTTGAGTTCGATAACGCGACGCTTTAGGCGGTCCACAATGCCAACGTCGTGGGTCGCCATAACGATCGTGGTGCCCGATTGGCTGATCTTTTCTAGCAAATTTACGATATCTGCGCTGGTGTTCGGGTCGAGGTTTCCGGTTGGCTCGTCAGCGAGCAAGATTGCCGGCTTGTTGACAATGGCGCGGGCCAAAGCAACGCGCTGCTGCTCACCACCAGAAAGTTCGCCCGGTAGACGGTCGGCCTTTTCTTCGAGGCCGACGAGCTTGAGAACCTCCGGCACGGCATCCGAGATGAAAGCAGAAGACTTACCGATTACCTCGAGGCTGAAAGCAACGTTTTGAAAAACGGTTTTGCCTGGCAGAAGTCGAAAGTCTTGAAAAACGACGCCGATCTTGCGGCGAAACTGCGGCACGCGGCGGCTAGGAATGGCAACCAAGTTTTCGCCAAGAACGTGAATCGAGCCCTTGCTTGGAACATCTTCGCGAAGGATGAGGCGAAGCAGGGTCGATTTACCAGAGCCCGAGGCTCCAACCAGAAAGACGAAGTCACCCTTGTCGATTTCGATCGACACATTGTCGAGCGCCGGGCGCGGCGAGCCCTTGTGTAACTTGGTGACGTTTGAAATCGAGATCATGTTGCTAAAAGACTAGGCGCGAGAGGTGCGAAAAGTCGGGAGGCGTGGCGGTGTTAGAGCTGTTTGCGCCAGCGAATGCCAGCGGTCAAAAACCCGTCGATGTCGCCGTCAAAAACAGCGCCCGGGTTGTTCACTTCGTAGTCGGTGCGAAGGTCTTTGACCATTTGATACGGAGCCATTACGTATGAACGCATCTGCTCACCCCACGACGCCTTGACGTCACCGGCAAGCTGCTTCTTGGTGGCTTCTTCTTCGCGGCGGCGCTGCTCGAGAAGGCGACTTTGAAGCACACGGAGAGCGGCGGCCTTGTTTTGAATCTGGCTTTTCTCGTTTTGACACGAAACAACAATTCCGCTTGGCAAATGGGTGATGCGCACGGCCGAGTCGGTGGTGTTCACCGACTGCCCTCCTGGGCCAGAAGACCTGAAAACATCAACGCGAATGTCAGCATCTGGAATCTCAATCACATCGGTTTGCTCGATCAGTGGCACAACTTCAACTGCAGCAAACGAGGTCTGGCGTTTACCGGCGGAGTTGAACGGGCTCATGCGCACTAGACGGTGGGTGCCGGCTTCAACCGACAGGGTTCCAAACGCATACGGGTAATCGATCTCGAAAGTCGCAGATTTGATGCCAGCGCCCTCTGAGTAAGAAATGTCTAGAACCGCGGCCGGCATTTTGTGCTTCTCGGCGTAGCGAAGGTACATGCGCATCAACATTTCGGCAAAGTCGGTGGCATCGTCGCCGCCCGCTCCAGCCCTGATGGTGATAACAGCCGCACGAGAGTCATATTCGCCATTTAGCAGGGTCTGAACCTCGAGTTCACCGATCTCGGTCGAGAGTTTAGCCAGCTCGTTTTTTGCCTCAGTCTGAACCCCTGAGTCGGCCTCGGCGTTGGCCATTTCAATCAAAACTTCGAGATCATCTAGTCGCGCCTCGACGTCGGTTAGTTTGGCGAGTTGCGACTGCGAGCGCGAAAGTTTTGAGGTTACGGTTTGAGCCTTTGCCGCGTCATCCCAGATATTTGGGTCGGATGCTGCAACTTTTAGCTGCTCTATTTCGGCCGTTAAACGGCTCACGTCAACCACCTGGCGAACCGACGCAAAAGTTTCGCGTAAGACGCTGATTTCTGAAGAAAGGTCGAGTTCTGCCATGGCGCCTCTAGTCTAGGTCAGCCCTAAACCATAATGGTCTAGTGACCAAAACCCCGAACCTTCAGCAAACCCTGAAGCCGCTAGTGGTACCCGTGTTTGTGCCTTCGGTTTTGATGTCGATCGCCGAATACTCCCTTCTTCCGGTCATTCCAGCCAGCGCAAGTCTGCTTGGTGCCGACCTGGCCACTGCCGGCTTGATCGCGGGCCTTTTGATGGTGGGTATTTTAGTTGCCGACCTACCGGCCGGCCGACTAGTTGAACGTATCGGTGAGCGTCGCGCGATGATTTTTGGTTCGGGGCTCGGTGCAACGGGGGTTCTGCTCGTGGCATTCGGGCATAGCCTCTGGCTCATGGGTATCGGCGTGTTTTTGCTGGGCATCGGAGTGGCAATTTTCGCCCTAGCTCGCCACGCTTTCTTCGCCGAGCACATTCCGCTCGCTTACAGAGCCCGCGCGCTATCGATGCTTGGTGGCACCTTTAGAGCTGGTGCTTTCATTGGCCCACTTATCGGTTCGGGAATCATCTACCTCTTCGACGTGCACGGCGTTTACTGGTTCGCGGGTATCGTCTGCGCAGTTTCTGCCATCGTGCTCTTGCGGTCTCCAAAAGATGTCATAAAACCAGCGACCGAGGCGAGCGCCTCGAGCGTTTGGCATATCGCCAAGCGCGAGGCAAGGTCGTTGGCGACGCTCGGCGTCGGTGCGAGCATCCTCGGTGCCGTGCGCACGACCAGGCAGATCGGTTTGCCACTTTGGGCGATATTCATCGGCCTTACCCCTGCCGAAACCAGCTTTTACATCGCCTTGGCCGGCATTCTAGATTTCGCCCTGTTCTATACTTCGGGTCAAATCATGGACAAGTACGGCAGGTTCTGGGCGGCCGTGCCACCAACTCTCGGGCTCGGCATTTTGCACCTGTTTGTCTTCAGTGCGACCGACGGGCTTTCGTTTCTAACTCTCGCCTGCGCGATGGCGTTGGCAAACGGATTGGGTAGCGGAATCATTCTCACCATGGGCGCTGATCTTGCCCCCACGGATGCGCGGCACGAGTACCTCGCGTCATACCGCCTGATCACCGACCTTGGCGTGGCCGCGGCATCACCGGCGCTTGCGGCAATCACCGCGGCAACCTCGCTGGCAACCGGAATGGCGACGTTTGGAGTAATCGGCATCGCCGGTGGGCTGTTGATGTGGCGCTACATTCCAGTCTTGATTCCGAAGAACCGGCCCAACTAGCCGCTGAGCCAACGCGCCATCGCACGCTCGCAGACCCGTTGCTCGCTCACAGCGAATAGCTCAAAAACCAGCGGTTGAGTGACGCACACCGTCGCTGCAGAAGTTTTGGCATCTATTTTCTCGACCGTTACCTCTAGCTCAACACCCTCGTTCGACTCGATAACCTGCTCGGCAGTCTCAGCGCCATCGATCCCACTTCGGGCAACCACAAGCGCCAGCGACTGGGCGTAGTCGGCAACCCGCATATCACCGATGGCTGCCTGCTGAACATTCACCAGCAACATACCTGCGATGAGCGCGAAGGTCGCTACGAAGACGAGCAGCGGCAGGCTGGAGCCGCTCTCACAGCGCAGGCGTGTCATCGAATCGGCCCAAGGTCGGCAATTTCGATTTCGGCGCGAAGCGATTCATGGATTCCCCCACCATCGATCAAACTCGTGTGGCTGACTTTGCGGTATGTGGCACTCACGTTGCAAACCTGCGATTCAGCAGCGCACGCAAAGGTGACAGAGGGCGGATGCTCGAAGCGAGCATCCGCTTGAAGCACGCCTGCAAACTCGACCACCTCCTCTCGCGTTGCCCCGAGTTCAACTGAACGAGCCAGTGAACGAGTGAACGCCGTCAACGCTTGCTCGCGCAGTTGGGTGTCAAAAACCTGACTGAAGCCAATCGATAAGACACTCAGAAACAGCGGCATGAGAATCGTGAACTCAACCAAGGAGGAACCTGAGTCAGAATCCGTGAGTTCAGGTGGGTGAGATTTCTGATGTGTCGGGTTCACGAAGTCGGTTCGAGCTTGGTGTGCCAGCAGGTTCTTGGCAACCCAACGACCATAGAGTTACCGCTGCAGCGCGCGGCGTAGCCGAAAGCGACCCGGTTCTCGCGATCGGCCATGGCAAGTTGCCCTGCTTCGAAGATTGTCGCGCGGGCATCGATGAATGACGTGCCGTAAAGAGCCAAAAAGCCGAGCATGAACTGAAGCGCGGAAAAGACTGGAATCGCCGTCAACACAAAATCAATCAAAGCGCTTCCATCGTCTTGCGCGAATCGTGCCGACATCTGCCTAGATAACGCTGATGCGAGAGAGCGAGTCATCCATGAGGTTGGAAAGCGCGGGTGCCGCGACCGACCAAACACCGACAACCAATCCGGCGGTCATTAAGGTGATCAGCACCCAGCCAGGCACATCTCCTCGATCTTCGGCAAGTCGCGTTCTGACTTTGGTTAACTTGTTCATTTGATTTTCCTTTCTGTGATGAGTTTTTAGAGCAATGAAGAACCGAGCATGCTTACGCTCGGGAAGAGCGCAAAGAGCACAGTCAGGGGTAGCGACAAAATGACTTGAGGTAAGAGCAACTTGGTTTCGATGGCGAGAGCAGTTGCCGCCTGTTGAACTAGCCATTTTTCGCGAAGCGCTTGCCCAAGCTCATAAAACTCGCCGGAGTCGACCATTCCGAGTTGGTCGGAAATCGCGAGTTTCGTGAACAACTCGTTCAAACGCTCGTTTCTCGACTGTGCTCGAACAGCCCATGAGGCTTCTTGCAACGAATGTCCGGTCGAGATGAGTTCACTAAATTGCTCTAACTCCGACGCGCCAGACCACTTACCAGAACTAAGTGCTCGTTCAACGGCCAGCCGCAACGGCAACCCGGAAGCAAGCAAAAACCCAAGAAGTTCGACTCGTTGTGCGACGTGAAGTGCAATGTCGCTATCGTTCGAGTTTTCGGCTCTCGAAATCGACCTGGGTCGAGCAAGTCGGGCAGACACAAACAGAGCCAAGGCGGTCAGCAACACACCGAGTGACAGGACTGCCACGCCCTGCGAGGTGGAGAAAAAACCTCGATTCTCTGGACGCGCTAAAAGCAAAACAACGAGCACCCATGGTGCCGCCGCTGCCAAAGCACCAACCGAGGTTGCAGCCTTGATTCGACTTGCGGTGGCCAATTGATCACGCGCCCAAGCCCGGTAGAAACGCGTCCTGAGACCGAGCAGATACTCGAGCCCGATCCAGTTGTGTGCGCGGGCCAAAAGTATCAGCTCAGCCAAGTCATCAAAAATGAATGAGTCGGCAGCTCTGCGCAAGTCGAAGACTGCGGTGTAGAGATCGGTTCCCTGTTCGAGGCGACTGGCAAAGAGCATCCAAGTGTCTAAATGCGAAGCAGACGCATTTGCCGCCGTGATTGCCGCGCATTGTTCGACATCAAGACCCGCGCGCAGAGCCGAGCGAAAAACCTCAAAGTCGGTCGCCGCCGCCGAGGCCCCAGCGGCGCGCAACGCGAAACTAGCCATGCTCGACCAACTCTGTGACACTGCGTGTTGACCCAAGCCTCTCGCAATGAACCGAAAGACCGATGCTCGAGGCGAAAGTTGCTCGGGCAAAGCGCTCTGAGATGTTCTCGCCCGCATTTAGTGAGAGAGCTACCAGCTTTTCAAATGCCGACGCCGCCGAGTTGGCGTGAATGGTCAGATAGGCAGGCACCCAGAATTCAGCGCGACCAAAAGTTCGGCAGCTTCGGCACCTCGCACTTCTCCCACGGCCAAGCGTGTCGGTCTCATTCGAAGCGATTCGCGAATTAACCGCCGAAGGTCAACCAGTGTGCCGCCGACTGCGAAGTCTTCTCGAGTCTGAAGTGCCACCCAATCTTCAACCTGGCAGTGCAACTCAAAAGTATCTTCAACCGAAATCAGTCGTTCTTGCTCGTCGAATTCGTTTAGACAAGCGGTCAGCAGCGTGGTTTTGCCCGAATGTGTTGCGCCCGAAATCAAGATGCTTTTTCGATCGCGAATTGCGATTTTCAACTTCGTGGCTTGCTCTGCGCTCAACGTTTTGCTCGACACGAGGGAGTCAAGAGTGAGTCGCCTTTTCTGAAACTTTCGAATGTTTAAACTCGGATGCTCGCGCACGACATTCGGTATCACCACGTGTAACCGCGACCCTTCGAAGAGCGTGGCGTCAACGAAAGGTTTGGATGTATCGAGCCGACGACCTGATGCTCGAAGAAGTTGCTCGATTAGCCTCATCAGACCTTGGCTCGAGAATGGCAGCTGCAGGCGATGATGGCCGTTTGCATCGGCGAAACACACTTGCCCCGGCCGGTTGATCCAGATTTCTTCCACCGAAACATCAGCCATTAGCTCTTGCAGAAAACCGAAAGAACTTGCTGTCAGAGCTGGTGCCGAAAGGAGGGCTTGGCCTCGTTCCTGTTGAGCAATCGAATGGGTCGTTTGGTTCACACGCCCTCCTTTCGGCAGGGTTATCGTGGCAAATTAGCCAGGTTCTCGCTCAAGTTATCCACAACAGAAGTTGTGATGCGCGTCCAAAAAAATACCGCTAAACTATTCAAGTCACGCGGGAGTGGCGAAATTGGCAGACGCACTAGATTTAGGTTCTAGCGCTTAATAGGCGTGTGGGTTCAAGTCCCACCTTCCGCACAAAGAGACCGAGAAATCGGTCTCTTTTTTTTAACCGGATTTTTTGTAGCTCGTTGCGTACAGCAAGGCTCTGCCTGCGTCGATGATGCCGGCACCACAGTGACTCGGACTCGGATCTTCATCTGAATAGCGCGATGCCGTTATGGCGCAGTACGAACCCTCTTTGAACTCACCCACAGTCGCCAGCAAAATCTTGTAAACGTCTTGAGAGCCCAAATCTGGCCTTGCCGAGTAAATCAGCGCAACTACGCCGGCGACAACCGGTGCCGCCATCGAAGTGCCTTCTTGAAGACCGTACGATGGCTCTCCCTCCTCGGTTTCACCAAGATTGAACGTCGAAACAATCATCCCCTCGGAACCATCGGGAGATTGAGCCGCCAATTCGGCATCGCCTCCTGGTGCTGAGAAATCGACTCCGTCACCAAAGTTCGCATACGGTGCGATGTTGCCGGTGATTCCGGTGGCGGTGACGTTGATAGTTGGATAACAGTTGCCTGGGTAAGAACCAGCCGCCTCGAAAGTCGAGTTGCCGGCCGCGGTTACAGGTGTTACGCCCCTATCCCAAGCTGCTCTTACGGCTGCTTGAGTTCCCGCATCACAAGAAGTTGGTGTGTCCGTGCCAATCGAAAGGTTAATCACGCGTGCGGGAGTTGGATTGTTCGGCACTCCCCCGACTTTGATTCCCGCCGCCCAGTGAATCGCCGCAATCAAATCTGAACTTGCACCGCCGTTGGTACCAAGAACTCGAATCGGTTGAACCTTCACGCCGGGTGCAACTCCGACACCGCCGATGGAGTTCGACCTGGCCGCGATGATTCCGGCAACGTGGGTTCCGTGCCAACTCGAAGCTTCATCGTTGGTGAAGTCGCCTTCATCCTGGGGGTTTGAATCCCAACCGTCACCATCTCGCGAAAAGGCAGCGTCAGAAATGAAGTCGTAGCCGTCAACGAGGTTGGCATTTAAATCCGGATGCGCAGAGATTCCCCCATCTAGCACAGCAACCACCACGCTCGGTTTGCCCTTTGTGAAGCGCCAGGCCTGGTCGGCATGGATCGAGTATTGCGAGTAGAGATGCCACTGAGAGCTGAAGTATGGGTCTGGTATGCGCACCGAACCAGCCTGCCCGAGAGCGTTTCGCGCGATTACCTGAACGACGTAGTGATAGTCACGTTGCAACTTGGTGAACTGACAGGTTTTAGCCGAGGTGGTGCACGAGTCGACTTCTTCACCGTCGAGTGTTGCAATCGCTTCGTAACTAACTGCTAAACCACCTCGCTCGGCAAGGCTCTGTTCGCCCCAAGCAGGAGCTTGCCCCTTAGTTAAGACTGTTTTCTCTAGGTTTGGCGGTTGCGGCGCTACCTTCGGCGTGATCGATACAGCAACCGATGGAGCTGATGCAGCCTTGGATGCTCCTAGCACCGTCAGCGCGCGTACGCGGTAAAAGGCGCTCTGGGCAATGGAGATGCCAGAGGTAATCGAAACCGCGGTTGAGGTTTTCCCGGTGTTGGCGACCAGCGACTTCCATGCCTTGCCATCCGCGCTGGTTTCAATTCGGTAGCCAAAAATCTTCGCCTTATTCAGGGTTGTCGGAGCTTTCCAGCTGATTCGAATTCTTGGAGTTCTCGGTGCCTTGGCATCGAAGTAGTTGATGCCCTTGACCATGGTTGGTGCGCTGGCCGGTTTCAACGCCTCGAACGGGCGAACAATGCTCGAAGGTGAAATCGAAGCGCGAGCGGATGCGCTGGCAGAGGCCGCGCTGAACTGAAGCTGTGCATCCAGTTGCACCGTTTCGATGCGCGGGTCGTGCTGTAGCCCAAGAAGAACTCGCTGCGCCTGAGCATGCGTAAGAGCGGTTTCGAAGTTCAGTGCCTTGTAGCCCATGCCAAGATCTCGCGGCTCGGCGAGGGCGACACCGGCAAAATTTTCGCCCGTTGTTTCACCGTTTGGCGCAATCGGCTCGTAGCCGGGCTTGTAGGTGACGATTACACCGACCGACTTAGCCGAGCTCTCGGTGTTCACCGGGCGAACGCTTGCGCTCGCTGCATTTGGCACACCGGCGAACAACCCGACAATCATCGACAAAATCAACAGAGTCGGCGTCAAAAGGCGTTTCACGGTCGCCACACTAGAGACTTTTTTGCATCAAGACGGTGCCGAGCCAGCGACCAAATTTGAAGCCGACCTTGCCAAGGTGACCCTGGTGCTTGAATCCGAAACGTTCGTGCAGGGCGATCGAGGCCTCGGCACCTTTATCGCTGATGACCGCGACGATTTCTTTGACTCCGGCAGCCTTCGATTCGGCAATCAGGGTTTCGAGAAGTTTGGTGCCGGCACGCTTGCCGGTGGCGGCGGGACGCAGGTAGATGCTGTCTTCAACCGTTCGGCGGTAAGCAGCCTTTTGGCGCCAAGGTGCAACGTAGGCGAAGCCGAGCAGCTGACCGCCCGGGCTGATTGCCGTTATGAAAGGCAGCTCAAGTTGCTTCAGGTAGTCGAATTTGCTTTGCCAATCGGCCAGCGTTAGAGGTTCGAGATCAAATGTGACCACCGAGTTGCGCACGTAGTAGTTGTAGATTTCAGAGATTTGTACCAAATCTTCGACGGTCACGCGCCTGATGGTAACCTCGCCGACTTCTGCGGCGGCGGGCTTCTGCTTATTGCGGCGAACCAAGCGCCAGCGCGACTCAGAATCTAGAGGCATCTCTCTCCTAACAAGACCAATCTATCGGCTCGCGACCGACCTTTTCTAACGCTTGGTTCACTTGTGAAAATGGCTTCGAGCCGAAGAATCCTCGGTGAGCCGAAAGCGGGCTCGGATGCGCGCTCGCAACGATTTGCGCTGCCCCGAGTAACCGTTGCGCCGTGCGTGCCTGGTTGCCCCAAAGCACTGCGACCAGGTCGCGACCGTGATGCTGGGCGAGAGCCCGCACCGCGGCATCCGTGAATTCTTGCCAACCGAGCCCGATGTGCGAACCGGCGGCTCCCAAGCCCGTCGTGAGGTGGCGGTTGAGCAGCATTACGCCTTGCTCGGCCCAGCTCGACAAATTGCCCGAGTGGGTAGCCGTTGGAATGTCGGTTGCTAGTTCAGCCATGATATTGCGAAGGCTGCGAGACAGAACGCGACCCGGAGCAATGGCGAACGCAAGCCCGACGGCGTCGCCAGCGGTTGGGTATGGGTCTTGCCCGAGCAATAGAACCCGAACCTCGTCGATCGGCATCTCGAACGCCCGACACACCAGCTCTGGCGGGGGTGCAATCTGCGAAAAGACTGGTCTAAGGTCAACCTCAATGCGTTCGAGCAGCGATCGCTGATCGGCGAGGGCCACCTGCCAAGACTTGTGCATCTGCTCGAAGAACATGCTCTCTAGGTTAAGGCTCAAAAGTGTTAGTCTGGCGAGTATCCAACGAAGGAGACCCGATGATCTATCGCGAGCTGGCCGAAGAAGCCGAACGTTACCTAGAGGTTGTGCAAGGCATTCGCCGCGACCTGCACCAGATTCCCGAGTTTGGTCTCGACCTTCCAAAAACCCGCGAGCGCATTCTTGCCTCGATTCACGGCCTCGGTGAAATTCACCTGAGCGACAAACTTTCTAGCATCGTGCTGCACATCAAGGGTGGGCAACCTGGCCCAACCGTGCTGCTTCGAGCAGACATGGATGCACTGGCCGTCGAAGAAAACACCGGACTCGACTATGCGTCGACCAACGGCTACATGCACGCCTGCGGGCACGACCTTCACATGGCAATCGGCATCGGTGCCGCTCACCTACTTGCAACTCACAAAGCCGACCTCAAGGGTGAAGTGCTGGTTTGGTTCCAGCCTGGCGAAGAGGGCCACGGCGGAGCCGATGTAATGCTCGAAGAAAACATGCACATGATCACAGGCAACAAGCCAATCGCCGCATACGGCATTCACGTGACATCGTCTTGGCAGCCACCGCGCACCTTCGGGGGCAAGGCTGGCGCACTAATGGCTTCGGCCAGCGACCTAATCGTCACCTTCACTGGTCGCGGAGGTCACGGCTCGAGCCCTTGGATGGCGAAAGACCCAATCTCGGCAATGACCGACGCAATGGCCGGCTTGCAGACCATGATCAACAAGCAGTTCAACGTGTTCGACCCGGTAGTTGTGAACATCGGTTGGCTTAAAGCCGGCGACGACCACACCACCAACGTAATTCCAGAGAAGGCGGCCTTCGGCGCCACCATTCGCACCTTCTCACCGGGCATGCTCGACAACCTAAAGAAGCACGTCACCGCCTATCTAGAGGGCACCGCAGCCGCATTCGGCGTAACGGTAGACATCGACTGGGGTCAGTATGCGACCGAGGTGGTCATGAATGACCCGGCCGCAACCGAGCGCGTGCGCAAGGTGGTTCGCGAGGCCTTTGGCGAACAGGCGTGGATGGAGTGGCCGCACCCAATCGCAGGTGCCGAAGACTTCGGCTCGGTGGTTCGCGAGATTCCCGGCGCATTCATCTTCTTGGGCGCAGCACCAGCCGACTCCGATTGGCAAAACGCTGCTCCGAATCACTCGAATCGCGCAGTCTTTGACGACTCGGTAGTGCCAAGCGGATGCGCGTTGCTGGCCGGCCTCGCATTCGACGTGTTGAACGAAGCCGCCGCCAAGGCGTAACAACGCGTCACACTGTTACCTCAAGTTGCAGGTGCGTTTGCACCTGAGTTCTGTCGTCTCTAATCTCGGAACAACTTCAACCGAGCATTAGAGGAACAATCATGAGCAACGACCCGAACAAGTGGGGCTTTGAGACCATCCAGATTCACGCTGGCGCAACCCCCGACCCAACCACCAACGCACGTGCGGTGCCGCTTTACCAAACCACCGCCTACACCTTCAACTCAAGCGAGCACGCCGCCAAGTTGTTCGGCCTTGCCGAGTTCGGAAACATCTACACCCGCATCATGAACCCAACCCAAGATGTTGCCGAAAAGCGCATCGCTGCTCTCGAGGGTGGCACCGCCGCCTTGCTCTTGGCATCAGGCCAGGCTGCCGAGACCATCGCGATTTTGAACATCGCCGAAGCCGGTGACCACATCGTGGCGTCTTCGACCATCTACGGAGGCACCTACAACCTCTTCAAGTACACGCTGCCAAAGCTTGGCATCACCACTACCTTCGTCGAAGACCAGGATGATCTAGCCGAATGGCAAGCAGCAGTGCAGCCAAACACCAAGGCCTTCTTCGCCGAAACCATCGGCAACCCTAAGGTGAGCATCCTCGACATCGAAGGTGTAGCCAAAGTGGCGCACAAGAACGGTGTTCCTCTGATCGTCGACAACACCGTTGCAACCCCTTACCTAGTGCAGCCTCTCAAGCACGGTGCTGACATCGTGGTTCACTCGGCAACTAAGTTCTTGGCTGGGCACGGCACCGGCGTAGCCGGAGCCATTGTCGACGGCGGAAAGTTTGAGTGGTCGAAGAGCGACAAGTTCCCAGGCCTGACCGAACCAGACCCGTCGTACCACGGCGTCGTCTATACGGCAGCTCTTGGCGACGCCATCGCCTACATCATCAAGGCGCGAGTTCAGTTGCTTCGCGACATCGGCGCAGCGGTAGCCCCAAACAACGCGTGGCAGTTGATTCAGGGCATCGAAACCCTAAGCCTTCGCATCGAGCGTCACGTAGAAAACGCTCAGAAGGTAGCCGAGTGGCTATCGAAGCACCCGCAGGTCGAGAGCGTCAACTACGCAGGCCTCAAGTCTTCGCCTTGGTTCAAAGCGGCCAAGAAATATGCACCGAAGGGTGCGGGAGCCATCGTCTCGTTCGAGATCAAGGGTGGAGTCACGGCCGGATCAAAGTTCGTGGAATCGCTCGAACTGTTCAGCCACGTGGCTAACATTGGAGACGTGCGTTCGTTGGTAATTCACCCAGCGAGCACCACGCACTCCCAGTTGACTCCAGAGCAACAGCTCACCACTGGCGTCACCCCGGGTCTAGTTCGCCTTTCGGTCGGGCTCGAGTCCTTCGACGATCTCGTAGCCGACCTGAAGGCCGGTTTCGAGGCGGTAAAGAAGTAGTTGGAATTTCAAACCTCTGAGGACAGCGTTCCGTCAGGCTTCATCACAGATGAGCTCGCCCGACAGCTAGTCGGTCGACCTCCTGCGACCGGAGCATGGCGTGACGGTGACCCAGCAGGTGACCGCCTGTTTGCGCCCCTACCAACACTCAAGTTGGCTAGCGGGCGCGAACTTGCTTCTGCCCGCATTGCTTTCGAAACCTGGGGAACACTCAACGACAACAAATCGAACGCGGTTTTGGTTTTGCACGCACTCACGGGTGATTCGCATGCTTCGGGACCAGCATCCAAGGCGCACAAGAACGACGGATGGTGGAGCGAAATCATTGGCCCGGGTCTGGCCATCGACACCGACCGCTGGTATGTGGTTGCACCGAACATTTTGGGTGGCTGCCAAGGATCGACCGGTCCGGCATCGCTCGATCGTCAAGGCCGCGAGTATGGCTCGCGATTTCCGTACCTAACCATTCGCGACCAGGTCGCCTCGCAAAAGGCGTTCAGCGAAGTGATCGGCATCAACCACTGGCACGCCATTATCGGTGGCTCGATGGGCGGCATGCACGTTCTCGAGTGGGCGCTTGAATATCCGGATGCGATGAGCAACATTGCGGTCATCGCCGCACCCCCGGCATCCACCGCCGACCAGATCGCGCTCAACTCGGTGCAAATCGAAGCGATCAAGATTGACCCTCAGTTCAACAAGGGTGGATATTACGACGCGAAGGCCGGTTTTGGGCCACACCGAGGATTAGCGGTAGCTAGGCGCATGGCTCTTTTGAACTACCGCTCCCCCAGCGAACTAAACGACCGCTTCGAGCGCACCTGGCAAAGTGACATCAGCCCGCTCGGTGCCGCTGGGCGCTGGGCCGTCGAAAGTTACCTCGACTTCCACGGCAACAAGTTCACCCGTCGGTTCGATGCCAACAGCTACATAACGCTGGTTGAGGCGATGAACTCGCATGACATTGGTCGCGACCGCGGTGGTGTCGAGAAGGCTCTGAAGAGCATCCGTGTTCGCGCGCTGGTTGCCGGCATCAACAGCGACCGACTGTTTCCGATTACGGGGCAAAAGCTAATCGCAGAACACATCGGTTCTGAATTGGTTGGCGGCAAGCTTCACGTGATCGAAAGCGAATTTGGGCACGACGG
Organism: Rhodoluna sp.; assembly: GCA_030832605.1. Taxonomy (GTDB): domain Bacteria; phylum Actinomycetota; class Actinomycetes; order Actinomycetales; family Microbacteriaceae; genus Rhodoluna. The sequence continues at coordinate 18,682 of JAURIU010000009.1, read as the reverse complement.
GTTCCTGATTGAGTTTGAAACTGTCGGCCCAATGTTGCGCAGCCTGCTCGAGGGCTAAATAGTCGCGACTGGTTCTTTTCGCTTTGCGCCAAGCCGAGTGAGCATCACGTTGGCCAAAATTAGTGCCACAATCAGCCCAATGTTGCGAAGCAGCAGAACAGACGCCGGAACGTCCTCGAGTTCGAGCAGCGAACCGTATAGATACGGGTATACGAGCTGAGTCAGCAGAGTGATGCCGAGAATCAGCATCGAGGGCAATCGCCAGTTAGGCACTCGGTAGAGCACGCCAATCATGATCGGAATCACCAGCCACGAAATGAACTGAGGCGACCCGACTTTGTTGAAGACGATGAGGTCTAGCGTGCCGGTGAGCGAACCCCACGCCACTATTTCGCCGAAGTTCGCTTTGACTCGGTGTGCCAACATAATCAGAGCACCGGTGATGGCGAGCGCACCGAACTGAATCAAGGTTGCCCAGAACGCGACATCGGCCACCAATGGGCCAAAAACTTCAAACGTCATCATCGAGTGGTTGTAATAAATGCCGGCGTCACTCGCCCCAACCACGCCCAACCAAACCCACGGAGTTGCCAGAGGAGCCTCGAATTGGATTCCTCGGCCGGTTTGCCCGGTGATAAACGAGAACATCGCCGAGTTGCCGCCTAACAAGAAACCGATTAGCAAAATAGCGGCGGATGTCGCAGCCGCGGCCAACAGGTTTCGTTTCCAGTTCTTCGACGCGGCGACAAGCGGTAAAAACAAGGCAATTGGCCAAATTTTGATCCAACCGGCAACGGTGAACCAAATCGTCGCGCGCGCTTGCGAGCCGGTCACCAGAGCCAGCGCACCAAGCACCGCCAAAAGCACGCTCACCGAATCGATACGGCTGATTGCAACCGAACCGAGTGCCAAGGTGAAGCCAAGCCACAAATAGGCGGCACGATAGCGGGCAGCGCGCTGTTCTTCGTTTTCGATTCGCGCGGTCACCAAGATAACCAAAATCGCGATCATCGCAATGGCTCTGAGAACTACCCAACCGATTTGCAAATTTTGTGGAGCAAAGAGACCGGCGAGCACCATCGGCAAGAATGCAGGAAACGGGTAGACCCATGGGCGATCGAGGCCCCACCAAGGGCCACCCCCGATGAATGCATCGAACCAGGGTTGGTAGGCATAGGGCAGGTCACCCATTGGGCTACTTGGAGAGTTGAATCCCTGCCAAACCAAAAACACATTCGCAAGCACCGCAATCGAGAGCAGTGCTGGCAGGTTGTTAAGTGAGCGTTTCATGCGGGCATCCAGTCTCGAATCACGGTTCGCACCTGTTCGGCTACGTCGAGTGCGACCACCGGGCCAGCTGCGGCCGCGCGAGTCGCAGCCTCGGAGTGAATGATGACGGCAAGTTCGGCGACGTCGAGAAGGTTCAGCTCACTATCAGCGTTGGTTGCGAGAAGAGCACCCAGTATGCCCGCGAGAACATCGCCGGTGCCCGCCGTGGCAAGCGCTGTCGAATTGGGTCCAACCGCCCTAACCTCACCGTGTGCGTCGGCAATCAAAGTGGTGTTGCCCTTGAGAATGACGACTTGGTCAGTGATTGCGGCAGCTGCAACTACGGCCTCGTAGTCAAGGTCAAGGTGCTTACCAAAGCGGTCAAGAAGTCGCGCCAATTCGCCGGCGTGCGGGGTCAAAATGCAGCTTTGAGAGTCCAGAGCCGAATAGTCGACCAGCTCAAGTGCGCCGGCATCGATCACCAGCGCACGCTTTTGAGAGGCAGCTTCTCGGATGTTGGCAACCTGCACCGCGTCATCGACGGGTACTCCCGAACCCAACACCCAGGCTTGGGCTCGGCCGAAACCCGCAACAACCTCTGGGCGAACTTCGAGCAACAGGTTGGTGACCGATGTCGGTGCGACGTGACGCACCATGCCGACTCCCGTGCGCATTGCTGCGGTAACCCCAAGGATTGCAGCTCCCGGAAAGCGCTCTGAACCCGTGACAAACCCAAGCACGCCTCGAGAGTATTTGTCGTCACCGGGCTGCGGCTTTTGCAGCAGGTAGCTCAGGCGCTCGGGGATCATGGCATAACGCTACCAAGCCCCTGGCCCGAGCGCTGGTTTAGGCTAAAGGCGATTGGAGAATCATGGCCAAACTTTTTGAACCGATTACGGTTCGCGAGCTCGAGGTGCGCAACCGCATCTGGATCGCACCGATGTGCATGTATTCATGCGAAGACCGCGACGGAATGCCGAACCAGTGGCATCTCGTTCACCTTGGCTCGCGGGCAAGCGGCGGTGCCGGGCTCGTAATGTGCGAAGCAACTTCGGTAACTGCCGATGGCCGAATCACCCCGTGGTGCACCGGTATTTGGAACGACGGCCAAGCCGCGCGCTGGGCCGAAGTTAACGATTTCATTCACTCTCAGGGGGCCAAGAGCGCCATTCAGCTGGCCCACGCCGGCCGCAAGGCGTCAACCTATCGTGCCTGGTCAGGTGAAAACTCGGTGGCCATAGAAGACGGCGGTTGGCCTTCGGTTTCGTCAACTGACGAAGCATTTAACGGATACGCGGCTCCCCGCGCTCTCACCACCGACGAAATGCCTGCTCTGGTTGCCGAGTGGGTTGCGGCAGCAAAGCGTTCGGTTGAAGCAGGTTTCGACGCCATCGAGATTCACGCAGCTCACGGTTACCTGGTTCACCAATTTCTGTCACCGCTTGCCAACAAGCGCACCGACATCTACGGCGGTTCACTCGAAAACCGAGCACGCCTGCTCATCGAAATCATCATCGGCATTCGCGCCGTGGTGCCAGAAGGCATGCCGCTGTTCGTTCGCTTCAGTGCAACCGACTACACCGAGGGTGGCTGGAACGAAGAGGATTGCTCGCAGGTCGCCCGTTGGTGTGCCGACGCCGGTGCTGACCTGTTCGACATTTCGAGCGGCGGCCTAATCACCGGAGTTCAGATTCCGACCGGCCCCGGCTACCAGGTTCCACTCGCCAACTTTGTCGCCGATCGGGTCGACGAGCCGGTTAGCGCCGTTGGTCAAATCACGGATGCGCGCCAAGCCGAGGAGATTCTCGCCGAGGGCAAGGTTGAGGTAATCATGATTGGTCGAGCCGCATTGCGCGACCCGTTTTGGCCTTTGCGGGCAGCCGCCGAACTCGGCGAAGAAGTTGACTACTGGCCGAAACAGTATTCGAGGGGTAAGTTTCCGACCGCTTAGTCGCGTCGAGTGGCGTCTTGAACTTCGCCAACCAATTCTTCGAGGATGTCCTCTAGGAACAGCACGCCGACCTCACGACCTTGCACATCGAACACTCGAGCCATGTGCGCGCCGACTCGTCTCATCGAAGCGAGAGCGTCTTCGAGTTCCATGGTCGCAGGCAACGAGATGAGCGTGCGAACGCGCTTAGCGGGGAACGGAAGGTTGACCTCATCCTCGTCAAGATCGAGCACATCTTTCAAGTGCAGGTAACCGACCAGGTCGGCGTCTTCATCGCGCAGTGGGTACCTTGAGAACCCGTATTTCGCAACGGCCTGCTCGATCTCGTGCGGAGTCACCGTTTCGGGGAATGCCACCAAACGTGCAAGAGGAACAGCGACGTCTTGGACCTTCTTTTCGGTGAACTCGAAGGTGTTACTCAGCGCGCCGGTGGTGTCACTCAGAACACCCTCGCGCGTCGAGTGCTCAATGATGTCTTCAACCTGGTCAAGCGTGAACGCGCTGTTTGCTTCGTCAACAGCCTTGACTCCAAACATTCGAAGCAAAATGTTTGCCGACCAGTTGAGGGCAACAACGATTGGGCGCAGCAGCTGGGCCAACGCATAGAGCATAGGCACTAGAACAAGAGCTGCTCGCTCTGGCACAGAGAACGAAATATTTTTTGGAACCATCTCGCCAATAACAACGTGAAGAAACGAAACCACGACAAGGGTCAAGCCAAACGAGACGGCCGACACAGCATTTGCGTCCAACCCTGCCGCCGCCAGCGGCCCTTCAAGCAGATAGTGAACCGATGGCTCTGAGATCACAAGAATCAAAAGCGAGCAAACGGTAACGCCAATCTGCCCCGTTGCCAGCAACAGAGAAGCCTTTTCCATGCCCTTGATGGTGATTTGGGCAGGTCTCGAACCAGCTTTAGCGCGTGGTTCAATCTGTGCGCGTCGTGCACTGATCAGCGCAAACTCCGAACCAACAAAGAATCCGTTTCCGAGTAGCAAAACAACCAGCCAAATCAAACCAATCCAGGGATTGTCGATGTTTGAAGTGGCCTCAGCTGAAGCGAAGATGTGCAAATTAGTCATCTGTCGCCTCCTCAGAGTTCAACGGAGTGAAACGAACTCGGTCGATTCTTCGACCATCCATGCGCTCGACGCGCAGGGTGCCATTTTCAATAACGACCTCATCGCCAACCACAGGTACGCGGCCGATGGAGCTCATGATGAAACCTGCAACGGTTTCGTATGAGGCCTTTGACGGCACGAGAATGGCCATTTCTTGTAGTTCATCTGGGCGAATCATGCCGGGAAAAAGCACCGATGAATTTGCACCGCGGGTGACGCCAGACTTGGCTCGGTCATGCTCATCGGCCAACTCGCCAACCAATTCTTCGACGAGGTCTTCGAGCGTCGTGATTCCGGCGGTGCCGCCGTATTCATCGATGACGATTGCCAGTTGAAGGCCCTTAGCGCGCAACTCGACCATGAGGGTCTCGAGGCGCATGGTCTCTGGAACGCGCAGCGGTTCTACCATCAAGGCTGTGGCGGGAACATCCGCGCGCTTTTCACGTGGCACCGAGGCAGCCTGCTTTACGTGAACCACACCAATCACGTCGTCAGATGAGCCGTCGGTGACCGGAAAACGTGAGTGCCCAGTTTTGTTGCAGAGGGCAATCACGTCGGTAGCGGTTGCAGAGGCATCGACGCTGTGCATGCGGGGACGCGGGGTCATTACGTCGGCTGCCACCAACTGACTGAGTGCAAGGGTCTTCGTCAGTAAGGTCGCGGTTTGAGCATCCAGTGCGCCCAAAGATGCCGAACGTCGCACCAAGGAGATAAGTTCTTCGGCAGTACGGCTCGAACTCAGTTCTTCTTTCGGCTCGATGCCCATGAGACGCACGATAGCGTTACCGGTTCCATTTAGAGCAAACAGCATCCAGGCGGTTAGCCAAGTGAAGGCAAGTTGAAACAACACGACAGCCTTATTCACTTCTAGCGGAAGCGTTAGGGCAAGTTTCTTTGGCACCAATTCACCGATGAGTGTCGAGAAAATGGTGGCAATCAGCATGCCGAGAGCGACGGCGAGCGTGTGCTTTGCGCCTTCATCGAGAGCGAACGCTGCAAATGAAGGCTCTAGAAGCTTCGTGAGCGCCGGTTCGGCCAAAAATCCGGTGAGCATTGTGGTGAGCGTGATGCCGAGTTGAGCGCCGCTGAGGTGGGTTGAAGTTCGCTTCAGTGCCTTGATGGTGTTGCTAAGGCCGCGTTCGCCGCGATCACGGCGAGCTTCGAGGTCGCTGCGCTCAAGATTTATCAGAGAAAACTCGGATGCCACGAATAGGCCCGTGCCAATTGTGAGTGCCAGCCCCAAGGCGAGCATCAACCACTCATTCATCGCGCGTCACCGCGCTGACTATGATGACCGCTACTAGATCCGTCCATACCCTTACAGCATAACCGACTGCCTCGAAACGGTTAGGCTAGTAATTGCTCATTGATCGAACAAGGGTAAAGGTGATCTCTGTTGTCTAACGCCGACGAGAATTCGCACAACGAATTCGGAGCCAATTCTTGGCTCGTCGAAGAGATGTACGAGCAATGGGTAACGAACCCAGACGCGGTAGACAAAGAGTGGTGGCCAATTCTTGAACGCTACCGCGGCGGTCAAACCGAAAACACAACCCCAACTTCGACCAACGCGCCAGCCGCAACCCCTTCAGCTCCCCCAGCCCCTTCGGCGCCAGCACAAACCACCGAGGCAACCATTGTGAACGAACAACTCCAGCCCGCCGCAACCGAGGCTCCTGAGCCTTCGCAACTTGTCGCAAAAACTACCCGCGTTGAAGCACGCCCACAGCCAATTCCCGCGCAAGCTCCAGTCACCGGCCTAATCGACATCATCGAAGACGGCGAAGACCAGGTGAACGTGCTCAAAGGCATGTCTAAGGCTCTAGCCGCGAACATGGATGCTTCGCTGACCGTTCCAACCGCAACCTCGGTTCGCACCATCCCCGCTAAGTTGCTCATCGACAACCGCATCGTGATCAACAGCCACCTCGGCCGCACTCGCGGAGGCAAGGTCTCGTTCACCCACATTCTTGGTTTCGCGCTAATTCGCGCGCTCAAAGAGTTCCCAAGCCAAAACGTTTACTACGACGAGATTGACGGCAAGCCATCGGCGGTTAGCCCGGCCAACGTCAACCTAGGCCTTGCAATCGACATTCCGAAAGAAGATGGCACTCGTGCACTTCTGGTGCCAAACATCAAGCGCGCTCAGCGCCTGAATTTTAACGAGTACCTGCTTGCCTACGAAGAACTGGTCAAGAAGGCCCGCGCAAATAAGCTGACCGCCGACGATTTCTCGGGCTCGACCATTTCGCTAACCAACCCGGGCGGTATCGGTACAGTTCACTCGGTTCCACGCCTAATGCGCGGCCAAGGCTGCATCATCGGCGCTGGCGCTCTCGAATACCCAGCCGAATTTGCGGGTATGCACGAAGAGCAACTCGCCAAACTCGGCGTGAGCAAGACCATCACGCTCACCTCGACATACGACCACCGCGTTATTCAGGGCGCTGGCTCGGGCGAGTTCTTGAAGAAAGTGCACGAGCTGCTAATCGGCGAGCGCGGTTTCTATGAAGAAATTTTCAGCGACCTTCGCATTCCTTACGAGCCGATTCGCTGGGCCACCGACTTTGATGCAAACGACGTGGATGACCGTTCAAAGACCGCTCGCATTCAAGAACTGATCAACGCGTACCGTGTTCGCGGTCACCTAATGGCCGACGTTGACCCGCTTGAGTACCAGCAACGCAGTCACCCAGACTTAGACGTGCTTACTCACGGCCTGAGCCTCTGGGACCTAGACCGCACATTCAAGACCGGCGGTTTCGGCGGAAAGCCGAAGGCTCAGCTGCGCGACACTCTCAAGATTTTGCGCGACTCCTACTGCCGCACCGTTGGCATCGAGTACATGCACATTCAAGACCCAGCTCAGCGCAAGTGGTTTCAAGACAAGCTTGAGCGCCCATACGTCAAGCCTTCGCGCGAGCAGCAGCTGCGCATCCTCGAAAAATTGAACGAGGCAGAAGCTTTCGAAACGTTCTTGCAGACCAAATTCGTTGGTCAAAAGCGCTTCTCGCTCGAGGGTGGCGAATCGACCATTGCGGCACTTGACGCGATTATCACCGAAGCTGCACAAAAGGGCCTTCGAGAAGTAGCCATCGGCATGGCGCACCGCGGTCGCCTCAGCGTTTTGACCAATGTCGCGGGCAAGACCTATGGTCAAGTTTTCAAAGAGTTCGAAGGCAACACCGACGGCGAGTCGGTTCAGGGTTCTGGTGACGTGAAATATCACCTCGGCACCGACGGAACTTTTCAGGCCCCAGATGGTTCGCAGATTCGCGTAACGCTGGCGGCAAACCCTTCTCACCTCGAAGCAGTGAACCCGGTTCTCGAAGGTATTGTTCGAGCCAAGGTTGACAGCATCAACGGCATTCCGAACGATGAGTTCCCGTTCTTGCCAATCTTGATTCACGGTGACGCTGCGTTTGCTGGCCAAGGCGTAGTGCCAGAGGTTCTGAACATGTCACAGCTTCGCGGCTACAAAGTTGGTGGCACGATCAACGTGGTAATCAACAACCAGGTTGGATTCACCACTCCCCCTTCGGAGTCGCGCTCGATGACCTATTCGACCGACATCGCAAAAGGCATTCAAGCGCCAATCTTCCACGTAAACGGTGACGACCCAGAGGCAGTTGTTCGAGTTGCTCACCTGGCTTTCGAGTTCCGTCAAGAATTCAAGAAAGACGTGGTCATCGACCTAGTCTGCTACCGACGCCGCGGCCACAACGAAGGCGACGACCCTTCGATGACCCAGCCACTGATGTACAACCTGATCGAAGCCAAGCGCTCGGTTCGCACGCTCTATGTCGAGTCTTTGGTTGGACGCGGTGACATAACCCGCGAAGAGTATGAAGCGGCCAACGACGCCTTCCAAGCCAAACTTGAGAGCGCCTTCGCCGAGGTACACGAAGCCATGAGTCAACCGGTCGAGCTGATTCCGCGCCCAGTGGGCATCGGAACAACTGCTTCAGACCACCCGACCATCGCTCACGCAACCGCGATCGACCGTTCGGTTGTCGAAAGAATTGGTGACGCACACGGCAACCTGCCGCCTGGCTTCACCGTGCATCCGAAGCTTCAACAACTTCTTCAGAAGCGCCAAGAGATGGTTCGCGAAGGCGGCATCGACTGGGGCTTTGGCGAGTTGGTCGCATTCGGTTCGTGGATTCTCGAGGGCAAGCCGGTGCGTTTGGCTGGTCAAGACAGCCGCCGAGGCACTTTCGTTCAGCGTCACGCCGTGTTCCACGACCGCATCAACGGCCAAGAGTGGATGCCGCTGCGAAACCTAAGTGCCAACCAGGCAAAGTTCTATGCCTACGACTCGCTACTGAGCGAATACGCGGCCATGGGCTTCGAATACGGTTACTCGGTCGAAGACCAGAACGCCCTAGTGCTATGGGAAGCCCAGTTTGGCGATTTTGCCAATGGCGCTCAGACCATCATCGACGAATTCATCTCGTCGGCCGAGCAAAAATGGGGCCAGCACACCGGTGTTGTCTTGCTTCTGCCACACGGTTACGAAGGTCAGGGCCCTGACCACTCATCGGCTCGGATCGAGCGCTACCTGCAGCTTTGCGCCGAGAACAACATGACCGTTGCTCAGCCATCAACTCCGGCCTCGCACTTTCACCTACTTCGTCGCCAGGCCTACGCTTCGCCTCGTCGCCCGCTCGTGGTTTTCACTCCAAAGTCGATGCTTCGCCTCAAGGCTGCTTCGTCTTCGGTCGAAGACTTCACCAACGGAACCTTCATGCCGGTTATCGATGACCAGCAGGGCCTAGACAAAAACGCCGTCAAGCGCGTGTTGTTCTGCTCGGGCAAGGTTTACTGGGATCTTCTTGCCGAAGCCCAAAAGCGCGGGGATGCAACGACCGCAATCGTGCGCGTCGAGCAGCTTTACCCAACCCCGGTTGACGAAATCAAGCAGGTCTACGCCCAGTATCCAAACGCCGAGTTGGTTTGGGTTCAAGACGAGCCTGCCAACCAGGGCCCTTGGACCTACATCGGCTTGTTCTTGCCGAAGTACATGGACGGTCAAGTTGCCAAGTTGGTTTCACGCCCGGCATCGGCTTCACCGTCGACCGGGTCAGCAAAGCGTCACGCCGTTGAGCAGGCAGACCTAATCGCCAGAGCCTTCGACGCCTAGGCATGAACACACCTGAGACAGCAGTGCGCATCGTCATTCTCGGCGATTCGCTGGCCTCAGCCTCGGGTGACCCGAAGGGCATGGGATGGCTTGGTCGAGTGATGGCGAGAACGCCGGTCGATCATCCGCAAATTGATGTTTTTGCATTGCCAAACCCTGGTGAGACAACTGCAGGTCTCGCAGCGCGCTTTGCGAGCGAAGCGCAAAGTCGTTTCTCGGCAGATGCCGAAAACCGATTGATTTTGGTTTTGCCAAACTCAGACCCATCGGCAGGTCTATCGATTTCACGATCGAGGCTGAACATCGCCACCGTGCTCGACGAAGCCAAACGAGCTGGCATCGAATGCTTCGTGGTTGGCCCTACCCCGCACCGCAATCCAGAGCTGAATTCAGAAATCGAGCACTTGGTTGCCGGCTTCGAAGATGTCTGCTCACGTCGCGGCATCACATTTGTGGATTGCTTTACACCGCTCGTTGAACACGAGGCTTGGAATAGCGAAATTTCAGCATCCGCTGCAGGTCGACCAGGGCAAATTGGTCACGGCTTGATTGCCTGGTTGATTTTGAACCGCGGTTGGTATGAGTGGCTAGGACTGCCAGTTCCCGATTAGTGGTCGGCGCGACCTGAATCGATAAGACGAATACGGTCGATGATTCTTTGAGCCAGCTCTGCCGGTGGCGCTTCGTCGCAAGACTGCTTGATTACGTTGTTAAAGGCGTGCTCGAAGTTGTAGTCGCTCTCACAAGATTCGCAGTTGGCAACGTGAGCCGTGATGTCGACTATCTCTTGCTCGCTAAGTTCGTTGTGCAGATACTCGTGCACCTGACGCTTAGTTTCTTCGCAATTAATTTCTTCGGCCATTACTCGTTACCTGCCTTTGCCGCCCTGGCTGATGCTTTCTTCTCTTTGGTCGGAGTGGTGTCATAACCCTCGCTGGCCGCAAAGTCTTTTAGTGCATCGAATAGCGCTTTCTTGCCGCGGTGCAGTCGGCTCATGACAGTGCCCACAGGTGTGTCCATGACATCTGCGATCTCTGCATAAGAGAGCCCTTCTACAACCGCGTAATAAACGACCATTCGAAATTCTTCGCTTAGGTTTTGCAGCGCTTCACGAACATCTTTCGATGCCATTTGGTTCAGCGCTTCAACTTCAGCTGATCGCTGCGGTCTCGCGGTAAGCGATTCTGCAGCACCAATCTGAAACTCCTCGAGGTCGTCAAGACTTCCCGATCCTCGTTCTTTTAATTTCTTGTTGTACATGTTGATGTAGGTGTTTTCGAGAATCTTCATCAACCAGGCGCGCAGGTTGGTGCCTTTTTGAAACTGGTTCCAGGCCCTAAACGCCTTGGCAAAGGTTTCCTGCACGAGGTCTTCGGCGTCGGCGTAATTCTTGGTTTTGGTCAGTGCCGCGCCAAAAAGAAGGCGGGTATATGGCAACGCCTGCTCTTCGAATTCTTTGATTCGGGTTTCGGCTGAGATTGGTTCATTCGGTTGCGTCATCAGTTCTGAGTCTAGGCGTTCGGCTTCGTCTCGGGTCATCATCGCAGTCTCGTTCAAGTTGCTCCATCTTGCATCCCCCATTGGATGCCCGTCTTGCTGGTATTTTTGTAACCAATGACTTCAGAAAATTATTTCGAGCCTTGGGCTGCGCCAACTGTGAGCGCTCCTATTGCGGCGAGCATCAAACTTCCCGGCTCGAAGTCACTAACCAATCGCGAACTGGTTTTGGCCGCGCTGGCCGATTCTCCGACCGAACTTATCGAACCACTGATCTCACGCGACAGCGAATTGATGATTGCGGCACTGACTTCTCTGGGTGCTCGCTTTGAGCGTCGAACAGACTCGATTGTGGTTTCGCCGATCGATTCGACAAAGGCGGCGGATGCGGTTGCCATCGATTGCGGGCTTGCTGGCACCGTGATGCGCTTCGTACCTCCGCTGGCAGGTTTGCACGCGGGCTCGGTTGAGTTTGACGGCGACGAAGCGGCAAAGCGACGCCCGATGGCCACCACGATTGACTCGCTTCGTGCCCTAGGAGTTTCGGTTGAGCAACCGGCAACCTCGGCAGGGCGACTTCCGTTTACGGTTAGCTCGCGGGGCAGCATCCGTGGTGGTGAACTCGAGATCGACGCTAGTGAATCGAGCCAGTTCGTCTCAGGCTTGCTACTTGCCGCTGCGAGATTCGAAGACGGCCTTACCCTCACGCACCGCGGCGAGCACCTACCGAGCATGCCCCACATTGAGATGACTCTAGACTGCCTTCAAAAACGAGGCGTGGATGCACGGCAAACCGCCGAGGCAACCTGGCGCGTTGAGCCTGGCGCTATCGCCGGCGGCCGAGTGGTTATCGAACCAGATCTTTCAAACGCCGGGCCATTCTTGGCGGCAGCCATGGTTGCCGGCGGCAGCGTGACAATCGCTCACTGGCCAACTACAACCACCCAGGTCGGTGACCACTTCGAGAGCATCCTGACCCAAATGGGTGCAACCGTGGTGCGCGACGAGCGCGGGCTCACGCTCAGCGCCGACGGTCGCATCAAGGGAATCGACATCGACCTTTCGATCGGTGGCGAACTAGCTCCAGTGGTTGCCGTTTTGGCAGCCCTAGCCGAAACCCCGAGTCGAATCAGCGGCATTGCCCACCTTCGCGGTCACGAAACCGACCGCCTCGCAGCCCTCACCGCCGAAATCAACCGTACTGGCGGCTACTGTCGCGAAACCGAAGACGGCTTGGCTATCGAACCGAGCGCTAACCTGCACGGCTGCGACTGGCTCAGCTACGAAGACCACCGCATGGCAACGGCGGGGGCCATCATGGGGCTACGAGTGCCGGGCATCCGAGTTGAAAACATCGGTACGACCGCAAAGACCATGCCAGAGTTCACCAAACTTTGGGCCGAGCTGCTTGGGGCAAGCGCTTGAGCTGGTTATACGAGCCGACCCCGGGCGACCACGACCTCGACGAAGACGATGTGCGAATTCGCCCAAACCCAAAGGGCAACAAGCCGCGCACCAAAATTCGCCCTGATCACAAAAATGCACCGATCGGTTTTGTAACCGGCGTAGACCTCGGCCGTTATCGCGTTTTGCTGGTCGATGAACAACGCGACATCACCGCAACCTTGGCCAAAGAGCTGCGCAAGCAGGGTGCAGCAGTGGGTGACCGGGTTGCCCTGGCCGGCGACACCTCAGAAAACGAAGGCACTCTGGCTCGCATCGTGCGAATCGAGCCGCGCACCTCACTCTTGCGTCGAAGCGCAGACGACACCGACCAGGTCGAGCGTGTGATCGTTGCCAACGCCACGCAGATGGCCATCGTCACCGCAATCACGAACCCCGAACCGCGCACCCGCCTAATCGACCGCTATCTTGCGGCGGCCTTCGATGCCGGTCTCAAGCCGATTTTGGTCATCACCAAATGCGACCTTGCCGACCCAGCCGAATTCTTGGCGAATTTCGAGAGTTTGAGCATCCCAGTGGTTAAAAACCGCTCGGATGCACCCAGCATCGCCGAGCTCGAAGCGCTGTTGCACGGCGAAATCACCGTGATGGTGGGCCACTCGGGAGTGGGCAAGTCGACCCTCGTGAATGCGCTGGTGCCCGACGCAGCACGAGCCACCGGCGGAGTAAACGTGGTGACCGGTCGAGGCCGCCACACTTCTTCATCGGTTCGCGCAATCGCACTCGAAGACGGCTGGATCATCGATACCCCTGGCGTGCGCTCGTTCGGCCTTGGCCACATTAATCCGACTTCACTACTGCGCTCATTCGAAGACCTTTACAAGGTGATCGAAACCTGCCCTCGAGACTGCTCTCACCTTGCCGAATCTCCCGACTGCGAGCTCGATGCCGCGATTACCGATGGTCGCCTGGGTGAAACCGGCACCGCGCGCGTTGACAGCCTGCGACGCCTAATCGTCTCGGCCTCGTCAGACTAGGCTTTTATTCATGTCTTCATACGAATCTGACCTCGCGCTTGCCCTTCGGCTAGCCGATTTGGCCGATTCGATTGCCCTCCCCCGATTCTTGGCTCAGGACCTCGTGGTTGAAACGAAACCGGATGCTTCGCCGGTGACCGACGCCGACCGCTCGGTTGAAGCGGCGCTCAAGCTGGTTTTGGCCGAGGAACGCCCAGAAGATGCCCTGATCGGCGAAGAGTTTGGTAACACCGGGTCTGGCTCTAGAACCTGGATCATCGACCCGATCGACGGCACCGCAAACTTCATGCGCGGCGTGCCGGTCTGGGGTGCTCTAATCGCCCTTGCGGTCGACGGTAAGCCCGTTTTGAGCGTGGTTTCGGCCCCTGCCCTCGGTCGGCGCTGGTGGGCGGCTCCTGGCGTTGGTGCGCACACTAGAGACGTTGATGGAGCCGAGCGCAGCATCCGAGTTTCACAGGTGGCGGCACTCGAGCACGCCTCGCTCTCGTATAACAACCTTCAGCTCTGGGACCGCGCCGGTTATCTGAACGAACTGGTCGAGCTGTCGCGCAAGGTTTGGCGCACGCGAGCGTACGGCGACTTTTTCTCATACATGCTGCTTGCCGAGGGCAGCGTAGACATCGTGGGCGAGCACGATCTGAAGATTTATGACATCGCGGCCTTGGTGCCAATCGTCGAACAGGCGGGCGGCACTTTTAGCGCGCTTGACGGCGAGCTGACCGCCGAAACTTCTTCGGTCTTGGCCACAAACTCGCACCTACACGCTCTTGCCCAGAGCGCTTTCGCCAAAAACTAGCCGACGCGTTTTGCTCGCCGCGGTCTGCGACGACCGCTCAGCCACTTGCCGATGATCGTCGATCGCACGAGGTAGTGATAGGTCACCAGAGTGAACGCCAAAGCCGCTGCGATCGAGACGATGGCCACCACGATCGGCGACCAACCCGCCCGAGCACCAAGGGCAATGACGACAAACATTACCGGTGCGTGAAATAGATAAACCCAATAAGAAGCGTCGGCAAGGTATCGAACGACGGGCAGCTCGGCATTCAGGTAGCGCAAGAACAGCCCGATGACGGCGAAGGTCGAATAGGTGACGGCCAGCACCTGAACCACCGGCTGCCATGATGCGTCGCCGATTGAAAACAACCAAGCGGATGCTGCGCCAAACCCCGCCGCCAGCCCGAAGTTCAACCAAGCCGAGGCCGTGACCTTGCGCAGCAGAGGCTCCGCGTTGCGATTGATCACCCAGCCGAGCGCAAAAAACGCCCCGAAGAACACCAGCAGCGGGATATTCGGCACCCAACCCATTTCGATGCGAACCTGTCCGGTCGCGTCGAGCAACCCCGGAACGAGAGCGAGCACGAGCCCAATGACTCCCACCGCGACAGGCCCGAGCCGCAGGGCTTCGGTTAGCGCGCGGCCTAGCTCGCGCATCTGTGCCGGTAACCGCTTGGCAAGCATGTGGGCCAACAGCGCGAGGTGAGAAATGATGGCGAGGTAGTAGAGAAACCATAGGTAGATGAGCGCGGTGCTCAGATAGTCGCGACTTTGGCTCGGGCTGCACCAGGTGCATCCGGTTTGCCAGAGCAGCGAGGCGATGATTACGGCCGCAACGGCGAGCACCGAAACGATGCGTTTGAAGCGGCTGACCAGAAAGGCTCGAACACCTTCGGATTGCAACAGATAGGCCGCGAAGAAGCCCGAGATCAAAAAGAATGCCGGCATGCGAAAGCTGTGCACGATCGCGTAGCTAACCGCGAAAAACGAGCCGGTGCCAGAATCGACCGGCATCAGTTCGGGAATCACGAGTGCCGCGTGCACGAAAACACCAAGCAGCATCATTGAGGCTCGAGCCGCATCGAGACCGTGCAGCCTAATTTGTGAAGTCAATACCCGCCCTTAGAAAAGCCCCTCTAGAACAAACGCTAGGTGCTAACGGGTCGGTAATCAAATACCCCAGAGCTGATTTCGGCGAACCAGAATGAGTTTCGCCACGGGCAACCTAAACTTTGGCTATGCGCACACCTTTGCAATTCTTCAAGGGCATTTTTCACCCCGAGGCCTTTCACGGCCATGGCCGCAGCAAACGCTACTTCGAGGGTTGGTATGTAAAGGTGGTTAGCGCTGACCAGAAAACACGCTGGGCGGTCATCCCAGGAGTCTTTCTAGGGCTCGACGGCGGGGTTAACGAGGCATTCATTCAGTTGCTCGACGGCAGCACCGGTCGTTCTTGGTATCACAAGTTTGATACGAGCGAATTCTCGGCTTCGGCTGACGAGTTCGATGTATCGCTTGGCAACAATCACTTCAGCAGCAAAGGTGTGACGCTCGACCTGCCAGAACTGCGCGGCTCGATCAGTTTCGAGAGTGAACTCGACCCATGGCCTGTGAAACCGATGTCGCCCGGCATCATGGGCTGGTTCGGCGCGGTTCCATTCATGGAGTGTTTTCACGGCATCGTCTCTTTCGGTCACGACCTTGCTGGCGACCTGACCGTCGAAGGTAAAAAGGTTTCATTCGCAGGTGGCCGCGGCTACATCGAAAAAGACTGGGGTCGAGCTTTTCCGAGCGGATATGTTTGGCTGCACAGCAACCACATCGATAGCGACCCAGATGCCAGCTTGATCGGTTCTGTTGCCATCATCCCTTGGATCGGTCGCCCGTTTCGCGGCTACATCGTCGGCCTCAAGCACAGCGGCAAACTTCACCGCTGGACAACCTACAACGGCGCTAAAGAGATCGAGCTAACCATCACTGACACCCACGTGCAATGGCAGTTGAGTTCAAAGGACGGGCTGCTCACACTAAGCGCCGATCGGGTTCGCGGAGGCTTACTGCACGCGCCAATTCGCACCGAAATGCACCAGCGAGTCGATGAGACGCTAGATGCTGTGATTCACATCAAGCACACCGACCGCGCTGGGCACGTGCTGCTTGAGGGTAAAGGGCTGGTTGGCGCTATGGAAGTGCACGGCGACCTGCAGCGCCTACTTACTATCTAAGTGGTAACCAAGAGAGTCGAAATAGCTCTCCATGCCCTCTTTTGAGGCCTCAGCTTGCTCGTCTGGCATTTCGCCAAACTGCGTAAACCGCACCCAAACACCCGCTGGGCGCTGTTCGAAGTCGATTTCGATGCGGTGGGCCGGGGCGTTCGGGTCGCGCTCGGCAAACTCGGCTGGGTCTTGGCTGTAACTCAGCGAGTGCACTAGGCGCTGGTTTGGTTCTACGACCGAGTAGCGGCCCCAAAAATACGCCACGAAGTCGTTCATCGGCACATCGATTGCGGCGGTCCAGAGCCCGCCAACGTTGGTTTCTGAGGTGAACGTGCCCGGCACTCCTTCAAGAATGGTCGGGTGATACCAAGCCGCGAGTTCAGCGGCATTGGTCCAGGCGTTCCACATGGTCGCCATGTCGGTGTCGTACTCGCGCTCTACCGAATACAAAAGTCTTTCAGCCATCAATCACTCACTTTCAACCAAATAAACCTATCGGTGAAATACCTAGAGCACCCAACTAGTTGTGCTTGGCATGGACTTTTCAGCAAAACGCATTCTCGTGGTCGGCGCATCTGGTGTTCTCGGTGGCGAAATAACTCGGATGCTCACCCGAGCCGGCGCGCAGGTGCTCGGCACCGCAAGCTCGCAAGAGAGCGCGGTTCGCATTTCTAGCGAAGCGGCGCTGCGCTTGGTGGTTGACCTTGGAAGTGCCGAAAGTATCAAGGTTCTCACCGATTACATCGTCGCCAACGAGCAGATCGACGGCATTGTGGTCGCCGCAGGACGCGTGGGTTTTGGCATGGCTGCCGAAACCACCGCGCAGCAGGTTGCCGCTCTCACTCAGGTCAACTTCGGTGGCCCGACGCAATTGATTACCGAACTCTTGCCGGCCCTCCGCGGTCGCGAAGACGCGTTCATCGCGGCGATCACGGGTGTGGTTGCCGAAAAGTCGTTCCCTGGCATGAGCGCATATTGCGCATCCAAGAGCGCTTTCTCGGCTTGGTTGGGCTCACTGGCTTTTGAACTGCGACGCGACAAGATCAAAGTGATTGACGCCAGACCTGGCCACACCGAAACCGGCTTGGCTACTCGGCCGCTGTTTGGCGCTGCACCGCAGATGCCTGAGGGCATGACCGCCGAGCACGTGGCCAGCGTTGTTGTCGCAGCTATCGCGGCTGGAACTACCGTGGTGGCAAGCACCGACTTCTAAGCAGTCGTGTAAACCTGAATGACATTGCCTTCGGGGTCGTTGCCGTCGCAGTAGGTCATGGCCCCGTGGGTCTGTTCACGATCTGCGCCAAGAATCAAGCCGTTCGTGCCACTTACCGCCTCGCGCGCACAAGCAATCGTCTCAACCTTAAAGCAGGGCTTCAGCGGGCTCTCGTCGCGCAGCGCCGGTGGCACCAAAATGTCGCTGGCCCACTGAGCCGGAACCGCGTGAAGCAGAACCTCGTTGTGTTCGCCAATAATCGAAACGAACCCTTCAGAGGCGTGCTTGAATTCAGCCCCTAGCAATAGTCGATAAAACTCGGCGGTTTCGTCGAACTTGTCGGCCCACAGAACAATCTTGGTCATGCGAGAAAGTCTAACTATCGACACAAAGTTTTCTTCGAGGCGTCATAAACTTCAGGAATGGCGATGAACTCAGACACAGCCGCGCTAGTGCGGGAGAGCATCCGTGGCGTATCTAGAGTGCTCGACGGCGAACGCGGGCTGCTGCTCAGCCGCCTACCCGACTGGACCTACGCACAGCACGCACACGCGCCAGTTGTCGCGAAGATGGCCGAACGACTTAGTGGCGCGCACCTGAACCTACTCACCAGCGCGAGCACACTTGAGGTTCGCTACCGCTCACACCGCGACGCCAATCTGGCCGATGGATTCATGTCCGGCGCGTCGACTATTTCGGTGACCGCCGATGGTTTTGAGGCAAGCATTTCGCACACCAACGGCGACCTTCAGGTTTGGAACGGCGATGTCGTTCAAGAAACCAGGCTCGGCGAAGATTCGGTGGCGGTTTTCGACCTGCCAGCCAGTGACCAGGCCCGCCGCGTGCAGATTTGGCTTCCGCACAATTGCTCAATCGAGTTGCTCGGTGTGAGCGCCAATGCGCCACTCGAACCAGACCTAAACGACCCGCTGCCCCGTTGGGTGCACTACGGCAGCTCGATCAGCCACTGCGAAGACTCCGACTCGCCGCTCGGCGTTTGGCCGGTTGCCGCCGCGCGTGAATTGGGCTTAGAAATCTATAACCTCGGCATGGG
>JAURIU010000099.1 GCA_030832605.1 Rhodoluna sp. | reverse complement strand
CGACCCCAAATGCTACCGCGAATGCGTGCCGCAATCGGGCCACCAACGGCCTCGGGCAGGGTCTGAGCAACCTCGGCGATGCCGGCCTTGGCAATCTCGGTCAGCAAAGTCTCGTTTATGGTGTCAATCTGCAACCAACCAGCCCGTGGAGGGGTGATTCCAGCCCATGCCGCCCTTGAATTTTCAGGCAAAACTATCTTCGAATCCTTGGCGTGCCAAAGGTCTGTCTCAAGTACGCGGGCCAGCCTGTCTAGCACGGCGGCAATGGGAACAAGCGCTTCGACTTCGGTGTCGTTGGCCAGCTCACAGGTGCGCAGGCCGATCACGGTTGGCCCCGAATCCATTAGGCTGCCGGCAAAAATGGGAGCCACATAGGCCGCCAAAACCTGGCCGTAGGCCCTGAAGCGAACCAGCCCGTCTGCATCCAAGCGCTTTGCTCGTTGCAAAAATGCCTGCAGGTCTTCGGCGGTTTCGCGATCAGCGAGAAGAAATTCATTTTTCATAGTCGTTATCTAAACTAGCCTGTGTGCAGCCCGCACAAGCGAAATGAGGCACAGATGTCAACGTCGATTCCGATTCCCAACGACCCTTTAGCTGAGTTACTGACCACGCTCAATCTCTCGGATGCTTCGGGCGCAAGAACCCGCGAAGACATCTTTATCGGCCCATCGCAGTGGATGCCGCACGGCCGCGTCTACGGCGGTCAGGTTCTGGCCCAGAGCCTAGTTGCAGCGACTCGCACCGTCGACCCAGCCCGAGTTGCGCACTCGCTACATGGGTATTTTCTACGTGCCGGCGACATCACTCTGCCGATCACTTTCTCTGTTGACCGTCTTCGCGACGGACGCTCGTTCAGCACGCGTCGAGTTCAGGCTTATCAAAATGGCGAACCTATTTTCTCGATGATTGCATCATTCCAAGATGTCGACCCCGGGCTCGAACATTTCGAGTCGATGTCGAGCGACATCACTCCCCCGGAGCAACTGCCAAGTGCCGCAGAACTCATGGGCGACAACCCGCATCCGGTTGCACAATATTGGTCAAAAGCTCGCCCGTTTGACCTCAGGCATGTTGAGAAACCGATTTACTTCAGTGTTGACGGTGAGAAAGTCGCCAAGCAGGCAGTGTGGCTAAAGGCACTGGGTGACCTACCCGACGACGCCAACCTTCACCAAGCGGCATTGGCTTATCTGAGCGACTACACGATTCTGGAATCGATTTACCGTCGCCACGGGATTGCCTGGTCTCACCCAGGATTGAAATCGGCAAGCCTCGATCACGCGATGTGGTTTCATCGCCCAGCCAAGGTTGATGAGTGGTTGCTTTACGTTCAAAACTCCCCTAGTGCGCAGGGCGGTCGAGGCCTAGCCTTGGGGCACATTTACACGCGCGAAGGTGAACTTGTCGCCACGGTGGCTCAAGAGGGAATGGTTCGAGTACCTGAACTCGCCTAGTCGCGGGTTAGTCGGCGGTAGGTTGAGCGATGCGGCTTTGCAGCCTCGGCTCCTAAGCGTTCAATCTTGTTCTCTTCATAAGAATCGAAGTTTCCTTCGAACCAGTACCACTGGTCAGGATTGTCATCGCTACCTTCATAGGCGAGGATGTGCGTTGCAACTCTGTCTAGGAACCAACGATCGTGTGTAATCACCACTGCGCAACCAGGGAACTCAAGAAGTGCATTCTCCAGGCTCGAAAGGGTTTCAACATCAAGGTCGTTTGTTGGCTCATCCAGTAGCAACAGGTTGCCGCCCTGCTTGAGTGTCAACGCTAGGTTCAAACGGTTGCGCTCACCACCAGATAGCACGCCCGCTGGCTTTTGCTGATCTGGGCCCTTGAAACCGAAAGCGGCTACGTAGGCACGGGAAGGCATTTCGACCTGGCCAACCTGCATGTAGTCGAGGCCGTCTGAAACCACTTCCCAGAGGGTTTTGTTCGGATCGATACCGGCACGGCTTTGGTCGACGTATGAAATCTTGACGGTTTCACCGATCTTTAGCTCGCCGCCATCAAGTGGCTCGAGGCCGACGATGGTTTTGAACAGGGTTGACTTACCGACACCGTTAGGGCCGATGACTCCGACGATTCCGTTTCTAGGAAGCGAGAAGGACAGACCGTCAATAAGCGAACGGCCTTCGAAACCTTTTTGAAGGTTCTTGGCTTCGAGCACTACGTTGCCGAGGCGTGGGCCAGCTGGAATTTGAATTTCTTCAAAATCCATTTTTCTAGTTTTATCGGCATCTGATGCCATTTCTTCATAACGCTCTAAACGAGATTTTGATTTGGCTTGACGAGCTTTAGGACTTGATCTGACCCATTCCAATTCATCCTCTAAACGTTTG
>JAURIU010000098.1 GCA_030832605.1 Rhodoluna sp. | reverse complement strand
CGACGGATCGACTCGATAGAACCGTTCGAATATTCTGGACTGGTCTTCTTGAGGAATTCCGAGCCCCGAATCGGTTACTGCTATTTCGGCTACATCGTCTACTTTTCGCAAGCCCACTCCGACTGGCGCTCCTTCATCAGAATAGAGAATGGCATTTTCAATTAGATTCTTGACGGCCACGGTGAGCATTTCGGGGTCGCCAATGACTTCTAACCCTTCGGGTGCATCGTAGGTGATTTTCACATTTCGAGCTTCGGCGCGATACGAGTTTCGATCGAGTGCCTCCATGACGACCGTCGAAAGATCTACAACTTCTGCGTTTGCCACAACCTCGGCAGATTGAATGCGGGAAAGTTGAACGACATCTTTGATGAGGTTGGTTAGCCGCTTTGATTCTTTTCGCAGACTCTTTGAGAATTTCTGCACCGCGACCGGGTCATCTGATGCGTCTACCAGCGCTTCAGAAAGCAGGCTAATCGCACCAATTGGAGTTTTAAGTTCGTGCGAAATGTTCGCTATGAAGTCACGTCGGGTGTCATCCAAGCGTTTTGACTCTGTATTGTCCTCAACCACCATCAGAACGTTGGAATCAGAAAGTTGTACCGCCCGGGCATGAAGCAGGGCTTTCTCAGGGCCGAGCCCAATAGCAACATCGGTTTCGAGAGTCTCAACACCCGAAGTTTGACATGCGCTAAGCACCAAAGCGCGTAGCTCATCTTGAGCCAGCTCACGATTTTTCACCAGACCCAGGGCGATAGCGCCAGTGGTTGCGCGAATAACTTGGTTGTTGGGGCTAACCACCAGCGCGGTAAGCGAGAGAACTTCGAGCAACTCCAAAGCGCTGTCTGATGAATTTTGCTCGATGGCTGCCTCGTTAGCGGTAGCACGTCGTTTCATGGTGACTAGCAGAGAAATGATTAGGCCCAGTGCCGCTACGAGACACACTGCCAAAACAATCTCTGAGATGTTCACAAGGTTAAGATTAGGTGATGACGGCTTCGGCAAGATTCGCTAAGTTGGGCAAGGTTTACGATTTTTCGACCGGTTTAGCCTGTGTTCGTCTGACGTTAACCTTGTGAAGACAAGATTTGGTAGTAACCCTAAGGAGCGAGAATGGCACGCGAAGTCTTTCAACAGGAGCTAAAAGAAGTACAAGAGCGTCTTGTCGAGATTGCCACCGATGTGACACGCATCATGCAGAGTGCGTCACACGCGTTTACAAAATCTGATGTCGCTCTAGCCGATCAGGCCATTTCGCTCGCGGAATTGACTGGCGATAAGGCTTTGGCACTCGACGAACTTGTGATTCGCATCCTCGCTCGCCAGTCACCAGTAGCTCGTGACCTTCGCATCTTGGTTTCGGCCCTTCGCATTAGCGCATCTCTAGAGCGCATGGGCGCACTAGCCGGCCACATCGCCCAGATTGCCAGATTCAGATACCCTGGCTCAGCCATTCCAGAATCGCTTCGTTCGACATTCGTTGAAATGGGTGTTCTCGACGTAGCGCTAGCCAACAAGGTTGTGAAGCTTCTAGCAGACCCAGATGTAGACGTTGCCCGTTCGATTCAAGCCGAAGACGAGCGCGTCGATGAACTTCACCGTCACGTTTTCGACACCGTGTTGGGCGACGACTGGAAAGAGAACGCGGTCTTCACCGTCGATGTCACGCTGGCCAGCCGCTACCACGAGCGCTTTGCCGACCACGTGGTCGACATTTCAGCCAAGCTTTCCTACCTCACCACCGGTGAGTGGAACGACTAAGTTACTTTTTGCCCTGAGCCGCAACAGCTGCGGCACCCGCGGCAGCAGCCGCTGGGTCTAGGTATTCTCCGCCAGCCACAATCGGCTTAAAGTTCGCGTCTAGACGATAAACCAGCGGGATGCCGGTTGGAATGTTCAGCTCGGCGATGTCATCATCTGAAACCCCATCGAGGTGCTTCACGAGCGCGCGCAACGAGTTGCCGTGTGCGGTGACCAGTACGGTCTTGCCAGCTACTAGATCTTGAGAAATTTCATCGTTCCAAAGTGGCAACATGCGAACGAGCACGTCTTTAAGGCACTCGGTCTTTGGAATATTGTCGCCAAGATCGGCATAGCGCTCGTCGTGAGCCTGCGAAAACTCGCTGGCGTCATCAATCGGCGGTGGTGGCACGTCGAATGATCGACGCCAAATCTGAAACTGCTCTGGCCCGTATTCGGCCAGGGTTTGGGCTTTGTCTTTGCCCTGAAGAGCGCCATAGTGACGCTCGTTTAATCTCCATGAACGTTTAACTGGAATCCAGTGACGATCACATGCATCCAGTGCTAGCTGTGAAGTGTGAATAGCACGGCGCAGTAGGGATGTGTGGAGTAGATCTGGAAGTAATCCGCGCTCAGCAAGG
>JAURIU010000097.1 GCA_030832605.1 Rhodoluna sp. | reverse complement strand
GGGAAAATCAAGTTTGGCATCAGCAGGGTGAAGCCCGAGCACGACCACTACAACCGCGATTACGAAAACAAAGAGGATGCTCGCTAGCCCAAGCAGGCCAATGAGCGAGATCAACCCACGCGCCATCAGATTGTCGAACGAGTATCTGATTCTTTGCCCAATACGAGACTTCATCGCGCATCCCCTTTATTAACAACTTGGATTGAATCTACTCAGTTAGTAGATAACTGCAAAGTCGTGAGCGCCGATTGGATCGCGGCCAAAAGTAACGTTTGAGACAAGTTGTCGCGAGAGGTTCGAAAATGCACTAGTTTTTAGACATCGTTTTGAAAAGGGGACACCATGATTTCGTCGGCTATCGAAAAACTAATCTTTGCTTCGCGCTGGTTACTAGCACCGCTCTACATCGGTTTGATTGGTGTGCTGGTTTTGCTTGCCGTTCGCTTCGTGATGTCATTCTGGGTGCTTATCACGCACATGGACTTCACCCACATCGCCGAGAACCACACCTTCGTTCTAGACCTTTTGGCGTTGCTCGACCTAGTTCTTCTTGGCAACTTGATTCTGATCGTGCTATTCGCCGGTTATGAGAACTTCGTCTCAAAGATCGAAGCAGCCGAAGAATCAGTTGACCGCCCACACTGGATGGGAACAATCGACTTCTCTGGTCTAAAAATCAAGCTAATTGGTTCGTTGGTTGCAATCTCGGTTATCGAGCTCTTGAAAGACTTCATCGAATTGGCTGGCGACGAGACCACCAAGGCTGACTACGAACACATCTTCTGGCGCGTAGCCATTCACCTAACCTTCGTTCTCTCGGGTGTTCTATTCGCCGTGATGGACTGGATCTCAGACCTTCGCACTGTAAAGGCGCTTGAGATTGAAGGCGCTATCGTCGGCAAGAAGCCATCGGGCGACCCAAACGCTGTAAAAGAAAAGGTTCGCGCTAACCTAGGCCGCCAGATCTAGGAACGGCGAAGCGGCAACGCCCTAGCCCCCGGCCAACTCAACGAACGCCCACACCGCCGCCTGAGCTACCTAAAACGATGGACCGCAGAGCTTTTCTAACCGTGAGTGCAGCGGCAGCATCCGCGCTCGCAATCGGGCCGAGCGTAAACCCGTTTTTACCCACCGAACCAGCGCTCGCCTGGCCCAAGGGATGCATCTCTAGCCTGCCGGCATCTAAGACCCGCCGCATGGCTTGGACGGTTGACGACGGCGCATCGGTCGACTCGCTTCGCGCCTATGTAAAACTGCTCGAAAAACACGAAGAGTTGCGAATGACCATGTTTGTGTGGGCGGGCGCAAGCAGTTGGAAAAAACTAGCCAAACCACTCACCGAACTCACGCAGTCGGGCCGCGTTCAAATGGCCAACCACACCATGAGTCACCTCAGCCTCACCGGCGCAACCGATCGAAAAATAAAGCAAGAACTAGTGTCGACCGGCCGCTTCATCGAAGACACCTACGGGGTAGACCCCGGCCCCTACTGGCGCCCGCCCTATGGTCACATCGACGCCCGAGTGATCAAGGTGGCCGCCGATAACGGATTCACCAAACCCGTGCTTTGGTATGGGTCGACCGGTTCGGGAACCGGCGTCTCGTCGGCATCGGTGCTAAAAAACTGCCAAAAGTGGATGGCCAACGGGCGCATCATCATCGACCACGCGAACAGCAACGCCACCGTGGCGAATTTTGCGAGCATCCGCGCGCTGTTGAAAGCCCGTGGGTTGCAAACGGTGACCATCACGGATGCCTTCGGCGCCTGACGCCTTAGCTAAGCCGCGCTTTTAGCCTCGGATGCTGGCATACCGAATGCGGCCACCACCGGGTATTCGAGGTAGTCGGCATACATCGCGAGCTGTGGCATGCGCCAGGCGTAGTCGCGGGCGATTTGCGCGAGTGCCGCCCAAAAGAACACGTTGAGCAGGTCGACGGCGAGGTGTGAAACGCTGTCGCCAGGGAAGGCTCGGCCGAGCATCCGTCGCAGCATTGTCGGGGCGTCGCTTAGCCCGAATCGGTGCAGGGCGGCGCGGGTGCTGAACTCGAGTTGGCGGGCGCGGTGCGGGTTCCAAATGGCATTGCCGCCGGGTTGGTGAAGCAGGCCGTGAACCACGCGTGCCTGCGAGACTACTGCCACGTCTAGGCGGTCGAACAACTCGGCGAAGTCGGCGACTTCGTAACCGCAGCGACGCAAATCGAGCACGTCTGGGTAGTAGAGCGTGCGATAGAACGGGGCGTGCGTGACGACGGTTTCACCCCAATTTTCGATTGCCTCATCGGGGGCGTCGAGTTCGTCATGCGTGGCCATACATACATTGTCTGACGCCTGCGATAGATTCACAAAATGATACTCAAAGGTTGTTGGTTTGCCATCGTGGCAT
>JAURIU010000096.1 GCA_030832605.1 Rhodoluna sp. | reverse complement strand
GCCGGGTCTTGGAAGACGATTCCGGTGTGCTTGCGAATCTTCTGAAGATCTTTAAGCGAGGCCTTGCTGATGTCGTTGCCGGCAACGGTGATGGTGCCTTCTTTGATCGGAAGAAGACCGATGGCAGCGCGACCAATCGTGGTTTTACCCGAACCAGACTCGCCAACAAGGCCGAGAATTTCACCTGGGTATATGTCTAGCGAGATGCCCTGTGCGGCAGTAAATGCTGGCACGCGTCCACGCTTCGGGTATTCGTTGGTTACATCGCGCAGGCTCAAGACTGCCTGGTTACCCTCTGCCACGCGCGCACGCGCTGGCACTGAGCCGAGTTTTGGCACCGATGCTAGTAGTGACTGCGTGTATGGGTGCTGAGGAGCGTTGAAGATCTGGTCAGCAGTGCCCTGCTCAACCGTGAAGCCATCTTTCATAACCAGGATGCGGTCAGCGAGGTCGGCAACTACGCCCATGTCGTGGGTGATCAAGAGAACAGCCGAATTGAGCTTGTCTTTTAGGTTGCGCATCAGGTCGATGATTTCGGCCTGAACCGTTACATCGAGAGCGGTGGTCGGCTCATCCGCGATAAGAAGTGCAGGGTCACAAGCTAGCGACTGCGCGATCATGGCGCGCTGACGCTGACCACCGGAGAGCTGGTGAGGGTACTTGTCGATTGATTTCTCTGGGTTTGGAATTTCAACCAGAGTCAAAAGCTCAATCGCACGGGTGCGTGCAGAAGCGGTGGTGATGTCGAAGTGGGTCTTCAGAGTCTCGATGATCTGAAACCCGATTGTGTAAACAGGGTTCAGTGCGGTCATCGGCTCTTGGAAAATGTAGGCAACTTCTTTACCGCGGTAGCTGCGAAGAGTTTTGCTGTTTGCGGTCAGCATGTCGACGCCCTTGACCATGACACTACCGGTGGTGCGAGCATTCGAGGCTAGTAGGCCCATCAAGCCCATTGAAGATGAGGACTTACCAGAACCAGACTCACCGACGATGGCAAGCACCTCGCCAGGCATGACGTGGTAGTTCATGTCGATGGCAGCTGGGTACCAGACGCCGTCAACCCAGAACTCGACGTTGTAGTTCTCGACCTTGAGAATTGGCTCTCCGTTTTGAGTCACGATCTCTACTTTCCTTCTACTGATGAAGTTGTTTGAAGCAGTGGCAGAATGGTCTGGTGACCAATCTGAATGTCTTTCGACCTAGATCCGCCCTCGTTCTCGCGAGTTTGGCTCTGATCATCAATGTTTTGTTCGTAATTCAGGTTGTTTTCTACGGTGACGGTACTTGGATGGCCCAGTCTGGAGTTATTGCCACCACAGCAACTCTGGTTTGGCTGCTCTTCATCAAACCTAAGGTTTTGATCTTCGATGAGGGAATCACGATTGTTAACCCGTTCATCACAGCAACCATCGGCTGGGCCGAGGTCGACGAAATCGAAACGCGATTTGGCTTGACCGTGTACAGCGGTGAGGCCAAGGTCGTAGCGTGGGCTGCTCCCGCTCCCGGCCGCTACCGACGACGCACTGTTCACAAGGCTGACGTCAAGGGCATCAACTACGACAGAGATTTCGGCCTCAGACCCGGCGACCTTCCAAACAGCCATTCCGGAGCTGCCGCCCACATTGCCCGCACTCGAAGGGTCGAGTTTGAGCGAGCCGCAACAATTTCCTCGGCCAAGCGCAGCGGTAGCTTCGACAAGCTGGGCATCGCGCTGTTGAGCGCCAGCCTTCTGCTGCTTGTTCTCGGTAACGTACTGCACTTTTAGCCTTCTGATCTGCCTTGTTTAGGCAGATACCTTTGCTGCCAATTTGGCCTGAGCACGGTCTTTCTTGCTGATGCGACGACGTTGACGTGGGTCAAAAGCGTCTCGCAAACCGTCTCCGATGAAGTTGATGCAGAGGGCGATCGCAATGATGAACAGGCCAGGCCACCAGAACAACCATGGTCTTGTTGCAAACGAGTCTTGGTATTGGCTAATCAACGAACCAAGTGACACGTCTGGAGAAACCACACCGAAGCCTAGGTAAGAAAGGCCAGTTTCGAGCAAGATAGCGCCCGACATCGATAGCGTTACGGCCACGATGATGATACCGACAGCGTTAGGCAGAATGTGTTTGAAGATGATTCGACTGTGGCTTGCACCGGCAACTCGAGCAGCGTCAACGAACTCACGCTCACGGAGGCTCAAGAACTCGCCTCGAACCAAACGCGCCAGACCGATCCAACCGAACAAACCTAGGAACACGGCCAGTACGACCACACCGAGGTTACCGACCTTGAAACCAATCACGGCACCGATCAAGATAACTGGGATGGTCGTGAAAAGGTCTACAACGCGCATGAGGAACCCGTCGATGCGACCGCGGAAGTAGCCCGCAACTGCACCAACAACGGTTCCAATCAACCCACCGAGGA
>JAURIU010000095.1 GCA_030832605.1 Rhodoluna sp. | reverse complement strand
GGGTTCATCATGGACTTCCCCCAACTTTTCATCATCAAAGGAGACGATAAATATTGAGTGATTTTCACGATTTCGAAGACGAGTTTGCTGATGAAAAGATTCAGGCAGACATCGCCTCAGACAACAAAACCGTTCGTGCCGACGCCATTGAGCGCCTAGCTCGCAAGACCTTCGACGGTGGCAACCTCAGCAAAGCAATCGTCTACCTCGAGACCGTTGCCGACATTCGAGCCGAGCTCGAAGACTATTCGGGTCAGAGCAGCGCACGCATGATGATCGGTTTCATCAACGCCCAGCAAGACCACTACCAGCAGGCTCTCGAGTCGTTTGCCATCGCCGCCGACTGCGCCTCGAAGGCCATGCACGTAACCGGCGAGATCGACGCACTGTTTCAGGTTGGCACCATGAACCGCCGCCTCAAGCGCTATGGCGAAGCAGCCGACCAGTTGCGTCGTGCACTCGACCTAGCCGAGAGCGAGCAATACCGCTTCGTGGCTCACATCAAGACCGACTACGCTCGCATGCTGCGCAAAATCGGCCGCGCTGCCGAAGCCGAGGTTCTGCTTGCCGAAGCGGCCGAACACTTTCAGGCACACGGATTCGAGAGCAACGTACCTTGCGCCGAAAACGAGCTGGCATCTGCCCTGTTCGAAGAGAGCAACCTCGAGCTTTCACTATCGAAGGCAACCGAGGCTTACCACCTAGCCAACTACAACGAGAACGAGCGCGAAATGGACCGCGCTCAGTTCATCATGGCTCGCTGCAACAACCAGATGGGCAACTACGGCGAAGCGCTGCGCATCATCGAAGAGATGAAGCTGCGCCCAGGTTTTCGCAAACGCCAGAAGCACAAGGTTCGCACCGACCTCGAGTTCGCTCGCGCACTAGTCGGCCTAGACCGCCGCGGCGAGGCGGCTGAGCTGCTTGCCAAGCTCATCCCAGTGATGAAGACCTACAAACTGCACAAAGAAGTGGCCGACGCTCTGCGCATGCAGGGCCACAACCTGCTTGTGGTGGGCGACCCCATGGATGCACAGCAGGTGCTTGCCGAAGCCGCAACCCTTGCCGACGAACACGACTTCGAATCGATCTTGCTCGAAGCCACCACCCTGCTCGCCATCTGCTTTGGAATGCAGGGTCGTCAAGAAGAGATGATCGGCGAATACGAAAAGGTCGCCAGCAACCCGCTCAACTACGGGCGTCTCGAGTTTTGGATGGCCGCCGGCGAACTAGCTCTTTACTATGCGCGAGTTGGAAACGTGGATGTCGCGACCCGATACATCGACGCACTCAAGGCCGCCCCGAAGGGCGCCCTGACCAAATCGTTCAAGGGTCAGTCGCAAGAGGCTCGCGCAGTGTTGCTGTTTGCCGAAGGCAACCAAGTAAAGGGTAAGAACCTAGCCAATAAGGCGATGGCCAATTACCTGCTGGATGACCGCATCGACGACGCCCAGCGTTGCGCCAACATGGTGGCCGAAGACTAGCCCCGGCTAGTCAGGCCGGCACAGACATCGTCTAACGAACCGAATCTTGCTTTATGCACAGATTCGATTTACCCTATGTGTATTACATGTAATACAGGAGAAGATTATGGCTATGTTAACCCTGCGAATCGATGACGAGCTCAACAACCGCATCACCGCGCTTGCCCAAAAGACTGGTCGGACCAAGACCTACTTCATCAAGAAGCTACTGGTTGAGGCAATCGACGATCTTGAAGACGAACTTTGGGCGCAAGAGGCTGTTCTTGCATACCGCGCACGCCTTGCCTTTGAAGGAAAAGAAGAGTGGTTTGACTTTGACACAGTAATGAAAGAACTCGACGAACGTGACTTGGCAATTGAACTTGAGCAAACCGGCAACAAAGAGTCTGGCGCGAATGCCAAAGAATTTGAGAGCAGCGGTACAGGCAAAACTGGAGACTCTAATTCAGGTAAGCGATCCCGCAAAGCTGGCAAAGCCGCTTAGCGGAAAACTTTCCGGTTTGTATCGCGTCAAAGTGCATGGAAACGTCAGGATAGTTTTCTACCTGTACCCCGAGAGCCACGAAATTGACGTGACGCTGATCGATTTTCGAGGCAACGTCTATAACTAGACCGGCATAACCTTCAGCGTGGCAAGCGTGCGGTCGGCAACATAAGCGATTCGAGTGCCAGCATCGCGCGCCTCGAACAATGCGTTCAGAGCCTCTTCGGTGATGCGCTCCCCCGGTGAAAGCACCGGAACCCCAGGAGGGTAAGGGCAGATCATCTCAACCGAGACTCGGCCAACCGCTTCGGCAGCCGGCACAACCTCGTAGTCGCTGAAAAACGCCTCACGCGGAGTCACCACCACCTCGGGCGCGATCGAGAACGCGGCGGCAGTCTTGATGGGGCGAAGTTCGCCGCGGTGAGCATCCACTATTTTGATGATTCGGTTGATCAAGTCGTCGATTCGGTCAG
>JAURIU010000094.1 GCA_030832605.1 Rhodoluna sp. | reverse complement strand
GGCTGGTGGAGCAACAGCGCGAAGATCAAGACCTCACCCACCGACGGCACCGAGGCATCGTGGACGGCCGGCTTTGTCGGGCCAAACAACGAGTTCATCGGGTTCACCCAAGCATTCACCACTAACCCAACTTGGATAGCCCTGCAGCTTTCAGAAAAGACCCAAACCGGCACCTACGACGACTCGTGGCAAATCTTCGAGGCAACCAGGCCAAACAAGCCTGTCAAGACTCGCGACTACATGTTGGTGACTACGATTGGCAATGACACGATTTTGGTTTACGGAACCGCCGATGCCGCCGTAATTCAATCGTTTGCTGACTCTGTGAAAGAGCAGATTCAAAGCAACTACCCATAGCAATCACTGAAACAAGTGAGGCAACTTTGACAACAAGACCTAGCACTCCAGCCCAAGCTTGGGCTGCGCTAGTCGATGGCAACCACCGCTTCGTTGAGGGCAACCCAGCTCACCCAAACCAAGATGTCGATCGACGTGCGGCTCTTGCCGGTGAACAAATTCCTTTTGCAGCGCTGTTCGGATGCGCCGACTCAAGACTCAGCGCAGAAATAATCTTCGACGTTGGCCTCGGTGATCTTTTCGTAGTTCGTAATGCCGGGCAGGTAATCGCCGAGACCATTCTAGGGTCGCTCGAGTATGCCGTTGAGGTACTCGGCGTTTCGGTCATCGTCGTGCTAGGCCACGACGAGTGCGGTGCGATTCGCGCCGCCATGGATTCGAGTGTCGGCAAGTTGCGTGCAAAGGGTGAATTCATTCAAAACATCGTGGCTCGCATCCAACCAACGGTCACGAATGCATTCGCCCAAGGCAAGCACGACATTGATGAAGTGACCGAACTGCACATTCACGACACCATCGACGAAATCATGACCCGCTCGAAGGTGATTCGAGAAGCCGTCGAGACGGGTAAATTAGGTGTGGTCGGAGCAAATTACAAACTTGCTCTCGGAGAGATTCATCCGATTACAACGGTCGGATCAGTCGAATAACATCGCCGTTTGGGTTTTGCACCAATCGCGCAGGCTAGAAAGGCTCGAACAGTGGAATACCGCATCGAACACGACACCATGGGTGAAGTTAAAGTACCCCTTAACGCCCTCTACCGCGCGCAAACTCAACGAGCCGTCGAGAACTTTCCGATCTCAGGAACCAACCTTGAGCGCGCTCACATCGCCGCTTTGGCGCAGATCAAGAAGGCTGCGGCTCTCGCCAACGCAACCCTTGGCGTTCTAGACGCGAAAATCGCCGACGCCATCGCAGCTTCGGCCGATGACGTCGCCGCCGGCAACCACGACGGCGAGTTTCCAGTCGACATTTTTCAAACCGGTTCGGGAACTTCTTCGAACATGAACATGAACGAGGTGTTGGCAACTCTGGCTACCAACCGCCTCGGCTCACCGGTTCACCCGAATGACCACGTCAACGCGTCGCAGTCTTCTAACGACGTCTTTCCGACTTCGGTTCACGTTGCGGTGACCGCGGCTCTGATCAACGACCTACTCCCCTCGCTCGACTACCTGGCCATCTCGCTTGAAGAAAAGGCAGAACTCTGGAAGTCGGTCGTAAAGGCCGGCCGCACCCACCTAATGGATGCAACCCCAGTGACCCTCGGTCAAGAATTTGGCGGATACGCGGCACAGATCCGCTACGCAATTGAGCGCGTGAACACCACTATCGTTCGCGTTGCCGAAGTGCCCCTTGGCGGAACCGCCGTCGGCACCGGAATCAACACTCCAAAGGGCTTTCCGCAAGAGGTTATTCGCCTGCTTGCCGCCGAAACCGGATTGCCGATCACCGAGGCACGCGACCACTTCGAGGCGCAGGGCGCCCGCGATGCGTTGGTTGAAGCATCCGGTGCCCTTCGCGTTCTTGCCGTGAGCCTCACCAAAATCAACAACGACCTTCGCTGGATGGGTTCGGGGCCGAACGCTGGCATCGCCGAACTTCACATTCCCGACCTGCAGCCTGGCTCGAGCATCATGCCCGGCAAGGTGAACCCGGTTGTTCCAGAGGCCGTGCTCATGGTTTGCGCCCGTGTCATCGGCAACGACGCAACGGTTGCCTGGGCCGGC
Source organism: Rhodoluna sp. (assembly GCA_030832605.1). GTDB lineage: Bacteria > Actinomycetota > Actinomycetes > Actinomycetales > Microbacteriaceae > Rhodoluna. Next base: position 354 of record JAURIU010000094.1, on the reverse strand, counting down.
GCAACCGGTAACTTCGAGCTGAACGTGGCCATTCCGGTCATGGGTAACTCACTGCTCGAGTCGATTCGCCTGCTTTCGAACTCGATGCGCCTGCTTGCCGACAAGACCATCCGTGGCCTCGAGGCAAATGTCGAGCGTGCCCGCGCTCTTGCCGAGTCGAGCCCATCAATCGTTACCCCGCTGAACAAGTACATCGGTTACGAGGCAGCAGCCAAGATTGCCAAGCACTCGGTCAAGAACGGCCTAACCGTTCGCGAGGCTACCATCGAGCTCGGCTACGTCGACGGAGAGACCCTAACTCTTGAGCAGCTTGACGCGGCTCTTGACGTGCTCTCTATGACCAAGCCAGCCCAG
>JAURIU010000093.1 GCA_030832605.1 Rhodoluna sp. | reverse complement strand
TAGCAACACCAGACCAATACCTAGAGATGCTAGACCGCGCCAAGAACGGTGGCTTTGCTTATCCGGCAATCAACGTTTCTTCTTCGCAAACTTTGAACGCAGCTCTCGCAGGTTTGCAGGCGGCTGGCTCAGACGGAATTATTCAGGTAACCACCGGTGGCGGCGACTACTGGTCTGGCCCAACCATCAAGAACATGGCCTCTGGCGCGGCAGCCATGGCCGCCTTCGCTCGCGAGGTTGCCAAGAACTACGGCATCACCATCGCCCTGCACACCGACCACTGTGCAAAAGACCAACTCGACAAGTTTGTGCGCCCGCTCATAGCCATTTCGCAAGAGCGCGTGCGTGCCGGCCAAGACCCTCTATTCAACTCGCACATGTGGGACGGCTCGGCTGTTCCGATGGCAGAGAACCTAGAAATCGCCAAAGAAATGCTGAAGCTAACCAACGGCATCGGCGCTGTTCTTGAAATCGAAGTCGGCGTTGTCGGTGGCGAAGAAGACGGCGTCGAGGGCGGCATGGGCGAGCACCTCTACACAACCCCAGACGACGGTCTGCTAACCGCCGAAGCTTTGGGTCTTGGCGAAAACGGTCGCTACATGGTCGCTCTAACCTTCGGAAACGTTCACGGTGTCTACAAGCCGGGCAACGTCAAGCTTCGCCCAGAGTTGCTAGGCGACATCCAAGCGGTTGTCGGCGCTAAGTATGGCCAAGACAAGCCATTCGACCTCGTTTTCCACGGTGGCTCGGGTTCAACCGCTGAAGAAATCGCCGAGGCCGTGCGCCACGGTGTTATCAAGATGAACATCGACACCGACCTGCAGTATGCATTCACCCGCCCAATCGCTGGTCACATGCTGGCCAACTACGACGGCGTTCTCAAGGTTGATGGCGAAGTAGGAAACAAGAAGGCCTATGACCCACGCGCCTGGGGCAAGATCGGTGAGGCCGGCATGGCTGAGCGTGTTGTCGAAGCCGCTTCTGAGCTGGGCTCGGCCGGCAAGTCGATGAGCCTCTAGGCAAAAACATGAATCACGAGAGAAGCTCGTTCTATGAGAATGGTCTTCCTCGCTTTAAGGGCGAGTATCTCGACGGCGAAATGCACGGGTTTTGGGAGTTTTTTCGCAAAGACGGCACGTTGATGCGCTCTGGCGCGTTTGATCGCGGAACTCAAGTCGGCGTTTGGAAAACCTTCGATCGCGAAGGCAAGTTAGTCAAAGAAACCAACTTCAAATAGCGGATGCTTCAACCTTCGATCAAATGTCCAGCAATCTGAAAGAATTCACTCAAAAGGATTCTAGAGTGGGAGAAAATCATGGGTTTCTGGATTAATCGCGCGGTTTACGCTTTGCTCAAAACTAAACCGGTTCGAAGAAACCATGCTTTACCGATCGGCATGCTTGCACCTGTAGCGCTACCCACTCTTTTCAGTATCAAACAGTACGTACGGAGAGTTGCTCAACTCTCAAATACAAAAATGGATGATGCTGAGTCGCACTATTCACAAGCTAGCGGCTTCCGTTCCGTTGGAGTTCTGTCTCAGGTTTATCCAGTTGCAATTGTGCTTATCTATGCAGCGCCACTTTTTTGGAACATGGGCTTGCTCATATCAAACCCTTCAAGCCAAGCAGCCAAGTCCGCACTGTGGGCAATGGCTGAGAATTGGCCTCAGACAGTTCTATCGTTACTTGTCATCCACGTCACCGTGAGGTGGTTATGGTTGGGGCTTCACGCATACTTCATTTCCAAGAAACTGGAAACTAGTCGCGCTTGACCTTGTTGCTCACGTCGTTACCGGCGGCCTTGAGGTCTTTGCGAAGCTCTTTCGGTAGCGAGAACTGAACATCTTCTTCGGCGGTGGTTACGTTTCGAACATCGCCGAATCCGCGCGCAGCCAAGTAGTCGAGCACCTCTTCGACGAGTTCTTCAGGAACCGAAGCGCCAGAAGAAACACCGACGGTTTCGACGCCCTCAAACCAAGACTCTTCGATTTCGCTGGCAAAGTCGACGCGGTAGGCGGCCTTTGCACCAGCATCCAAGGCAACTTCAACCAATCGCACGGTGTTCGACGAGTTTGCCGAGCCAACCACAATAACGAGGTCGCTGTCGACGCCGATTTTCTTGATCGCTACCTGGCGGTTTTGGGTCGCGTAGCAAATGTCGTCGCTCGGTGGGTTTTGCAGCGTCGGGAACTTCTCGCGAAGCCTGACCACGGTCTCCATGGTTTCGTCAACTGAGAGGGTGGTCTGCGACAGCCAAATGAGTTTCTTCGGGTCGCGCACGCGAACACCTTCAATGGCTACGTCGACAATCTGAACCTTGTCTGGAGCCTCACCGGCGGTTCCTTCTACTTCTTCGTGACCTTCGTGGCCGATCAGCAGAATGTCGTAATCCTCTTTGGCAAAGCGCTGAACCTCGCGGTGAACCTTGGTCACCAGGGGGCAGGTGGCGTCGATGGTGTTGAGTCCACGAGCATCGGCGGCGGCAACAACGGCAGGCGAAACACCGTGAGCAGAGAAAACTAGGATGCT
>JAURIU010000092.1 GCA_030832605.1 Rhodoluna sp. | reverse complement strand
TCGGCAACCGGAGTTCCATGCACGGATCCACATGAATTCGAGGTCTATTCGGAAACTTTCTTGACTGACAGTTCAGAGACGTTGCCGACAGACATCGAAGCCAAGGCTGATGAGTATTGCTACGGACAGTTCTCAAGCTTCGTTGGGCTTGACTATGAGTCATCCAAGCTTGATTTCACCTACATTTATCCGACCGAAGAATCATGGGCCGGTGGCGATAAAGAAATCACCTGCATGATTACAGCCGAAAACGAGGCGACGATTTCTCAAAGCCTCAAGAACGCACAGCGTTAGGAGTTTTGGTGTCAGAAGAAGCAGAAGCACCGAAGCCGTTTTATCGCCGCGGGTGGTTCATCGCAGCATCCATAGTCTTCGTGGTTCTCGTGTTGCCGCGACTACTCGGGTTTGGCAGCGCAGAATCGGGACCCGCGCCATCATCTAGCGCCCCCGCAGACATCAGTTTTGAATCATTGGGATGTCTCGAAGTTTCAACCACGCTGCTAGACGGCATCGGCCAAGGTTTTGATGGTTCAACACTCACGGGTAAGGCTGCGGGCTTCGACGCCCCTGACTTCGCCGATGTTCGATTTATAACACTTGAGTTCATCCCTGATGGGGAAAGCGACGCTCAAACTGCCCTGTTCGCCACCAACGACGACAACCTGTCTGATGATGTAATCAACGGCCTAATAATTCCGGTTGATGGTTTCGCTCTAGAGTTCTCAGACTGGGGTGACGCTAAGAATCTTGATATTTCAGCCAGCGACAAGGGCGCAGCCGAGTCAAGAAACTGCTTGGCTCTTCTCGATCAATAAGCGGAGGCCGTGAAACAGATGAAATCGATTCCGCTGAGTGTTGCAGCATGCGCGCTATTGCTCCTGTCCCTCACCGGCTGCGCGCCGGTCGAGACACCCCGCGACCTCACAGCGTTTCAGTCGCAAGAACTCACCTGGGAGAAGTGCGACGGCGACTTGTTGCTTGAAGAAGACCGGCAATCGAAGGTTTTCAAGAGCTCAGACATTGACTGTTCGACTGTGCTTGCACCTGCGACCTACGTTGGTAGCGACGAAGTGCCGAACTACAAGATTCAGATGATGCGCTTGAGCAGGGCATCCGAGTCTGATTACATGGGAACCATTTTTATCAATCCCGGCGGGCCAGGTGGCTCGGGAATCGAGCAGTTGCAGGCATCAGAGTTTCCGGCCGAGCTCACCAAGCACTTTGACGTGATTGGTTTTGACCCGCGCGGTGTTGGGCACTCGACCTTCGAAGACGGCACCGAAATCAAGTGCTCTGACGAACTCGATTACAAGAGCTACTTCGACGGCGAAGGTTCGCCCGCGAATGAGTCCGAATACCTAGACAGCGTCAAAACGAACGATGTCTATTTAGAAGACTGCGCTGCGAAGAATCCGCTTTGGTGGACGATGTCGACCGAGAACGTAGTGGACGACCTAGAGCTTATGCGCCAACTTGTGACTCCAGACGAAGACCTCAACTTCATCGGCACCTCTTATGGCACCACCATCGCCGGCATGTATGTGACGCGCTACCCAGACAACGTGGGCAAAATCGTGCTTGATAGCCCTACAACCGTGGATGATGACCCGATTGCCAGCGCCTTAGAAGATGCCAAAGCAGCTGAAGCGAAACTGAACAAATACCTGAAGGCCTATGCCAAGCACGCCAAGATGACCGAGACCGAGGCCTGGGAGCTGCTACTAGCCATTCGCGCATATGCCGACGACGACATGCTTTTGGGTTACGCGGGCTACGAGCTAACCGAGGATAAGTACCAGAAGAGCTCAGAGACACTCTTGGTTCGCGGCATCCAAGCGCTTCAATACATGCCTGAAGATCAGGCAATCGAAGAGTTCAACCTGGCAATGGACGACCTCGCCAACTACGGCTGGAACGCTGCCTTCGAGTTTTATGCCTTCAACATGGATGGCTACGACCCCAACTCTCTGACCGGCTCAACTTTGGCGAAGAAGAAAATCGACCGATCGAACGCCTACGAAGTTATGACTATTGTGAACTCGATGGATTACGCCTGGCCCGAGTTCACCGAAGACCAACAGCGCGAGCTAAACAAGAAGTTCGAAGAGGTTGCGCCTAGATGGACGGCTTTGAATCAAGACTCAAGTGGCTACGAGTACGTCGGCCCTTCGGTTGGCTTGAGCTGGACCAAACTTGCTCAAGATGACCCCAAGATTCCCGACCCTCCAACAAAGCCGCTCGAGCGAATCAACGAATCGGGCAAAGAGCTGTTGATTATTGGTTCGACTCGCGAGTCGGTCACGCCTTTCTCGTTCGCGAAAGACACGGCCAAGTTGCTCAAGTCGCCGCTCATCGCAGTTGGCTCGGCTACTCACGGCCCTGCTGCCGGCTATGACATCAAATGCCTCAACCAGGTGTTGATCGACTTCTTTGTAAACAACGCGGATGTCGATGACCAGAGTTGCCCGGGAAAGTAGAAGGTTTCAAGGTTTGCGTCTTTGAATCTAAAGTTCGGAGCTACCTCAGTTGGCTACCGAGTTGAATTCAATAGGATGATGGGATTGGAGCTGTATTGGAGGGTTCTGTGTT
>JAURIU010000091.1 GCA_030832605.1 Rhodoluna sp. | reverse complement strand
GCCTGCGATTCACCTTTCCAAGACAGGCCCGTGACCGTCACCTTTGCCTTAGCGACTTTGTTGCCTCGAAAGACTCGGGCAAGATCGATGTCGTGCCGTTTCAACTGGTCACTATGGGCAACCGGGTTTCAGAAGCTGCCGCCGAACTATATGCCCGCAACGAATACCGTGAGTACCTCGAGTTGCATGGCCTATCGGTTCAGTTGACCGAAGCGCTGGCCGAGTTTTGGCATGCGAGAGTTCGCGAAGACCTTGGGTTCTCGTCAGAAGAGCCGGCCGAAGTTGAGGGCCTGTTCAAGCTTGACTACCGTGGCGCGCGCTACTCGTTCGGCTACCCAGCCTGTCCAGAACTAGAAGACCGCATCAAACTCGTCGAACTGCTCAAGCCAGAACTAATCGGAGTAACGCTCTCAGAAGAGTTGCAGTTGCACCCCGAGCAGTCGACCGACGCAATGGTCTTGCACCACCCCGAAGCGAAGTACTTCTCGGTTTAGCGATGACGTTCGCACCAGAACTCGTCGCTCGGGCACAAGACCGAAAGACGATTTCGCAGTTGCAGGGTGGGGAATCGAGCACCTGCGTCGCTAGTTACAGCGCCGCTGCGCGACACCACAAGCGACTTCTACTCATTCACGGCATCAGAGGCACTCACCACGGCCTTGAAGCCATCGTCGGGGCCTTGCCGAACTTCGAATGCATCGTGCCCGACCTGCCCGCATTCGGGCGCTCAGAGCCGCTGGATGGAACGCACGACCTAGCAGCGCTCCACGGTTGGCTCGGTGAACTTATCGACCAGTTCAAACCAGATGCGATTGTCGCCCACTCTTACGGAACGCTTTTGGTTTCTGGTGCGCCTGCTGCCGCGGGCATCCCGCTGGTTTTGATAAATCCGGTGGTCGAACTTGGCAAAAATCGTGCGAGCAAACTTACGTCTCGGCTGACCAACGCCTTCTACCGTATTTGCACTGCACTGGGCGAAACCTGGGGGAGAAGGATCTGTTCGGCTCGAGTATTGGTTGACGCCATGTCTTTCGGCTTAGCGAGCAAACCGGGGGCGGATGTTCGTCGCTGGGTTTTCGCACAGCATCGCGAAAACTTCAGCAGTTTTGCGAGCCTGCGCAGCCTGAGTGAGCATTCCAAGCTGGCGACTTCGCTTTCACTTGAAGTTCCACGTGCAAACAAAGCGCCTCTTCTTCTGATTGCAGCGACGAGTGACATGATTTGCGACGTCGAACAAATCAGGCGGTACGCAAATCTGGTTGAATCGGCCTCTGTCGAAACCCTCGAAGGGTTTGGCCACCTGATTCACTATGAGGCCCCCGAATTAGCCGCGCAGGCAATCGAACGATTCATTGGTGCGTCATGACGGTTTTCTTCGATTGCCGGTTCATTCGGCCCGGTCACATGGATGGAATCACTCGATACAGCGCGGAGCTCTTCAGCGCACTAAGTCGAATTCGTCCGATTACCGCCCTGGTCGCCAACCAAGAGCAACTTGAGCAGCTGCCTGAGGGGTCGAACTTCTTGTTGCTGAACGACCCGACGAGCATCCGAGAACTGACCCTGGCCGGCCGCCTCAACAGAGCCGGCGCGACTGCGGTGTTTTCGCCGATGCAAACCACATCTGGACTAGGCCGCCGATACAAGCTCATCTCGACCGTGCACGACTTGATTTATTACCGCAGGCGCAAACCACCGATATTCTTGCCCTGGCCCGTACGAATTATTTGGCGGATGTACCACCTGAGTTTTTGGCCTCAGCGCGTGCTGCTGCGCCAGAGCGATGCGCTTGTGACGGTTAGCAAGTCTTCCAAGGCCGACATCGAGCGCGCGAGACTCTGGCCGGCAAGCAAGCCGCTTCGAATCGCAAGTCCCGCCATCGATACAAAAGTGTTTAGCGCTTCCCACGACTTGCCTATAGCCACTCGCGCTCCAAAGACCTTGCTTTATGCCGGAAGCTACATGCCTTACAAAGGCGTCGAGACAATCGTGGAGGCATTGAAAGAGTTGCCCGACTACGAACTGCATCTGGTTTCACCAGCGACTGACGATGTCAAACGCCGGTTGCTTCGAATCGCGGGCGAGGCTGCTGACAGGGTCAAGTTTCTCGGCGGACTGGCGGATGCCGAGTACGCGCGAGTCTTGCGCCAAGCGACGGCATTCGTGTCCGCGAGCATCGATGAGGGTTTTGGCATCCCGCTGATCGAAGCAATGGCCTGTGGCACCCCGGTGGTTTGCAGCGACATCCCCGTTTTTCGAGAAGTGGCCGGTGAAGCTGCCGAGTTTTTTGAACCATCCAGCGCCAGTGCACTTGCCGAGTCGGTTCGTCGGCTGACTTCACAACGTTTGATCGAGCTGCGAGCAGAGGGCATAACTCGCGCGAGCAAATTCAACTGGGATGCTTCGGCTCGGGTCATTTCGAACCTGATCGACGATTTGTCGGCTAGGGCCTAAACGAGCGTTTCTGGATTGAAGTTGAGAATTTTCCAGCTGTCACCTTCGTGCTTGAAGGTGCTCAGCGAAGCGTTACCGAACCGCTGACCCGCAAACGGCAATTGCTTGTCGCTGGTCACGCGCACGACCTTGCGGAGTTCTTCCAGCAGGTGGGCCTTGGTGTGCAGGCGCCCGGCGGTGTCGAGGATCACGAGGTCGGCGCCGCGCGCCACGCCC
>JAURIU010000090.1 GCA_030832605.1 Rhodoluna sp. | reverse complement strand
TTGGTTGATGGCGCAGACGCAAGCCGCTACCTAGTCGATGTAAAGACCCGACTAGAAGAGGCGAACTTCGAGCCGAACCTCGGTATCTAAAGCGCATTCAAGATTTGAGCCTGGTCTTTTGATCAGGCTCCTTTCTTTTTTACCGACAAGATGTCTCCTTCGACGTTAGATGTTTGAGTCACGATAAAAAACTCGCTGCGGCATTCGACTTCACCCGTCTCTACCTTTACTCCACCGAAAATAGTCATGGTTCTTGACTCGGCAATGGTGTCGTTGAAGGAGAAACCGCAAGTCGCGTCGTTGGGGACTGTTGGCACGCCTGATGGAAAGGTTGGCTCGTCCAGCATGACCAGCGGTCCAACGATTGCGTAGGTTGGGACCAGCAAGGCAAAGGTTAGGAGCGTGCCGAAGAGAAGGACCCTGGTCCTCTTGGATGCAACTTCTCTTTCTGGCCGGTTCGCAATTTGAAGGGCCACCGCACGTTCACTCAGATGCTGCGGTCGAATTGTGGACGAGAAAGATCTGAAAGTCAACTTCGTTTCAGCAAACGCTCTGCGCCTAGGTGATTGCCTAAGTAACCTTGGACTGAATAGCACTCGACCATGTTTGGGCAAAACCTTTACGAAGCGCAGTCGTGCCTGAAAAATGTGGAGAGTTTCAAGACTTACAATTAGGCAGTGCCAGAGTTCACAATCGCCGGTTTAGATCCCAACTTCGTTGACTATAACGAAGCGTGGAAACTGCAGCGCAGCATCCATGCCGAAGTGGCTTCAAAAATGCGACCAGACACCGTCATTTTGCTCGAGCACTCAAGCGTTTTCACCGCTGGTAAGCGCACAGAGGATTCAGAGCGACCAACAGATGGAACCCCAGTTGTCGATGTAGACAGAGGCGGCAAGATCACTTGGCACGGGCCGGGACAGCTCGTTGGCTATCCGATTATGGTTTTGCCAGATCCGATTGATGTGGTCGGCTACGTGCGCTGGCTCGAACAGGTTTTGATTGACGCAATCGCAGAATTCGGGCTTGAAACTGAGCGAGTAGCCGGGCGTTCAGGCGTTTGGGCACAGACCGAAACGGGCTTTGAGAAGGTTGCCGCGATCGGAATTCGCGTGTCAGAACACACCACGATGCACGGATTCGCGCTCAACTGCAACAATTCCCTCGACCCCTACGACACCATCGTCGCCTGCGGTATTAGAGACGCAAAAACGACCACCCTCACTAAACTCCTCGGCACAACGGTAACCCCCGCGATGGCCGCAGAGGTCATCCAAAAGAAATTGACCACGATTGGCAGGGTAGCCGCATGACCGAGAACCAAAAACCAGAGCGAAAGATGCTTCGAATCGAGGCCAGAAATGCTGCGGTGCCAATTGAGCGAAAGCCCGATTGGATCAAGACCCGCGCCAAGATGGGGCCTGAGTACCAGGCGATGCATGCCTTGGTAAAGACCGAGAATCTGCACACCGTTTGCCAAGAAGCCGGTTGCCCGAACATTTATGAGTGCTGGGAAGACCGCGAAGCAACATTCTTGATCGGTGGCGCACAATGCACCCGCCGTTGCGATTTTTGCCAAATTGATACCGGCAAGCCGAGTCCGCTAGATGTCGACGAGCCACGTCGTGTCGGCGATTCAGTAACCAGAATGCAGTTGCGCTACGCAACCGTAACCGGAGTTGCTCGTGACGACCTTGAAGATGAGGGATCTTGGCTATACGCCGAGACTATTCGACAGATTCACCAGCAGTCCCCCGGCACCGGTGTAGAGATTCTCGTGCCGGACTTTTCTGGAAACCCTGAACACCTGAAGCGCGTGTTCGACGCCGCCCCTGAGGTTTTTGCACACAATGTTGAAACCGTTCCGCGCATCTTCAAACAGATTCGCCCAGCCTTCACCTACGAGCGATCTCTGAACGTGATCGAGCAAGCTCGTGATTACGGGCTTGTCACCAAGTCGAACCTCATTCTTGGCATGGGTGAAACCCGTGAAGAAATTAGTGACGCACTGAGACACCTTTATGAAGCCGGCACCGACATCATCACCATCACGCAATACTTGCGACCTACCCTGCGCCACCACCCGGTTGACCGCTGGGTAAAGCCACAGGAATTTGTGGAATTGAAAGAAGAGGCCGAAGCTCTTGGCTTCTTGGGTGTGCTCAGTGGGCCGCTGGTTCGATCTTCTTACCGAGCAGGTCGACTTTGGGCCTCATCCATGGTGAAAAAGGGTCGAGCCATTCCGGCGGATCTTCAGCACCTTGCCGACGCAGCAGTCAAAGACGGGTTTAGCCAGGCTGTCGGCTAGGCTTTCAAACATGGCTAAAGAGAACAAAAAACCAAAAGAACCTGGTCGCTGGGGTCAAATCTTCAGACTTTTCCGCGAAACCATCAAGGTTGACAAGACCGCACTTCTGCTAGTCGTCCTTGCCGTTGTTTTGAGCCTCGGCGTTGGTGTGCTCTTGATTCTCAGCTCGCTAAACAACCTGATCCTCGCAATCATTTACGGTGTTCTATCGATCACCGCGGCCATGATGATTGGCCTACTCATTCTCTCGAGACGCGCCGAACGCGTCGCTTACTCGCGTATTGAAGGTCAACCGGGTGCTGTTGGTGCAGTAGTCACCTCGGCCGTTAAACGCGGATGGCGCACCAGCGAGATTCCAGTAGCCGTAAACCC
>JAURIU010000008.1 GCA_030832605.1 Rhodoluna sp. | reverse complement strand
CGACGCAAGATGGCACTGATGCGAGCCATGATTTCATCAAGGCTAAATGGCTTAGTCATGTAGTCATCGCCACCGACTGTAAGACCAGTTACCTTGTCTTCGGTTTCGTCGCGTGCGGTAAGAAACAAGACCGGCACGTCGATTCCCATCGATCGAAGCTTCTTGGTGACGGCAAAACCACTTTGGTCTGGCAACATCACGTCGAGAAGAATGATGTCTGGTTTGCCCTTTTCAGCAGCAGCAACCGCGTCATTTCCGTTACCGACCGCATAGACCGAGTAACCATTGAAGCGAAGGCTGGTGGTTAGCAGATCACGGATGTTCGGCTCATCGTCAACGACTAATACCTTGATGGGTTCATTTGCCATGTGCTCAGCATCCTAACCTTGGCTGTGAGATTGCTGTGAGCCACCTTAGAGTCGGTGGGGATTTACTTGAGCGTCGCGCTAGAGCTGCTCAGCATCCAAGATTTCATAGCTGTAACCCTGCTCGGCCAAAAAGCGCTGACGATTCTGGGCAAAGTCTTGATCAACGGTGTCTCTGGCGATGATCGTGTAGAACGACGCCTTGCGCCCATCGGCCTTGGGCCTGAGCAAGCGACCCAGTCGCTGAGCCTCTTCTTGTCGCGAGCCGTAAGAGCCCGAAATTTGAATCGCCACCGACGCCTCGGGTAGGTCGATCGAGAAATTGGCAACCTTCGAAACAACCAGAGTAGGTTCGACACCTTCGCGGAAAGCTTGAAAAAGTCGCTCACGCTCATCAATCGGGGTTTCACCGGTGATGAAAGGTACTCCGAGGGCAGCTGCCACCGTGTAAATCTGGTCGAGATACTGGCCGATGATCAGGGTTGGTTCGCCAACGTGCCTGGCCAGCAGGTCTTGCATGACTTTAATCTTCACGGGCGAGGTGGCAGCGATGCGGTAGCGGTCGTCTTGGGCCGACATGGCATAGTCGAGGCGCTCTTCATCTTGCAGGTCAACGCGCACCTCGAAACAGGCTGCCGGAGCGATGTAACCCTGCGCCTCGATTTCTTTCCAAGGTGCATCAAAACGCTTCGGGCCGATGAGTGAAAACACGTCGCCCTCTTTACCGTCTTCGCGAACCAAAGTGGCGGTCAATCCAAGACGCCTGCGAGCCTGAAGGTCTGCGGTCATTTTGAAAATCGGTGCTGGCAAAAGGTGAACTTCGTCGTAGACGATCAGCCCCCAGTCTTTGGCATTCAGCAGAGCCAGGTGGGCGTATTCGTTTTTGCGCTTGGTGGTCAAGATTTGGTAGGTAGCGATGGTGACCGGCTTCACTTCTTTTACCGAACCGGAGTACTCGCCGATGTCATCTTCGCTGAGCGACGTGCGCTTGAGCAGCTCGGCCTTCCACTGTCTGGCCGACACGGTGTTGGTGACCAAGATTAGTGTGTTGGTTTTCGCAACCGTCATAGCGGATGCGCCAACGATGGTCTTACCCGCACCACAGGGTAATACGACCACACCTGAGCCGCCGTCCCAGAATTTTTCGACTGCTAGTTTTTGGTAGTCGCGAATCTTCCAGTCGGTTTCGGTCAACTCGATCGGGTGCGGGGTGCCTTCGGTGTAGCCCGCTTGATCTTCGGCCGGCCATCCGAGTTTTAGCAGTTCTTGTTTGACCGCGCCGCGCGCCCAGTCTTGAATGCGAAACGCGGTTTCACTGATGCGCCCGCCGAGCAGGTCGGCCATTTTGCGGTGGTGGCCAGCTTCGACCAAAATCGCTGGGCTATCAGAGGTCAGTTCGAGCCCGCCGTCTTCGGCCCGCCTGATGACCAAGCGGCCATAGCGAGACATGGTTTCGACGATGTCGGTGCGCACCGAGGTTGGTACCGCGAACTTCGCGTAGCGTTCGAGAACACCTAGAACAAAATCGGCGTCGTGACCGGCGGCACGCGCGTTCCAGAGGCCAAGTTTTGTGATTCGGTAGGTGTGAATGTGCTCGGGAGCACGCTCGAGCTCGGCAAAAACGGCCAAATCGTGTCGGGCATCAACCGCATCGGGGTGATCAACCTCAAGCAGAGCGGTCTTGTCGCTCTGAACGATTAGTGGTCCAGTCATCCTTTTAGCCTAGTTTCTATCGCCGACATGCAAAACCTAGGTCAGTTCTAGTTTGGTGATGTTGGCCAGCGGCAGGGTGCGCTCAATGTCGGCCTTGCGGTCGCGACCTCGCAAACGTCCGTTCGCCAAACCAATCGGTTCGAGCACGAATTCGTATTCGCCACCATCTCGACCGACATAAACCACTCGGATGTTCGCCTTGTTCTTGATCGCCAACTGAACCTGGCGCAACTTGGTGTCATCGTCGCTCGACCCGGCCGAACTGTCGGCGGCCCGAAGTTTCGCCAGCGTCACCTCGATCGGATTGACTAGTGACACAGCCTGCGCGCCAAACGCGATCTTTTCTGGCGAAACAATCTTGCCCTTCGCCGTTACTCGCACCGCGAGGTGCCCGTTTTCACGCAGGGTGTAGTAGGCGACATCCGTGCTGAATTTTGTGAACAGCCGAAGTTGCTCAATCTGACGCAAACCCAAACTGCGCAGACGCAGATCGTTGGCAAGTTCGATTGCGAGCGCGGGTTCGTGAACTTCGATAAAGCTCGAAGCACCCGACTCATCGGCAACTACTCGCAGTCGACCGAAGCGTCTTGCGACATCTGCCAACAGGTATTCAACGGGTTGGGGCAGCGCCTTTCCTGATAACTCGACGAGTGTCGATCGAACGTGATCAACATCGACGCCGGTTTCAAGTCCGTAGCTAAGGCTGAGTGCGCTGATTCTGAAGTGGCTGGCTAACCCAACCTTGTCGGCTTCGAGAAAAGTGCGAAGCCTCTTTTCGACCTCTAGGTTTAGTGGCCCGGGAGCCACCACCGAGAGGTCGGCCTGAACGATGATTCGATTTGAAGTCGCCGGAAAGTGCGTGCTTATCGCCAGTTGGGCGGCCTTGGCTTTACCTTCGATTACGTTTCCAAACCAAGGTTGCGGCAGGCCGTGCGAAGTCAGCCCGATGGCCTCGGCGAAGTCTGCGAGTCGAAGCTGCTTCGATGCAACCAGAGTGTCGCTCAGGGGGTAGATCCAAGCCAAACTTCGTGCCAGCGATACCGAATCCAAATCGGCAAAGTGAGCTTTCAGGTCGCCGTTTACCTCTGAGCCAAGCAACGCGAGCCAGGTGTCGCACAAAGCTTGCCAGCGCAGTTCGGTGGTTGAGCTAAACCAAGCGGCCGCGTTTGCACCGAGAACCCAGCGGCTGTCTACCGAGGTGACGACCCCGGCCAGGCGCGCGATTTCCCAAAGCTGCTTCACCTGGTCGCCATCAATGCCGAGGTGTGCTGCGAACAACTTCACCTCGGGCAGTGCTAACCCCTGTTTACCAATTTCGCGCAGATACCTGTGCTCTAGTTCGTAAGCAAACTCCGAGATTGCCAGCACGGTCAAAAACGCACGGATGCCGCTATCGGCAAGGTCTTGATTTGAGGCCGATTTGGTTGCTTTTGCGGCAACCGGATGCTCCGCCGGCGAACAGCGTTCACGAATGAGTTCAGCAAGCTTTGCATCTGCCTTGATGCGATCGAGTGCCAGTTCATAGGTGGGATCTGGTGACGTAGCCGTTTCGGAAGTTCCGTCGTTTTCCAAGTTCGAAAGGAGGTTTTGGAGTGTGTCGCGATTAGCCGAGGTAAGCCACGCATCTTGAGCTTTGGTCTGCAAAAAACTTGACGCTAGGTCGAAGAAATCTTTGGCGGGGGAGGCGTTAATCTGGCAGCGCTTGACGAGCCGAGCGATCTCTTGATCGCTCAGTGCCCTTAGCTGTTCGGCAACCCGAAGCACGTCGCTCATTGCCCGTAAACCTCGATGGGTTAGTTACCTTCGCGTTTGCGACGATTTGCGCCAACTATGGCTAGCGCGATGATCAACAACATTCCGATCGGCAACCCGATGAAAGGAAGCAACGGTAGCAACACTGGAAGGCTCGTCGCACCCATGGCGTAGGCGATAAGTAGCACTGCAATGGTCAGCAGCGATAGGCCGATGACTCCGATAGCCATGAAAGCCAACACGTTTTCGGCTCTAGAGGTTGTTGATGTTTCTTGAGGTTTAGCCATCCTTCTAGGATACCTTCAGCGCTGAGCCCGGTGGAAGGTAAACTGATGGCTGATTGATTGAAAGAGGTGGCCCATGCCAACCGGCAAAGTGAAATTCTTTGATGACGCTAAAGGATTCGGATTCATCGCATCCGACGAGGGCGACGAGGTTTACTTGCACGCGAGCGCGCTTCCGGCCGGTATCACCAGCGTAAAGCCAGGCTCACGTGTCGAATTCAGCTTGTTTGACGGCAAGCGTGGTCCTCAGGCGACCTCGGTGCGCATTCTTGAAGCCCCGGTTAGCCTTGCCAGTCGCTCGCGCAAGCCTGCCGACGAAATGGCAGTGATCATTCAAGACCTTATTCGTTTGCTAGACAACCTTGGTGCTGGCTTGAACCGTGGCAAGCAGCCTGAATCGGCTTCTGCAAAGAAGATCGCAGGCTTGCTGCGCAAGGTGGCAGACGAACTGGATGACTAAACCAGACGCAAAACGCTTTCTCGAAGTTGCCCGTGCGGCCGCTACCCAGAACGCAGGAGAAAAGGCAGTATCAAACTTTGTCGAACTGATCGACGAGGGAGATGGCGCTTATTCATTCGTGTTCGAAGCCAAGCTAGAGGGTTACCAGGGCTGGCTTTGGTCGGTGACGCTATTTGATAGTGGCGACGAATCTCCAACAATCTCTGAAGTGGTTCTTTTGCCCGGAGAGCAGGCGCTACTTGCACCTGCTTGGGTACCTTGGTCAGAAAGGCTTGCCGACTGGAAAGCCCTTCAGGTAGAGCTCGAGGCCCAAGCAGCACTGGATGCTCTAGAAGCCGGCGATAGCACTGAAGACGATGACGATGACGAGGATGATGACCTCGACGAAATCGAAGAAGATGAAGACGGCGAAGCCGCAGAGTCTGAAGACGTCGAACCAGAAGATTCGGCGAGTGCTGAGCTAGCGCCGACCGACCTTGAACCAGGCGAAGACGCCGAGGATGATCCCGAAGATGCAGCTGGTAAGCCACCATTGTTTGCCCGCTGGGGTCGCCGTCGGAACAAGAACAAAAAGCGCTAGAACCAAAGCCCAGGCCACGATTCCAACCACAACCACAGCACGCGCGTTCGTTCTTAAAGGTGCTGGGTCTGGCTTTCGCTCTTCTTCTTTGACGAAAAACTTCATAGTCAAAAACTAACCGAGTTGTTCTACGACAAAGTCGATGGCTGAGGTGAGTTGTTCAACCTCGTGCTTGTCAGTGGCTGCGAAAGTTGCGACGCGTAGCTGGTTTCTGCCCAGCTTTCGATAAGGCTCAACATCTACGATTCCGTTTGCTCGCAAGGTTTTGGCCACTGCCGCCGCGTCAACCGATTCGTCAAAGTCAATCGTCACGACAACCTGCGAGCGATGCTCCGGGTTGCTCACGAAAGGCGTGGCAAAGCTCGACTTTTCGGCCCATTCGTATAGGTGATCTGATGCGGCTTTGGTTCGTGCCGCTGCCCAGCCGAGGCCGCCGTTGTCGTTCATCCAAGTGATTTGCTCACCGAGCAGGAACAACGTGGCGATTGCTGGCGTATTCAGGGTTTGGTTTAGGCGTGAATTGTCGATCGCTGTTTTAATGCTCAAAAACTCTGGGATGTAGCGGTCGGATGCCGCGATTTCTTCGGCGCGCGTAATTGCAGCTGGTGACATCAGCGCAAACCATAGGCCTCCGTCTGAAGCAAAATTCTTCTGTGGTGCGAAATAGTAGACGTCGGTTTGCAGTGGGTCGAAATCGATGCCTCCAGCGGCCGAAGTTGCATCGGTAAACATCAGAGAGTCGGGATGCGCGCCAGCAACTCTCTTGACGGGGGTGACCACACCGGTGGATGTTTCATTCTGGGCATAGCAGAAAGAATCTACGCCGTCTTCGGCAACCATTTCGAGGCGCGAGCCGGGTTCACCGTTGATCACGGTTGGCTTTTCGAGCCAAGGGTTGGTTAGGGCCGAGGCGAACTTCGCCCCAAATTCGCCGTGCACCAAATTTTGAGCCTTGCGGGTCACTAGCGAGTACGCAGCGACATCCCAGAAAGCGGTCGAACCACCGTTGCCGAGAACAATCTCATAGCCGGTCGGGTTGTGAAAAAGATCTAGAAGCCCGTCCTGAACTCGCTTGACCAGGTTCTTAACCGGTGCTTGGCGATGCGACGTTCCCATGAGTCTGGCACCTTCCGAGGCAAAGGCCTGCAGCTGCGCATCACGCAAACGAGATGGTCCGCAACCGAAACGTCCGTCGGCTGGCAAAAGTGAAGAGGGGATCAGAATCTCGGGCATACCCAAAGTTTACCGCCACCTCCTGTCAGTGCCTGTATGGGGTCGCGCCCTAGTTGCTTGATAATAGG
The DNA here is from genome assembly GCA_030832605.1 of Rhodoluna sp. Classification (GTDB taxonomy): domain Bacteria; phylum Actinomycetota; class Actinomycetes; order Actinomycetales; family Microbacteriaceae; genus Rhodoluna. The sequence goes on along the minus strand of JAURIU010000008.1, from coordinate 26,972 downwards.
GAAAAGAGCATTTGGAGGTGAACCGTGACTGACTTGATTGACACAACAGAAATGTATCTGCGCACCATTCTCGAACTCGAAGAAGAGGGTCAGGTTGCGCTTCGAGCTCGAATCTCTGAACGCCTCGGTCACTCTGGCCCCACCGTTTCTGAGACCGTAAACCGAATGTCTCGTGACGGGCTTGTGACAATCGCCGATGACCGCCACCTCGATCTCACCGAGAAGGGGAGGCTTGAAGCCGTGCGGGTTATGCGAAAGCATCGCTTGGCTGAGCGGTTGCTTGCCGACGTTATCGGTCTCGAGTGGGAGTTTGTTCACGAAGAAGCCTGCCGATGGGAACACGTGATGAGTGAGCAGGTCGAGCGCAAAATCATTGGTCTGATTTCTTCGCCAGATATATCCCCATACGGAAATCCGATTCCTGGGCTCGAAGAACTCGGTTTTTCACCGAACCCGCTTTTTGTCGACGGCGTGGTGTCGCTGCCAACGGTGCTCGCAAACGCAGGTCGTGCATCCGGTTTGATTTTGCGCAGAATCGGTGAGCCGATTCAGATCGACCCAGAGTTTCTCAGCGAGCTAAAGGCCATCGGCCTTGTTCCTGGCGCAACCATTAGCGCCGACCACATTGATGGCCGAATATTTGTATCGCTCGACGGCCAAGACGCCGGGTTGGCCCTTGACCACGACCTAGCTGCACATTTGTTTGTGGAGTCAGCCAGCTAAAACCACCTAACATCCAGAGGTCGGCAGATTCACAGGGACGGTTTGGCGCAATCAAGCGAACCGCAGGTAAACTTTAGGTATTGCAATTCACAAACCTGAATTTGCAGTCGAATCTGAATTGTTTCTTTTCTCGTAATTCAGATTTTCTAAACGATGAGTTTCGATACGAGAGTGGCTCGAAGAGTTACTGAAACTTGGAGGTTTGCCTTGGCCCAAAAGCCCGGTGGTCGCAGACGCGCAAACGTGAAGATTAACGTCTTCGAGCAGTTTGAGTTGCGCAGTCGTAGTTCGGTCGAAGCTTCATTGCTTGCTAAGCAAGAACGCTCGATTCGTCGCGCCGATCGCAGAGCCGCTCGTTTGGCTGCCAAAAACGCTCCCGCAGTTGTTGCTGTCACTCAAGATGCCTTGACTGGAGCCAGCTTCATTGTTCCCGCAGTGCGCACGACTTTGACCGCCAGGCTAAAGCCGGTTCGCGGCTACCTGACCATGTTGGTTTTCTCAGGCATGATGGCAACTTCAGCCTTGCCCGCTTATGCCATGAGTCCCGAACTGGCTGCTTTTGCTGGTGTCGGTTCGCTAGACCCTAGCCTGCTAGCGGCGGATGCCGAAACACAGGGCCTAACCGTGACTCAGATCGGTTTGCAGAACTACAAGCGAGGCACTGCCAAAGACATTTCAGCCGAAGAACTATTCCGTCAGCAAACCATTACCGCCTACCGCGACTACGCTGGCCCGACTGCCGAAGACTACTTACTCAACCCTCCTTTCCCGACTTACAACACCGAAAAGGTGATGCAGGTTGCTGCCAAGTACGTTGGTGTTCCTTACGTCTTCGGTGGAGAAACCCCGGCTGGTTTTGACTGCTCGGGCTATGTGAAATTCGTCTTCTCGCAGTTCGGTATCGCACTGCCGCACTCGGTGAACGGCCAGGCCCGCATGGGTAAAATCATCAACCCAGAGGATGCTCTACCGGGCGACCTCGTAATCATGAACGATCACAGCCACGACGGCATCTACGCGGGTAACGGAATGTTCTATCACGCACCGCTTCGCGGCGACAAGGTGAAGCTGGCTCCGATTTTCACTCCAAAGCACTATTTTGTGCGCTTGGGCATAGACGGCTAAAGCCCTCAGACCACGCTTTATTTGATACCAAATCGTCACGTTTTGTTGGCGTTTCATTCATGGCTGTCAAAGATTGTGGGCGTAATCTCATGCTAAGTAGTGCAATCGTTTTCTCGGTTAGGAGGAGTTGATGACTTTGCAAAGCCTGCCCGCCAAGCACGTTTACCAAATGCGTCAACCCCATCAGTCCTGCCGGGCTTACATCGAAACCGCGCGCCGTCATTTTTGACGGCGCGTTTTTTGTTTCTCGGCTGCCCTACCCACCGAAAATCCAGAAATCCGTCTGGATGACTTCGAAAGGTTGATTCGTGCGAACACTTGTTTTAAACGCCGGTTACGAGCCACTCGCAGTGGTGTCGTTTAAACGTGCACTGATTTTGGTTCTGAACCAAAAGGCCACCGTTCTCGCCGGAGCTGGTGACCTACAGGTTCACAGTGCCACCAAAGATTTCACACTTCCATCAGTGATCTTGTTGCAGCGCTACGTGCGCGTGCCGACAACCCGAAAGGTTCCGGTATCGCGCAGGGGAGTGCTGCGTCGAGACGGCTTCAGGTGCGCTTACTGTCAAAAGTCAGCCAACACCATTGATCACGTTCAACCTAGGTCGCGAGGCGGCAAAGATACCTGGGAAAACCTAGTGGCCTGTTGCCTGAAGTGCAACAACGCGAAGAGCGACAAGACTCTTGCAGAACTTGGCTGGGAACTTCGTCATCAACCTCGGATGCCTCAGGGAATTGCCTGGACCGTGCGCGGAGCCGAGCGATTTGAACCGGAGTGGGACGAGTTTCTGAACTTTGCTCAAGCCGCCTAAGTTTCAGCACTAATCTGTTTTCATGAATGGGGGATTCTCCGTTCCAATCGAATAGGAGATACAAATGGCAGGAAACTTCTGTAGCCACTGCGGAAATGCTGTGAGCCCTATGGCCGCGGCTTGCCCGCAGTGTGGCCACCCGGTCGCAACTCAACAGGCAACCGGTCAGCCGATCGGTCAGCCGATTGGTCAGCCAGCGGTAGGGCAGCCATTGGCTAACCCATACGCCCCAGCAAAGTCTCGCGTGACCGCAGGAGTTCTTGGCATATTGCTCGGTGGGCTTGGCATTCATAAGTTTTACCTTGGCAAAACTGGTTTGGGTGTCGCTTACGTGCTGTTTTTCTGGACCTATATTCCCGCCATCATCGGCCTGGTTGAGGGAATCATCTACCTGACTCAGAACGACCAAGATTTCGCCACCAAGCAGGGCGTTCGAGTCGTCTGAGTTTCTAAACAAAAAAACTGGGTGTCGCCGTTGGTGACACCCGGTTTTTTGTGGCCCCGATAGGAATCGAACCTACGACACAAGGTTTAGGAAACCTCTGCTCTATCCACTGAGCTACGGAGCCGGAAAGCCCAATATACCCTGCCTCACCGCAAGCCTCCGAGCCTGCAGAGCTTGTGAAAGTTAGTCTGTAGCCATGGATTCCAATGGTTCTGGCCGCATCGACTGGAATGTTTGGCTGCGCGAAATTAGAGAAATTGGATTTACAAACGCACTTCTAAACTTTGAGCCAAACAACGTTGGGCAAATCGATCTCGAGCGCGCGCATCCTGGCGGTTTGGCACAGTTGGCAGCGGCTCGCACCGGAGTTCTCTCTAACCTTTTTCGAGACCCTTTGGCTTTTTCGCGAGCCTACTCGGCGGCCAAACGCATCAAACAGCGCGCCGAGATTCTAGATTCGCAGTTTGGTATCAAATGTCTCGGCCTGGTTGGGGGGCTCGTCAATCTTGAACACGATGGCTTTGACCTAGCGCTACCGATATTGATTTGGCCTTTGAACCTCGATCGCAAGACGGATGATTTCGAGTTGCGACTTGGCGAGCATCCGAGAGTTAACCCCGGTCTGGTCGAGGCCTTAGAAGTCAGCTATGGCGCGAAGGTTGATGAAGCCCATCTGCTGTCGCTGCTTGCTGCCGGTGCAGATTTGCTGCCGATTTCGGTGCTCGAATACTTGGCGAATCTTGCCGGTCCGACGGCGAATCTTGAGACCCGTCGAATTCTCGCTGTGGGAACCTATGCGGCTGAGTCAATCGAGTTGCACGCTGACGTAAAGCAAAACGAAACACCGTTACTTCGCGCCTTGGCTGGGTTAGAAACCGACCGGCAAACCGTTGATATCGGTGCGGGCGCGAGTGACCCGCTCCTCATTACCGATGCCGACATTCATCAGCGAACGGTGGTGGCGCGTGCCGTAGCTGGAGACAGTTTCGCGGTCGAAACCCTGCCTGGCTGCGGCTACACCCAAACGGTCGTCAACACGATTGCTGGATTGGTTGCGGCCAACAAGCGAGTTCTGGTCGTGGCCCCACGTCGCCAAACTTTGAGTGAGCTCGCTGACCGATTCGCAAGCCTTGGGCTTGGCGGCCTTGCTGTTCGGTCGGAGTCCACCTGGTTCGATGTCATCGCAGCAATCAGCCGCAACGAGAAAGCCGCCGCTTCGAACTTGGATGCTGCGCTAGAAGCTCGCGCAACGGCCGAGTCAAACGTGAGCGCGTATCTCGACCTGCTAGCCAAGCGAGACGAAAAGGTTGGCCTTTCTGTTTCAGAGAGCCTGGTAGCGCTGGCAAAACTTAGCCTCATGGCTAGAGCGCCGCAGACCAGCGCTCGTATCAAACCGCAGTATTTGCTCGATGAGTCTCACAGAGCTCGGGCACTTGAACTTCTTTACCAGGCTCACGATCTGGGCGAGTTTAATTTTGCAGCCTCTGACACTGCTTGGTTTCAGGCGAAATTTGAGACTCAAGATCAAGTCGATGAAGCTCTTGAGCTGGCAAGTCGTCTCGAAAAAAGCGTTTTGCCGGAACTCACCAACCAGCTCGACTCCTTCATTCGCAAGTCTCACTTCAAATCTGCTGCCACGGTCGAAGACTGGGGTTTGTACCTCAGGCTATTCGTAGGCGTGCGAGAATCGCTCGCGCGCTTTGTGCCAGAAGTTTTTGAGCGGCCACTTGACGAACTCATCACGGCAACCGGCCCGAGAACCGCGAAGTCTGAACTGTCGGGCTCGAGTCGTCGTCGCCTCAAGAAACTTGCCAAAGAATACATTCGACCCGGCATGAGCGTTGGAGATCTTCACGGCGCTCTCATTGCGGCAAATGACCAGCGACAGGCTTGGCAGCAATACTCGCTCAATGAGAACAAACCCGAGGTTCCTCTGGGTATCAACGAGGCACTGATTGCATATCAAAACTTCGTGACCGACCTCGGTTCACTTCAGTCTCATGTTGATGATGATGCCTCGGCCAAGCCACTGTTGAAAATGCCACTGACTGAGCTCGCAAAATCTCTTTCATCGATGGCTTCAGATCGAGAACCTCTCGAAAACCTTGAGGCAAGAAACACTCTGCGTGAAGAATTGCGTGAGCAAGGAATCTCGGCCCTCGCGCGTGACTTAGCGAATCTCAAGGTGAAGCGCGAACATCTTGCTGCAGAGCTTGACCTCGCTTGGTGGCAGTCTGCACTCGAATACTTGGTTGCACGCGATGCGACGGTCATGAAGTACACCGCAGAGCAAATTGATTCGATTGAAGAGGATTTTGCGGCGTCTGACAATAACGTGAACATTGAGTCCCGATTGCGCTTGGTTCACGAGCTCTCGTTAAAATGGCATAACGCTCTCGCTGAACACACAGAGCAGGCCACAAACTTGAAAGCATTGTTGCGTACCAAGCAGGCAACCTATAAGGCACTCAAAGCGGCCGCTCCAGACATCTATGGCCAGCTCGTACCCGTGGTTATGACATCGCCTTACACGGTCAGCCGTGAACTCACTGAAGATCGATTCGATGTCGCCCTAATCTTGGATGCCGCCGGCACAACGGTTGCCGAAAATCTTGCAACGCTGCAACGAGTCGATCAGGTTATATCGTTTGGCGATGAGGCCATTGCAGCACCTGACGGCTTCGAAGTAGAGTGCCATGAGTTTTCGTTAAAACGTGAACGCGATGTGCCATCGGTGCAGTCGGCCGTCGGTTCTGGTCATGATCTTGTGGTGTTGAAGAAATCATGGCGACCAAATGGTCAGGCGCTGGGAACTTTAATCAATCGAGAGTTCTATCAGAATCGCATTTTGTTTGCACCAACCGCCGCAGAGTTCTTGGGCAACCCAAACCTATTGATCGAGATCATCACTTCGGGAATCGGGTCCAGCACCAAGGGAACCAGTGCCGTAGAAAGCCCAGATGCCGAAGTAGATCGGGTGATTGCACTCGTGCTTAAGCACGCTGCAGAGCAACCCGAAGATTCGCTGTTGGTTGCGACAGCATCCAAGTTGCATGCCGACCGCATTGACCAGGCGCTGCGGATAGCGCTGAAGGCGAAGGCTGAACTCGAAGAATTCTTTGACTCACACGGACGCGAAAAATTCGAGGTCACATCGGTGGCATCGCTATCGCACCGAGTTGCCGACCGTGTGATTTTTTCGATCGGGTTCGGCTCCGATGGCGAAGGTCGAGCTCCGGAGGTAATCGGGGAACTCCGCGGCCCGGCTAGCCGACGGCACTTGGCTAACCTGCTGGTAAGCGCTCGGAGCAGCATCACGGTAGTGAGTTGCTTCGGCTCTGAAAAGCTGCAACAGGGTGGCCCGCTAAACATCAACAATCTTCTAGCTGAGGTTTTGGACGGTTCCAAGTTGTCGCCAGGTGAAGAGTCTGATGAAGATCCGTTACTGCAAGATTTGTCATTGAGACTCGCCAAACTCGGGGCACGCGTTGAGTTGAATCTAGGAGGCCAGATACCTCTAGCGGTGAGCTTTGCCAACAAAGCCGTAGCTGTTTTGCCAGACTGGAATTTGGCTGGTGATTCGATTTCAGAGCGCATCAGGCTTCGCCCAGCCTTACTCAGGGCAATGGGGTGGCGAGTGGTTCGGGTTCACACCTTCGAACTCTTCGCAGACCCAGAAGCCCTAGCGATTCGAATCGGCGAATCTTTAGGCATGCAGCTCACCAAACGCCCACAAGCGCTGTTCGATGTGCCCGCTTTCGATGAGTCAGATGAGGCTTGGGGAGATCGATCCGAATCCAACGATTCAAGGCTCAAGAACGACAAACCGCCGCACTGGGGCTAGAGCTATTCAGAACTCGACGAAGGTTTTGCAGAATCGGTTTTATAAAAGCCTGGGCCCTTAAACGTGACGCCCACATTGCCAAAAACTTTTCTCAAGTCGCCCGCACATTTAGGGCACTCTGTCAAAGCCGAATCGGTAATCGATTGCTGAACGTCAAACCCGTGCCCACACTTTTTGCAGGCATAAGAATAAGTTGGCAAAGGGTTTCTCCGTTGGCTTTTGAATTTGATGCTTATTCGATTTTACGTCAGTCGAGTTTGTGAACACCCGAGCAGCAGGCCACGTAGTCAACTTTGAGATCGTGGGCCTCGTGAGGAATCTCTTCAAACACTTCTTCGTCGTGTACCAGCGCAATGATTGGCACTCGGCTCTCTAGTTCCGCCAGCGCTCGGTCGTAGAAGCCGCGACCCTTGCCAAGCCTGTTACCAGCGGCATCCACTGCCAATGCTGGCACCAAGACTGCATCAACTTGAAGAGGTTCAGCCGGCCCGGTTGGCTCGAGAATTCCGAACTCACCCTCGGATAGTTCATCCCAGTTGAAAATCGCCCACTCAAGATCGTCTTTCACAACTCGGGGCACCAAAACCTGAATGCCAACCTGTTCGCAAACATCCAATAGCAAATCTGTGCAAGGTTCATCATCCAGCGCAATGTAGGCCGCAATCTTGCGAACGTTTTGGTCGGCCAGAAACATGACCAAATGTTCATCGTGCTCGTCTTCACAAAAGTGACCTTCTTGCTTCGATTTGCGCGCGGCTCGAATTTTGCTGCGCAGAGCAGTCTTTGCTTGTGTGGCTTCTGAATCGGTCATGCGACTAATCTTGCCATCGTGGCCATGAATTTTACTCTCACTCACGACGCGGTTCGCCTGCGCTTCGTGAAAATGCGCGATGTCAAAGCGCTCGAGCGATTAATTCTTGGAAATCGAGGTTGGCTTCGGCCCTGGGAAGCAACGCTGCCCAACGCACCACAGAGCTTTGACATCAAAGCGATGGTTCGAGGGTTACTGAGGCAAGCCGATGATGGTTGGGGTTTCCCGTTCATCATCGAGGTTGACGGCGAGATTGCCGGCCAGCTCAACGTTGCGAACGTGCTGTACGGCTCGGTATCGAATGCCGTGATCGGCTACTGGGTTTCACCTGCTGTCGCTGGTCGCGGAGTCGCGCCAACTGCTGTGGCTTTGGTAACCGACTATTTGTTCAACCAAGTTGGTTTGCATCGAGTCGAGATCGCTATTCGCCCTGAAAATGTAGCGAGCCTGCGAGTTGTGCAAAAGTTGGGGTTCCGCTTCGAGGGGTTGAAGGAACGCTACATTCACATCAATGGTGATTGGCGGGACCACTACGTCTTTGCCCTGACTCGCGAAGAGGTAGACGGCGGCGTTTTAAACCGGTGGCTTCGAGGGAGAGTGCCGACAATCGCCTACCCATTTGAAGCTAAATCTAAACACACCGAGCCAAATGCCTAGGGTCAATTAATTCGGCTCATATCTTTAGAGTTATGAACTTAACTTCGATGTCTGGTGGGCTGATGCTCGCTGCACTCGCTGCAGTTTGGTTCTTGATGTTTTTACCTTCTTGGATGTCGCGCTCGAGCGAACGAGAGAAAAACCGTGAAGAGCTTGCCTTGGCCAAACAGAATCAGGCCGAGACAGTCGCGAGTCTTTCGAAATCTGAACAGCAACGGGTCGCAAACTCTGCGAACAAGGCTCTCTTGCTGAAACGCGTAACTCTTTTTGTTGGTCTGCCGGCTATCGCTGTGCTGTCTTGGTCTCTCGCCATCTTGGCCACAAATCCCGAACTGTTGATTTGGGCTATTGCAAGCGCTGGAGTGGCTACCGCAGCTATCTTTGTGAATCGCCTTGCTCAGAGGGCCTACTTAGGGGCGCTCGATTCTTCTCGTGTAATCCGCAGTCGTGCAGCTCAACGACGAGCCACCGTTTCTCTTCCAGATCGCAACAAACAGTCATCCGCATCTGAAAAGGAAGCCGTGACTCGAGATCCTCGCGCCTGGTCTGCGCCCGGCTTGCCTCGGCCACTTTACCGAGGTTCTGATGGTGCCATCGAGCAAGTGGCTTTTGCTGAGGTTGTTGAAATCAAACCCGCAGTTGCCGACGAGTCAGCGGTAGAAGTTGAACAATTCTTGGGCGGCGCAGCCCTCGATGAAATTTTGAAGCGCCGCCGAGCCAACGGCTAATTCTTCCGCCTAGTTACATTTCATCGTTCGAGCGGTAAACTTTAGTGGATCCCAAAATTCCATGTAGGAGAAAACTGTGAGCATTTTTGACCGCGTTAAAAAGGTCTTCAAGAAGAACGCCCCTGGCATTGCCAAGGCAACCACCGAACTAGCCGCCGACATTGCCAAAGAGAGCGCTGAAGTGTTCGAAGAGGTAAAGGCGAAAGCTGAAGTTGCTGCCAAGAAGGCTGGCAAAGAGGCCGGACGCGTCGCCAAAGACGTCGAGAAGAAAGCCGGTGCAGCCGTAAAGACTGCAACCAAGGCAACCAAGGCCGCTGCAGCTAAAGCAGTAGACGCTGCTGAAGACGTGATCGAAGGCGCTATGAAGGCGACAGCTAAGAAGCCAGTTGCTAAGACTGCTCCGAAGGCCGCTGCAAAGCCAGCTGCTAAGAAGCCAGTGGCTAAGACTGCTCCGAAGGCCGCTGCAAAGCCAGTTGCTAAGAAGCCAGTTGCTAAGAAGCCAGTTGCTAAGACTGCTCCGAAGGCCGCCGCAAAGCCAGCTGCTAAGAAGCCAGTTGCTAAGACTGCTCCGAAGGCCGCTGCAAAGCCAGCCGCTGCAAAGCCAGCCGCTAAGAAGCCAGCTGCTAAGAAGTAACTAACAAAAGTGGAGGACCCCGGTGAGCAATCATCGGGGTCTTTTCTTTGGTTAGGCTTTGAAAGGTTGGCATAGGAGCATCGGTGATTGAAAAAGCAAAAGATGGACTCGGTGCCGCCTTCAACAGACTTTTCTCGGCCTTCGCGCTCATCAAGTTGTCTGACGGTCTAATTGCCGCCGCTTCACCTCTGCTTGCACTCCAGCTCACACGCGACCCATTTCTCATTGCTCTCACCGGTGCTCTTTACATGCTGCCGTGGTTGCTGTTTGCCATTCCGGTCGGCACACTTCTAGACCGCATCGATCGCCGTGTAGCTTTGTCGGTCACGGCCATGGTGCGAGCATCCGTCGCCAGTTTGCTCTGCGCCTCAATCTTTTTCGACTTCATCAACATCGGCCTGCTTTACTTCGTGATTTTTGTGGTGGGCATCTGTGATGTGGTTTCAGACACTGGCCTACAGTCACTGATTCCCACAGTGCTTCCACACTCAAAACTTGAGCGCGGCAATTCGCGGATGCAGGCTGCAGAAACCGTTTTAAACGGGTTTATCGGCACACCGTTGGGCTCGGTGTTATTCACGCTAATGGCGGCCTTGCCATTCTTGTTTAACTCGGTCGGTTTCTTTGTGGCCGCTTTGGTAATCGCCGCCATTCCGCGAGACATGATTGCCGTCTCGGTTCTTGCCAAGAAGGAGCGTCCCGCCTTTGTTTCTGAAATGAAGGCTGGAATCAACTACCTCATCAATGACAAGAAACTTCTGCGCCTAGTGCTCACAACGGCAGCCATGGGTATGTGTTTCACCTTGTCAAACGCAACTCAGGCACTGTTTTTAGTCGAAGAGCTTGGTGTGGCAGAGGCGGCGTTTGGGTCGGTTCTATTGGCAGGCGGTGTTGGAGCCGTGGCTGGAGCCTTTTTCGCCTCTCGAGTCTCGAAGCGCTGGGGTAGAGGTACCGCCCTCGCTACCGGCATCACAATCACCACCGTTTTCGATCTACTGCAAGGCTTCGTTCCAGACGTCTTCGCGTTCATGGCTGCTATGGCAGTCGGTGGTTTCGGCGTATCGCTCTGGAACATTCTGTTGATGAGCCTCTATCACACGCTGATTCCGAATGAGATTTTTGGCCGCATTCACGGCACCCGCCGAACACTGGTTTGGGGCCTCATGCCGATCGGTGCATTGATCGGTGGCAACCTGGCCAAGATCGATTTGCGAATGCCCTACCTTGTTGGCGGAACCATAGCCACGCTGATTGCGATTTTCTCGTTCAGGTTTATCAAGGCCCTCGGTGACGAGTCGAACAAACCCGACAAGCCAGTGCGATAACCAGCGACTATTTTTGCGGGTCAGAAACCACGTAGGCAACCGCAGCACTAAGGCTCGGATGCTCGAACTTAAAGCCCGTGCTCTGCAAGCGAGTTGCTGTCATCTTCTGGCTGCAAAGCAGTAGCTCGTCGGCTGCCTCTCCGATGAGAAGGCGCATCGCGAACGCGGGCACACGCAAAAGTGCGGGTCGGCGAACTGCATTGGCGAGAGCATCCACCATTTGCTTACAAGTTGCCTGCTCTGGAGCGGTGATGTTGTAAGCGCCAGAAGCATTCTTGTCATTCATGAGATGAATAATCGCCCTGGCCTCGTCGACCACGCTGATGAACGCCCACCATTGTTTGCCCGAACCAAGAGCGCCACCAATACCCAACCGGATGAGCGGCATCAACTTTCCCAATGCACCGAGTTTGCGCGACATGACCATAGTGGTGCGCAGCAGAACAACTCGAGTTTGAGCCTTGTTCGCCTCTTGCTCCCACTGTGAGGCAAGATCGCTCAAAAAGCCCTCGCCCTTTGACGTTGATTCATCGACCAGTTCATCGCCACGCTCGCCATAAAAACCCGAGGCTGAACCGCTAAGGAGCACCTTCGGTTTGGTGCTGGACTGGTTGATGGCGTCAACCAGCGTTTTGGTCGAATCGAGGCGCGAGGAGATTAGTTCTTGCTTGTACTTCTTGGTCCACGGAATCTTTCCGGTGGTGGCACCGCCAAGGTTCACCACGACGTCGACGGTTTCAATGATTCCTGGGGTCAGATATCCGCTTGAGGGGTTCCATTCAACCTCGTCTGAGCTTGTCGCGGAGCGCCTAACAAGGCTAAGCGGTTCGTGTCCGAGAGCCCTGAGTTGAACCTTGAGTTCGGTGGCGATTAGACCGCTGGCGCCCGAGATTAGCACTCGCATTTGTTGTCTCTGTTCTATTGGGTTGCACTGTTACTAAATGTTGCGGATGGTGGATTATTCCGAGCGTCTTGTTGTTGATTTACCTTATGACCCCAATGATGAATGTTGATCTAACAGCCTGGCTCGTTACCATCGGTGTTTTGGTGGCGGTCATAGTTTTCGATTTGATTTACCAGATTCGCCACCCGCACGAACCAACGTTCAAAGAGTCGGCTATTCAAAGCGCCATCTACGTGGGTCTGGCCCTTGCGTTTACCTTTGTTGTCGGTCACCTCTGGGGTGGTCAGTACGCCGGTGAATATCTGGCCGGTTTTATCACCGAAAAGAGCCTCTCGGTAGACAACCTCTTCGTCTTCTTAATCATCTTCACCCAGTTTGCCGTGCCGCGTGCTCTTCAAAGCCAGGCACTTCTTATCGGCATCGTGGTGGCATTGATTCTTCGCGGAATCTTTATCGCGGTTGGTGCCGCAGCGATCGCCGCCTATTCGTGGGTTTTCTACCTATTCGGTGCATTCCTCGTTTACACCGCGGTGATGCTGATTTGGGACACCTTCCACGAGGCTCACGACGATAAGGTGCCCGGCGGTAAGTTGATGCAAATCGTCAAGCGCTTTTACCCGACCGTTGATGAGTATCACGGCACCAAGCTGACCATCGTTCAGCAGGGAAAGCGATACCTAACCCCACTTATGTTGGTGATGATTTCGATCGGTGCAACCGACGTTCTTTTCGCTCTCGACTCGATTCCAGCGGTTTACGGTCTTACCGACCAGGCCTACATCGTTTTCACCGCTAACGCCTTTGCGTTGCTCGGTCTTCGTCAGCTGTACTTCTTGCTAAGCGGATTGATGCAGCGACTGAAGTACTTGGGTGTCGGTCTGTCGATCATCCTGGCCTGGATTGGTGTGAAGCTGGTGAACCACGCCCTTCACAAGAATGAGCTGCCGTTTATCAATGGTGGCGAGCATGTCGAAATCATTCCTGAAATCTCCACCGAACTCTCACTTGGTGTCATCATCGTCACTCTGATTGTCACGACAGTAGCCAGTTTGCTGGTTACCCGCGACGCGCCAGCGAAAATCTAGAAGGTTCTCGGGTCTGGCCCGATTCGCTGACCGTCTTCGAGTAAGTCGATGGCGGCCATCTCGTCACGGGTGAGCTCGAAGTCAAAAACGTCTAGGTTCGAGGCCAAACGCTCAGGGTTTGACGATTTTGGAATCACAAGATTTCCGAGCTGGATGTGCCATCGCAAGATGACTTGAGTCGGCGTTTTGCCGTGAGCCTGAGCGGCCGCCAAAATCGCATCCGCCTCATTCTTCTGACCCCGCGCCAATGGCGACCACGCTTCTGTGGCAATGCCGTGGTTGGTATTGAACGCGCGAATTTCACCCTGATTCAAGCCGGGATGCAGCTCAATCTGGTTTAGCGCTGGCACCACGCTCGCCTGCTCAAGAAGCGGCTCTAGGTGCTCGGGGTGAAAGTTAGAAACCCCGATGCCTCGAACCCTGCCACTTTCGAGAACATGTTCAAACGCTTTCCAGGTCTCGACGAATTTGCCAAGTTTGGGGTTCGGCCAGTGAATCAGCAGCATATCGATGTAGCCAATCTTCAACCGCGCGAGCGACTCGTCGATTGCCTCGAGTGCGTTGTCGTATCCGTGTCGATCATTCCAAATCTTGGTGGTTACAAAAACCTCTTCACGCTCAACGCTTGAAGCGCGGATGCCCGCCCCGACCTCTTGCTCGTTGTCGTAGAGCGCCGCGGTGTCTATCCTTCGGTAACCGAGGTCGATCGCCAGCTTGACCAGGTCGACCGCGATGTCTTGGCCGACCTTGTAGATGCCAAGCCCGAGTTGTGGAACGAGTTGCCCGGAGTTCAGTTGAATCAGCGGGTTTTGGTTAACGCTAAAACTCACGATGCACTCCATGGTCCGAAGATTGGGTTCCATTCGGCGATGGCGCGCTCGCCAATGTAGCCAGCGATGTCAAACGGGTCTTGGTCGAGCAGCTCGGCAACCTCTTCTACAGATTCGGCACGCACGATTAGAAGCGCCCCGGGGCGGTCAACCATTGGCCCGCTAGCCAGCAGAATCTGTTTTTCGAGCAGGTCTCTAAAGAATGCTCGGTGAGTGGGTCGAATCTCGGCTAATTCGGCTTCGCTGGCCGAGTAGGCGTAGGTCACTGCAAAAATCGCCATTATTTTTCATCCTCTTGGTCGCGGTTTGAAATAACCGGCGTGAACTTAGCCGAAAGTAGAGCAACAATCACTGCTCCACCACCCATCACCACGGCTACCAGCAGTGCTGCCTCGGGTGCGATTAGGTCAATCGAGAATCCGGCAATCGCCGCAGCACCTGCGTAGCCAATCATTTGCCCGCTGCCAACCCAGCCGTAGGCCTCAGGAGCATCCGCTGTTTTTACCGAAGCGCCGATAATGGCACCGAGCAAGCCAAGCGCAGGGGCGATACCCAGGCCGGCGATGAACCAGGCGATGCTCACCCAGATGGCTGAGTCTGGTGCAATGAAGACCATCGCAAAGCCAACGAAAACTACCAACAGGTAGCGAGAAAGCGCCCAGCGAGTTCTACTTCGGTGCCCGAAGAGGAATCCGCCGAGCAAAGAGCCTAGCGACAGAACACCAACGATGATTCCGGCCGTCGCCTTATCTGTAAACACCGCAACGGTTCCAATTTCGACGCCAGAGAAAGAGCCGATCAGCAAGGCCCCGATGACGGCGTTGGAAACCACGATTCGACTGCGAAGCACACCGCCGAGTCGCCGCTTTGATTTCGGAATTTCTACGCTTCGAATCTCTCGGTTTGATGAAAACCAAATGGCACCGATGATTTGAATGACACCCATGACCACGATGCCCACTGTGGTGTTGGTGAAGGCTGCGATGAACGTGGCCGTGACCGGACCGAAAATCCAGATGACTTCTTGCAAGGTTGCGTCTAGCGCATATAGCGTGCCCATTTGTCTGCGCTCAACCAGCATCGGATAAATGGTTCTAACAGCCGACTGAATAGGTGGGCTAGATAATCCGACCACGAGACACAAAATCGCCAAAACCTCGGCTGGCAGTGGCGCTAAGCCGATTACGAAAATAGTTGTAGCGCTGATGCCCGCCGAAACCAGAAGCGTGCGCCGAACACCCCAGCCGCCCATCCAGCGACCTAGAAGCGGGCCAGAAACGGCGACGCCAACGGTTTCGAGCCCGAGGGCCAAGCCGGCAAGTGCGTAAGATTCGGATATTTGCTGAATGTGGAGCACAAAGGCAAGGCTCATCAGACCGAACGGAAAGCGCGCAAAAAGTTGCGATGA
The DNA here is from genome assembly GCA_030832605.1 of Rhodoluna sp. Taxonomy (GTDB): domain Bacteria; phylum Actinomycetota; class Actinomycetes; order Actinomycetales; family Microbacteriaceae; genus Rhodoluna. Next base: position 11,641 of record JAURIU010000008.1, on the reverse strand, counting down.
GACCACTCGCAGCACGCCAGGGCGCGAAAGAAGTTGCATGTAGGTGGCCATGAACCCAGCCTACCTTGACGGTAGTGGTGGTTTGAGGGGTGTCTTTGGGGGTCAGCAGCGTGGCTAAATCCAGGTCGGAATCCACATGTGCAAACGCCACCACCAGTAGGGGGTTTCGACCCCAATCCAGATGGTCAAGAAGAACGCGCTGAAAACCAAAACCAACCCGAGATAGGCCAAAATCACTTTTTGCGCGCGCTCGCGGTTTTCGGTTTCTTGCAGATATCTACGCAGCACAAAGACAATGGCGAGAATCGTGAACGGCAAGAACACCACCGAGTAAAACTGAAAAGTGGTGCGATTCAAAAGGGTCAGCCAAGGCAGATAGCCGGCACCGAGACCGAGCAAAATCAGGCCGGATGTGCGGTTGCGAGTGCGAGCCCAGTAGACCGCAAGCGCCACCAACGCAAAAACCCCGAACCACCAGATGGCAGGGTTGCCAAGCGCGGTGACTGCGCTCGAGCATCCGCTTGGATCTTGACACAGCGCCCCCGTGGTCGGGTTGGTCGCGCCAAAGGCCGTGCCCTCGTAGAAGAACGAGGTTGGGCGAAGCATAAGCAGCCAGCCGAACGGGTTGGCCTGGTAATTGTGCGGGGTCGCGAGGCTGACATGAAAGCCGTAGGCCTGAAGGTGATAGTGCCAAAGGGCTTGCAACGGTGCTGGCAACCACTCAAACGCCGCCGGCAGTTTCACCTCGGCCGCATCAAAGTTTCGGTAGTAACCGCCCGAGGTCACTAGCCAGCCGGTCCAGCTGGATAGGTAGGTGACGAAGGCCACGGGCAGGGTGATCAGGGCCGTGGCACCACCGCGAACAAACAGGCGCGAAACCCAGTTGAACGGCTCGCTGTTGGCTGCGTAGTAGGTTCGACGCTCGATGAGGATGTCTGAAATAACTACATAGACGCAGAAAAATGCCAGGTAGTAGAGCCCCGACCATTTGACGGCGCTGGCCAGACCCAACGTCACCGCTGCGGCGATCAGCCAAGGGCGTGCGAACAGCCTGAGCCTCAGTTGCTCACGGTCACGCAGCAAAAAGTAGAACGCCAGAATGACAAAAAAAGCGAGGATGCCGTCGAGCAGACCGGTTCTTGAGAGCACAATGGCATGTCCATCGACGGCGAGCAGCAGCGCCGCCACCTGGCCCCAAAGTTTCGATTCAAAAAGCCGTTTGGCAACCAGATAGATGAGCCAGACCGAAGCTAACCCCAAGATGGCGACCGAATAGCGCCATCCGACCGAGTTGTCAGCGCCTAGGGCTCTGATGCCGAGCCAGATGATCCATTTACCGAGCGGCGGATGCACAACATAAGCCGGATCGGAACTGAAAATGTTGGTGTTACCGGCCTCGAATTGCGCGTTTGGGTCGGCTGGCCAAGACCCCTCGTACCCGAGAGAGCCGAGAGTCACAGCATCCTTGACGTAATAGGTTTCGTCGAAGACCAGTTTTCGCGGATAGCCGAGGTTGATGAACCTCAAGGCTGCGGCCAAGAGCATGATTAGCCAGATTCCATAGCCTTCTGCGATGCGACGCAGGCTAGCGATTGTTTTCGTCACCGCCCCCGCCTTTGCATTAGAAGTAACTGGCACAAAGCCAATGCTAGTTTGCGACAATAGAGCGTGCTAATCATTGCAGCCACACCAATCGGCAACCTGGGCGACGCTTCGACGCGCCTGGTCGAGCATCTGAGCACCGCCGAGCACATTGCCGCCGAAGACACCCGAAGCCTCGCCAAACTGGCCGGGTTGCTCGGAGTCAAACTAAAGGCCAAGCTCTACAGCCTGCACGAGCACAACGAGTTAGAGCGCGCCGACCAGATTGTTGCGATCGCGCTCGAAAGTGATGTGTTGCTGGTGTCTGACGCTGGAATGCCAACGGTCAGCGACCCGGGCTTCGCGCTGGTTCGTGCGGCGGTTGCCGCGGGGGTTGAAATCACCGTTGTTCCAGGCCCATCTGCGGTTTTGGCTGCGCTCGCGGTTTCTGGTTTGGCCACCGACCGCTTCACCTTCGAAGGGTTCGCCCCGCGAAAAGATGCCGAACGAAAGAGCGTTTTTGAAGCGCTGGTTGACGAGATGCGCACGATGGTGTTTTTCGAGTCACCGCACCGAATCGGTGATACTTTGGCCGCCGCCGCACAAGTTTTTGGCCTCGATCGCCAGGCCACCGTTTCGCGAGAGCTGACCAAGAAGTTTGAGCACACCGAACGCGGAACTCTTGCCGAACTAATCGAGTGGACGAAAACCGAGCCAAAGGGCGAGATGGTGTTCGTTTTGGCCGGAGCGGTGAAGACCAACAAGGATGTCTCGACTCTGGTTGCCGATGTGCTCAAGCTCGAGGCCTCTGGTCTTCGCATGAAAGATGCGGTTGCCGAAATCGCCGAACTGAACGGCGTGAGCAAATCGGTGCTCTATCAACTGAGCCTCGACGCCAAGAAATAAGCCAACCCAGCCGAATGACCTTAAACTAGAACAATGCCCAGCCAAGCCGGTAAGTCGTTTTACGTAACGACCCCAATCTTCTATGTGAACGATGCTCCGCACATCGGTCACGCCTACACCGAGGTTGCGGCCGACGTGTTGGCTCGCTGGCACCGTCAGCGCGGCGAGGGCTCATTCTTGCTCACCGGCACCGACGAGCACGGTGAAAAGATTCTTCGCACCGCAGTCGGCAACGGCAGCACCCCAAAGGCCTGGGCCGACCAACTTGTTCACGATGCCTGGTTGCCACTTCTTGAAACCATCGACATCGACAACCAAGACTTCATTCGCACCACCGAACCTCGTCACGAGAAAAACGTGCAGAAGTTCTTGCAGCACCTCTATGACACCGGCTTCATCTACCGCGGTTCTTACGAGGGTAACTACTGCGTTGGTTGTGAAGAATACAAAACCGAAGCCGACCTCATCGAGGGCGAAGGCGAATACGCTGGCCAGGATGTCTGTGCCATTCACACCCGCCCGGTCGAGCGCCTGCAAGAAACCAACTACTTTTTCAAGCTGAGCGATTTCACTCAGCCACTGCTCGATTTCTACGAGCAAAACCCCAAGTTCATTCAGCCCGAATCGGCTCGCAACGAGGTTGTCGCGTTCGTTCGCCGAGGCCTCGAAGATCTTTCCATTTCGCGCTCGAAAGAAAAATTCGACTGGGGAATTGACATTCCTTGGGACGACTCGCACATCACCTACGTTTGGTTCGACGCGCTGCTGAACTACATCACCGCGATTGGCTACGGCGAAGACGAAGCCAAGTTCGAGTCGCTTTGGCCTGCATCGGTGCAGGTCGTCGGTAAAGACATCCTGCGCTTTCACGCCGTAATCTGGCCAGCCATGTTGATGGCAGCGGGGCTAAAGCCTGCAGACCAGGTGTTCGGTCACGGTTGGCTGCTCGTCGGCGGCGAAAAAATGTCGAAGTCGAAGCTCACCGGTATTGCGCCTTCGCAAATCACCGACACCTTCGGCTCAGACGCTTTCCGCTATTACTTCATGAAGGCAATCGCGTTCGGCTCTGATGGTTCGTTCTCGTGGGAAGACCTTTCGGCCCGCTACCAAAGCGAACTTGCGAACGGTCTAGGCAACCTTGCCTCGCGCGTGCTAGCCATGATCAAGCGCTATTTCGACGGTGTCGTTCCAGCGCCCGCTGGTTATAACGAAGTTGACCTTGCCATTCAGGCCGTGGCCGAAAAGGCTGTTGCAACCGCCGATGCCGCCATTGACGAAATCGCCATTCACGAAGCAATCGGCAGCGTGTGGACTCTGGTCGACGAACTGAACAACTACATCACCGTGTCAGAGCCTTGGGTGCTCGCCAAAGACGAGGCAAACCGCGATCGTCTAGCCTCGGTGCTCTACACCACGGCTGAGGGGCTTCGCGTGCTCAGCATCGCACTCGCCCCGGTTATGCCAAAAGCCACCGCAAAACTTTGGGCCGCACTCACCGAAGGCAAAATCGGCGACCTTGCCGATCAGCCGCTTGCCGACTCGGGTCGCTGGGGTCAGCTACCGGCCGGCACAAAAGTGGGCGACCTCGACATTCTCTTTCCACGCATCGAAACCGACGTCGAAGGCAAATAATGAGCGAAGACGCTCCGTTTCGCACTCGCCGAGACAAGGGTGAGAGCAATCCGCGCGACCTTCGTTACCCGCCGCTTCCCGAACCACTCGAAGTCGGCACCTATGACAATCACACGCATTTCGATTTCGCCGACGGTGAGCATCCGCTCAGCGCATCCGAGCAATTAGACCTGGCCAACAGCGCCGGCATTTTGGGCGTGGTTCAGGTTGGCGTGACCCTCGAATCTTCAATCTGGTCGGCGAACTTGGCGGCCCGCGAACCGCGCGTTCTGGCGGCTGTCGCCCTGCACCCGAACGAAGCGCCGCTATATGAAAACGAGGATGCTCTTCGAGAAGCCATCGCCGAAATAGAGTTGCTCGCCACTCAACCCCGGGTGCGAGCCATTGGCGAAACTGGTTTGGACTTTTATCGAACCGAGGGCGACGAATCACTCGGTCTTCAGCAACTTTCTTTCGAAGAGCACGTTCGAATTGCCAAAGAAAACAACATCGCTTTGATGATTCACGACCGTGAGGCGCACGACGAAGTTTATGAAACTCTGCTTCGGGTTGGTGCGCCAGAGCGAGTCGTCATGCACTGCTATTCGGGTGACCTTGATTTTGCCAAAAAATGTGCCAATCAGGGTTGGTACATGAGCTTTGCCGGCAACATCACCATCAAACGAAACCAACATTTGCGTGATTGCCTAGAGTGGGCGCCGAAAGAGCTGCTGTTGGTCGAGACCGATGCACCGTTTTTAACCCCGGAGCCTTATCGCGGACGTCCGAACGCCTCATACCTAGTGCCGATCACAGTGCGCAAAATGGCCGAACTGCGTGGGCTAGATGAGAACGAAATGGCGGGCGCGCTTGCCGAAAACACCGTGCGCGTCTATGGATCATGGAGCGAGGGTCTCTAGTGGTCGAGTTGCTTGGCGGTAGCGACATCCGTGAATTGGCCGACCGCCTCGGAGTGGTGCCGACGAAAAAGCTTGGCCAAAACTTTGTCACCGACCCAAACACCATTCGCCGCATTGTGGCAGCTGCCAAACTCACCGGTAACGAGTGCGTTGTTGAAATTGGCCCAGGCCTCGGCTCGCTCACTCTAGGGTTGCTCGAGGTTGCCGACTCGGTGATCTCGGTCGAGATCGATGCCAAGATGGCCGCGGCCCTTGAGCAGACCATCGCCAAACGCGCACCCGGCAAGAACTTCAAGCTGGTCACGCACGATGCGATGACCATCACCGAACTTCCAAAAGCACCAGATGCGCTGGTGGCTAACTTGCCATACAACATTTCGGTGCCGGTGCTGCTGAATTTCATAGAGCGCTTCGGCTCAATCAACAAGGGGCTGGTCTTGGTGCAGGCCGAGGTCGCTCACCGACTCGCTGCCAAGCCAGGCTCGAAGGTTTATGGCGCGCCGAGCGCAAAGCTCGCTTGGTATGGCTCGGCCGCTCTGGCCGGTAATGTTGGCCGAACCATTTTTTGGCCGGTTCCAAATGTTGATTCGGCGCTGGTCTATTTCGAGCGACACGCCACCCCAATCGACTCCGAGGCTCTGCGCGAATCTACCTTTGCAGTGATCGACGCAGCTTTTGGTCAGCGCCGCAAGACCATGCGCCAGTCGCTGGCCAGTTGGGCTGGTTCACCTGCAGAGGCCGAGGTCGCGCTGGTTGCCGCTGGAATCTCACCGCAAGCCCGTGGCGAAGAACTCACCATCGAGCAGTTTGTTTCGATTGCGAGGGCTCGTGGGTAGGCACTCCGCGCAATCAGAGCCGGTTGGCCGCAACCGTCACATTCTCATGCTCGATTTCGAGCTTTCGCTCAACGCTTCGGCTGCCCGCATATTCGCCGCGCTTGGTGATTTGGCTCAATGGCCTGCGGCTGAGCATCCGCGCATGTTGGTACGCAAAGAGTCGCGCGTGGCCCTTTCTTTCGACGATGCAACGCGTGTGACCATCTCGATCGAGGCTGAGAATGCCGACTTATGCACGCTCCTTGTTTTGCACGATCTATGCCAAACCCAAGAGCAGTTGAGTTTTTGGAAAAATTACTGGGATGCTCGTCGAGCCGAGCTCGTGGCAAGGTTCGGTGGTTAGCGTGCGCACAGTGATTGCCTCAGCCCCTGGCAAAGTTAATCTGCACTTTGGCGTTGGTGCGCTTGATTTCGACGGCTACCACGACGTCGTGAGTATTTATCAAGCACTGAACCTTCGCGAACGCGTAACAGTGTCACGCTCGAAGGATGCGGCCTGGAGCATCGCGGTGGCTGGCACCATCGCAGCTGAGCAACTCGAGCTTGTGCCAACCGATGAATCGAACCTCGTGGTCAAAGCAAGCCTCTTGGCCGCCGAGCTGGCTGCCCTCGATACCCCTCGTGCGCTCGACATAAAAATTTCAAAGCAGATTCCCGTTGCCGGTGGAATGGCCGGTGGCAGTGCCGATGCTGCCGCAGCGTTCTTGGCCGCTGCCGAAAAGTTTGGGTTAGACCTGTCTATCGAAGCTCTGCAGTTTCAGTCACGTCGCCTCGGTGCCGATGTGCCGTTTTGTATGCATGGCGGCACTGCGCTCGGGCTTGGTCGCGGTGATCGCCTCGAGCGACTGGCGCTGGGTGCCGAACTTCACTTTGTGATGATCTCGAGCCGCACCGGCTTGAGCACGCCAAAGGTTTATGCCGAGCTCGACCGGCAACGTGAGCAGGCGGGGGTTGACCCACACGAGGTCGGGTCGCCCGAGCATCCGAGCGCACTTATTGCGGCTCTTGCCGAAGGCAACATCGAGCAAATCGCCAAGTTGATTCACAACGATCTAGAGCCGGCGGCGCTTGCACTTCAGCCCGAGCTTGAACTCACCCTGGCGACCGCCGAAAAGTATGGCGCGCTTCGAGCATTTGTTTCGGGGTCGGGCCCAACGGTTGCGGCACTGGTTGCCAGTGAGCAGGCGGCGACCGAACTCGTCGCAAAACTTCGCGAGGCGAACTTCGACTCATTCGCCACCAGCACCAGCCCGCTCGGTGCACAACTAGAGAGCGAATAACGACTTGGCCCACTTGCTAGGCGGTGAAGATATCAGGCTCGCTTTTCCGACCAAAGAGGTTTTCAGCGGCGTAACCATCGGCATCAACGAGGGCGACCGAATTGGCGTAGTTGGCGCGAACGGCGATGGCAAATCAACGCTGCTCAAGGTTCTGGCAAAACGCCTAGAAGTCGACTCGGGTCGTGTCACTCATCGCGGCGGCATTCGAATCGGGTTACTCGACCAAGGTGATGTGCTCGACGGCTCGCTCACGATTGGTGCTGCAGTTGTTGGTCACACACCCGAGCACGTTTGGGCCGGTGACGCACGCGTCCGCGATGTGATTTCTGGCCTACTCAACGACCTCGACTGGAATCAGCTGGTCGATGAGCTAAGCGGTGGCCAGCGTCGTCGTGTGGCCCTAGCCGCGCTTCTGGTGCAAGACCTCGACATCGTGATGCTCGATGAACCTACCAACCACCTCGATGTCGAAGGCGTAGCCTGGCTCGCCAAGCACCTCAATGACCGCTGGAGCAAAACTGCCGGTGGTCTCGTCGTTGTGACTCACGATCGCTGGTTTCTAGACGCGGTTTGCAACTACACCTGGGAGGTTTACGGCGGACAAATCGAGCCGTTCGAGGGCGGTTACGCCGCCTACATTTTGCAGCGAAACGAGCGTTCGCGAAGTGCTGCGGCGAGTGAATCGCGCCGCCAGAACACGCTGCGCAAAGAGTTGGCTTGGCTTGGGCGTGGTGCCCCTGCCCGCACAACCAAGCCGAAATTTCGCATGGATGCTGCCGCCGAACTTATAGCGAACGAGCCCGCCCCGCGTGACCGGGTTGCCTTGTCGAAGCTGGCCACCGCGAGACTCGGCAAAGACGTGATCGATGTCGAAAACCTGAGCTACTCGATCGACGGACTCGAGCTGCTGCACGATGTCACCTGGCGTTTGGGCCCTGGCGATCGTGTTGGCCTGGTCGGCGTGAACGGTGCCGGCAAAACCACGCTGCTGCGACTGATTCAGGGTGAGTTGAGCCCAACCAAGGGGCGCGTGAAGCTAGGTAAGACCGTCAAGATCGCGATCTTGAGCCAAGACGTGCGCGAACTCGACGAGTTTCACGGCGAGCGAATTTTTCAACTGCTCGCCCGCGAAAAAACCTCGTTCAACGTCGACAAAAAAGAAGTCAGCGTGAGCCAACTTGTTGAGCAACTTGGCTTCAGCCAGGCGCAATTGCAAACCCCGATCGAAGACCTTTCGGGTGGTCAGCGCCGCAAGTTGCAATTCTTGCGCCTACTTTTTGGTGAGCCCAACGTGCTGATTCTCGACGAACCAACCAACGACCTCGACACCGACATTCTCGCCGCCATGGAAGACCTGCTCGATGGCTGGCCGGGCACGCTAATCGTGGTCAGCCACGACCGCTACCTGCTCGAGCGTGTGACCGACGACCAATACGCACTCATGGGCGACCTGCGACTGCGCCACCTGACCGGGGGAGTAGACCAATACCTCGCTCTGCGCGCGGCTAGCTTGGGCGGTGGCGCAAAGAACCACCCGACCAACGCAGATAGCAACGCGGATGCTGTTGCCGAACCCGCCGCGAACGATTCACCCGCACCCGCCAAGCTCAGTGGTGCAGCGTTGCGCGACGCCGAGAAGAACCTGGCCCGCATCGAACGCGCGCTCGAAAAGCTCAGCGCCGAAGAAGCCGCATTACACGCCGATATGGCGGTTCACGACCAGAGCGATTACGACGGCTTGGCAAAATTGGTTGAACGCCAGAGCGATTTGAACGAAAAACGCGAATCTTTAGAGATTGAGTGGCTAGAAACATCCGAGTTGCTCAGCTAAATCTGGCAGACTTATAGCGTTGGAGACTTTCAAAGTCGTCGACGTTGGCCCATGGTGTAATGGCAGCACCACGCCCTTTGGAGGCGTTTGTCTAGGTTCGAGTCCTGGTGGGCCAGCAATCCAACCGAGAGTAGGAGAGCGATGACCGAGAAGCACTTGGCTGTGATCGTTCTGGCTGCCGGTGAAGGAACTCGAATGAAGTCGGGCAAACCTAAAGTTATGCACGAAATCGCCGGCCTTCCGATGCTTGGCCACGTTCTCTCAACCGCAAATGCTCTAGGTGCAGCTCATGTTGTGCCGATTATTCGCCACGAACGCGACCAAATCGCTGCTTACATCGAAACTTTCTACCCAAACGCAAAATGGGCCGAGCAAGACCACCAGCCTGGCACCGGCCGAGCTGTCGAATGCGGCTTGGATGCTCTACCGAGCGATTTCAACGGGGCAGTTGTGGTTACCAGCGGTGACGTGCCGCTACTCGAGGTTTCAACCCTCGAGGCGCTAATCGAAGCCCACCTTGATGGCGGATACGCGGTCTCGGTTCTCTCGAGCATCGCCGACGACCCAACCGGATACGGGCGTATTGTTCGCAGCGAAGATGACGAATTGCAGACCATCGTCGAGCACAAAGATGCCACCGAAGCTCAGCTCGAGATAGCCGAAGTGAATGCCGGCGTTTATGTTTTCGATTCGACCGTTTTGCGTTCTGCACTTGGCCATGTTGGTGCCGCGAACGCGCAGGGCGAAAAGTACCTAACCGACGTTGTTTCGGTTGCCTTACAAGCGGGCCACAAGGTTCAGGCACTCGCAGTCGAAGACAACTGGCAGGTTGCCGGCATCAACGACCGAGTTCAGCTTGCCGAAGTGAGCGCCGAACTTAACTGGCGCATATGTGAAGCGTGGATGATGGCGGGGGTGACGATTCTCGACCCGGCCTCTACCTGGATCGACGTAACCGTTTCACTTGGTCAAGACGTAACACTGCTGCCGGGCACCATGCTGCACGGCATGACCACGGTTGCCGAAGGCGCGAGCATTGGGCCAGAAGTAGTTTTGGTTGACGCTCAGGTTGGTGCGCGAGCATCCGTGGTGAAGTCGCACGTCAATTCGTCGATCATCGGTGACGATGCCAGCGTTGGCCCATTTGCCTACCTTCGCCCGGGAACAGAAATAGGTGCCGGCGGCAAAATTGGCACATTCGTCGAAACCAAGAATGCAAAAATCGGTGCTGGAAGCAAGATTCCGCACCTTTCTTATGTTGGCGACGCCGAGATTGGTGAGCATTCGAACATCGGTGCCGGAACGATTTTCGCTAATTACGACGGCGTAGAAAAACATCGCAGCATCATCGGTTCGCACGTGAAAACCGGGTCGCATAATGTCTTCGTCGCCCCTATTACTATTGGTGATGGAGCCTATACGGCTGCGGGAACTGCAGTACGCAAAGATGTAGAGCCGGGTGCGCTCGCAATGAACGTGGCCCCGCAACGCAACATTGCCGATTGGGTTCTCGACAAACGTCCTGGTTCAAAAGCAGCCGCGGCTGCCGAGTCAGCAAAAAACCAGAAATAACAAAACGGGAGCCAATAAGTTGAGCGAAATCACAATCACCGGTCGAAAAAGACTCGCACTACTTAGTGGCCGCGCTCACCAGGGTCTAGCGCTCGAGATTGCTGAACTTCTTGGAACCGAACTGGTTCCAACCACCGCTTACGACTTTGCCAGCGGCGAAACCTTTGTTCGTTTCGAAGAGAGTGTTCGCGGTGTCGACGCCTTCGTGATTCAAGCTCACCCTGCACCGGTCAACCACTGGCTAATGGAGCAGCTGCTTATGGTCGATGCCCTAAAGCGTGCCTCGGCAAAGCGAATCACCGTTGTCTCACCATTTTTTCCTTACGCCCGTCAAGACAAGAAGCACAAGGGTCGCGAGCCAATCTCGGCCCGCTTGGTCACCGACCTTTACAAGGCCGCTGGTGCAAATCGCCTCATTTCGGTCGACCTTCACACACCTCAGATTCAGGGTTTTTTCGACGGCCCTGTCGACCACCTTTGGGCTCTGCCAATGCTTTGCGATTATGTTGCCGCCAATTGGGGTAACGAGCCACTAACCGTTGTTTCGCCGGACTCGGGCCGCGTTCGAGTTGCCGACATTTGGGCCGATCGTCTCGGCGCACCTCTAGCGATTGTTCACAAACGTCGCGACCCGGATGTTCCGAACCAGGTCACCGCGCACGAACTCGTCGGTGACGTGGAAGGCCGCACCTGTTTGCTGGTTGACGACATGATCGACACCGCCGGCACCATCGTGGCAGCCGCCGCAGCTCTCAAAAAGAATGGCGCAGCTCGAGTGATCGTGGCAGCAACCCACGCCATCTTCTCTGACCCAGCGGTTGAGCGCCTTTCAAGCGAAGCCGTTGACGCGGTAGTTGTTACCAACACCCTTCCGGTTGGCCCAGATAAGCAGTTCGACAAGCTCGTGGTTCTCTCGATTGCTCCGCTGATTGCCAAAGCCATAAGCGCGGTATTCGACGACGACTCGGTCAACTCACTGTGGCCGACCGTCCAGAACGTGGTGGGCGTAGTCGTGAACCTGTTCAATCAGGTCGGCGCGTTCAAGAAGGCATGACCATCGCAGCCTTCTGCATCGGCCTGCTCGTCGGGCTAGTGTTCGGCGTG
>JAURIU010000089.1 GCA_030832605.1 Rhodoluna sp. | reverse complement strand
CTGCCCAACCGCGCCAACGTCGATGGCGAGACCGGTCTGGTGCTCACTGTGGCCAGGTCTCGCGGCGAGCGCTTCACCCGCACGCAAGCCAAGGCGCGAAACCGCACCAGAGTGCACGCTGCGCTGATAGTCGTAGCTGCGGTAAGCGCTCTGAATAAAGAGGTCACCGAAGCCCGCTTTGCGCATCGCCGCGGTCATCTTCACCAGTGCATCCGCTGCCGGTTTGGCGACTCTGAGGCGATAGGGGTTGCTGCGGCTCGGGTTGGCGAACGCCGGCTGCACCAGGTTTTTTGGCACGAACGTGATTGGGTCGAGCGGGCGCTGCTTGTTGGCCACCACCCACAGCGATGCGGCCTCGTCGATCGAATAGTCGTCGGCCTCGAAACAGGGCTCGAACAGGCACAGAGTTTCGGCTTTAGCTGGCCCGGATGCACCGCCGCTCAGCAACGGGACTACAATCGTAAAGGCTGCCGCGAGCGCGATAAAACGCCTGAACCCCAGCCCAAATCGAACCCCACGCCCCGATCGGGCGTTGCGTTCTGAAGAATTAGTAGGCATCACCAAAAGCCTACGCAAACGAGAGAAGAAGCCATGGCTAAACAATCTGGCAAAGTTGCCGCAACTGCGAACGAAGCAAAGAAGAGCTCGGGAAAGGCTGCAGCAGAGCGCGTGGCAAGCGAGGGCGGTGCCCTGTCGCACAAAGAAATTGTTTTGATTCTCATCGGCCTGATGGCCGGTATGTTTCTCTCGGCTCTAGACCAGAGCGTGGTCGGATCGGCAATGCGTACCATCGCAGACGACCTAAAGGGTCTCGAACTTCAGGCGTGGACCACCACCGCCTACCTAATCACCTCAACGGTTGCCACACCGATCTATGGCAAGCTCGGCGACATTTTCGGCCGTCGCCGCATGTTCTTGAGTGCCATCTCGATTTTCATCGTCGGTTCGGTAGCCTGTGGCTTCGCCGGCGACATGCTTCAGCTTGCCGGTGCCCGCGCCTTCCAGGGTCTCGGCGCTGGTGGCCTGTTCGCCCTTGCCATCACAGTGTTGAGCGACATCGTTTCGCCTCGCGAACGTGCTCGCTACCAGGGCTACATCCTCGCTGTTTTTGCATCTTCGAGCGTGCTCGGGCCGGTTGTTGGCGGTCTGTTCGCAGGCACCGACGAGATTCTGTGGATCACCGGCTGGCGCTGGGTGTTCTTGATCAACATTCCGGTTGGCGCAATCGCGCTCTACCTGGTTTGGCGCTTTTTGCACGTGCCGCACACACCCGTTAACCACCGCATCGACTGGTGGGGTGCGACCACCATTGTGCTTGCGGTTGTGCCACTGCTTTTGGTTGCCGAAAACGGCCGCGAGTGGGGCTGGACCAGCCCACTTTCGATCGGCATGTATCTAACCGGAGCCATCGGCATTGTGTGGTTCATTCTTGCCGAACGAGCTGCCGGCGACGAAGCCATTTTGCCGCTCAAACTCTTCAAGTCGAGCACCTTCACCATGGTGACCATCGTGGGTGTAATCGTAGGTGTCGGAATGTTCGGTGGAATGATGACTCTTCCACTGGTGCTACAGATCGTGAACGGTGCGAACCCAACCGAAGCCGGTCTATTGATGCTTCCGATGGTGGCTGGAATGATGATCGCCTCGATCGTCAGCGGTCAGGTAACCTCGCGCACCGGCAAGTACAAGGGCTTCTTGGTTTCGGGCACCGCGTTTTTGACCGCCGGTTACCTGGGTGCCTTCACCTATACGTATGACCAGCCGTTGTGGCAGGTTTCGATGGTCATGGTGGTCATCGGTATGGGCCTCGGCCAGTTGATGCAAACCCTCACCCTGGTGGCTCAAAACGCGGTATCGGCAAGCGACATTGGCGTGGCCACCTCGTCTTCGACCTTCTTTAGACAGATGGGTGGAACCCTCGGTGTAGCCATCTTCATCTCGATTTTGTTCAACAGCCTTCCCGACAAAATTGCCGAGGCGTTCAAGGCGAACCAGACCGAATTCATGGCTGCCAAAGACCGCGTTCTGGCCGATGTAATGTCGGGCAAAATCGGCGCGGATGACCCGAACGTCAAGTTTCTCGAATCGATGAAAGACGCTGCCGGCACCGACGCGCTCGGCGAAAAACTCAACACCGACTCGTCGTTCTTGACCGGTCTAGACCCAGCACTGGCCAAGCCGTTCTTGGTTGGCTTTTCGAACTCGGCGCTTCAGGTGTTCTATGCCGCAGCGGCCGTGGTTGCCGTGGCCTTCTTGCTGTCGTGGTTCGTCAAGGCGATTCCACTTCGCACCAAGTCGGCGTCAGAAGAGAAGGCCGAAGAGCAAGCGGCGATGGCGGCCGCAGGCCACTAGTCGCAGCTCGCAGTTTGCGGGTTGCTCGCTAGGAGCATCCGCCTTCTTGGGTTAGCCTATAAATACACGGGAGTTCGGTGTTACCGGGCTGAGAGGACAACTACCAAGTTGTCGACCGTCAAACCTGATCTGGGTAATGCCAGCGCAGGGAGGACCTCAACCCGTGCCCATTTTCACTAGAGAAAGGGCACGCAAGTGCAGATAAAGAACACACGGATGCTTCGCGGTTTCGCCGCGGTCATTACCCTCGCCTTGGCGGCTGGTGCATTGGGCGGATGCGCGGCTCTCTCAGGCCACGGATTCGGAATTGCGCAATGAAATCGCCACGGGTCAGGAGCGCTTTCTCGAAGGTGGCAAGAGCCGCTTCCAATCCATGTGTGTCCAGCTGGCCCGCATGGGCTGTG
>JAURIU010000088.1 GCA_030832605.1 Rhodoluna sp. | reverse complement strand
AACAACACTGCCAAACGAACGAATCGGGCGAGGTAAACGCCGTCGGCTTCAAGAGCCACCGTCTCGCGATAGGCGGTGAGGTCGCAGCGCAGTTCTTCGAGCGCATACATCCAGAAGGGCATCCGCTGCTTGATCATGAACGGGTCAAACGGCAGGTCGCCGTGGCTGTGCGCGCGGTCGTGCACGAGGTCCCACAGCACGAACGTCTCTTGAGTGAGGCGCTGGTCGGCGAGCATCAACTCGAGCTCGGCCGGCATGGCAAGTTTCAATAACTCGGATGCTGCGCCGGTGATACTTCTAAAACGAGCCGCCTCACGGTCGCAGAAGATGCCGCCCCAGTGAAACTTGGCTAGCTCGCGGGTTGCCACGGTCTCGGGAAACAGCACCGCGGAGTTGGTGTCGTAGCCGGCGGTGAAGTCAACGAACTCGATTGGCACGAACGCCGGGTTGTCATACTTGTTGGCCTCGAGGTCGGCGACCCAGTTTGGCCAAACGGTGCGGGTGATGACGGCTTCGAAGTTGCGATCGAGATTGCCGTTTTGGGTGTACATCGCGAAGACCACGAGGTTTTCGATGCCGTCGATGCGGTGCAAGTCTGGCCTGAACAGCACGAGCGAGTCGAGAAAGTCTGGCACGCCGAAACCGCCAGCAACCCACTTTTCGAGGTCGACGATGGTGGCTTCGAGGTGGTCGCGCTGGTGTTCGAATCGAGGCATCAAAGCGCGGATGCTCGCCTTCATGGCACCCACGTGCGCTGTCGCCTCGGCCATCGCTTCGGCCGAAGGCTGCTCAGCGTCGTCGGCTTTGGCCAACGAACCGTCTTTCGCCTGAAGCGGGCGAATGGCCTCACATGCGGCGGCGAGCGCTAGCCAGTGCGGGTCGCTCTTGGTCCAGCTTTCGGTGCGGCCCGCGCTCGCACCTCCGGTTGCGGCAGCCCAGGTAACCAGGTTGCGCCAAAGTCCGCGGTGGCTGTGGTCGCGAATCGAGTCGTCGCCGAAGATGTCGCTGTCGGCCACCAGAATCACTCGACCGGCACCGTAGGTTTGGGCAACCATGACCGGCGCGTTGGCCGGGCTGGCAACTGCAGAGGTGCGAGCCAAAACGTGAGTGCGAGCGGCTGCCTCTGGGCGTACCGAGATGGTTCCGGTGCGGTAGAAGCAGGCTTGACGAGCGCCACCGGTGATGTCGAAACCGACCGGCTTGGCTAGGTCGGCCATAACCCAAGCGGCCACCTCGCGGTAGCAGTTTTCTGGATCTTGAGCAGTGGTGTTTTGTAGTTCGAGTCCGAATCGGGCGGCGATTTCGGCGACCGAGTTGCCATACTTCTTGGCCTCGGTTTCGCCGAACAAAATGAGGCCACCGCCGGCCTGCACGAATTCGACGAGTGCGTCGATTTCAGCATCCGAGTATTTAGGGTCGCCGGTCTTGGTGGTCGATTCCCAGGCGTCGTCTGAGCCGTGCAGCACGACGAAAACGTCGGCATCGCTCAGGGTGGCCGCGGTGATCGCACCGGTTTCGTGAACGCCAACCGTGAACCCTGAGTCGCTCAGGTCGGTGGCAGCAGTTACATAACCCGCATCGTTTGCATTCGTCGGGTTGATACTCTTCGCAATTTCGGGCCTTGTGGACCACGCCTGGCGGTGAGCTTCGTCAAAAATGACACGCGCTAGTGGGCGCATTTCGTACCTCCTCGTACCCTCTCAGCCTAACAATCGCGCGGGCTTTACCCAACTTTGTTTGACTACGAATGACATAGGCTGGGCACTATGTCTCGCAAAGGTCTGTTCCTCTTTTTAATCGCCGGTATCGCCTGGGGAATCCCTTACTTTTTCATCAAGGTGGCCGTCACCGACTTCAGCCCAGAGTTCATCATTTTGGCCCGAGTTGTTATCGGTGCAGCCGTTTTGGTGCCTCTTGCGATTCGCGCGAAGGCGTTCATCCCCGCTCTAAAAGCATGGAAGCCCGTGCTTGCGTTTGCGTTGTTCGAAATGGTTGGCCCTTGGTGGCTAATCACGCATGCCGAAGACGGGCACATCGACAGCGGGCTCGTCGGGCTACTCATTGCGACGGTGCCGTTCGTGTCTTTGGCAGTGACCTATTACTACCTCGGTGATCGTTCGGTGGCGCATCCGAAGAACATACTCGGTCTGGTGATTGGGTTCACCGGCATCATCGCGCTCGTCGGCATCGACGTGCTCACCCAAGACCTCGAACTGGTTTGGGTTGGCGCGGTGCTGCTCGCCGCGGTCGGCTATGCGTTTGCCCCGGCCATCACCACCAAGAACGCCCCGAACGTTGACACCATGGGAGTGATCGCGGTGTCGATGCTCTTCACCGCGGTGATTTACGCGGTTCCAGCCCTCATGAACCCACTCGCCGAGGGAGTAACGACACCCAAAATTGAATCGTGGATGTCGCTACTCGTGCTCGGCGTAGTGTGCTCGGCCATTGCGTTCGTGGTGTTCTTTGAACTGATGCGCGAGATCGCGTTGAGTCGCGCCTCGCTCATCACCTACGTGAACACCGCAGTTGCATTCGCGCTCGGCATCGCGTTCGCTGGCGAGCCGATCACCTTGGGAATGCTGGTTGGCTTTCCGTTGGTGATCGTCGGCTCATACTTTGCCAGCCGCAATCACTCGCGGATTAGCGAAAAGCAGCGATCGGCGCAAGCCCAGCACTAGACCCCGCCTCGAAGGCAAGCTTTAGGGCAGCCGCCGAGGTTTGATCTAGCTCGAGCGAAACTCTCAACACCCAGGCGTCTTCGTCTTCGTCGACAAAAACGTCATCGGATTCGAATAGCGCCGTGATGGCTTGAGT
>JAURIU010000087.1 GCA_030832605.1 Rhodoluna sp. | reverse complement strand
TGGACGGCTGACATGGATTTCCGCGTGCCTGCGCCGGTCGTCGATGCGCTGCGCGCGCGCGTGGAGCACGGCGTGTTCGGCTACTGCACCGAGCCGGCGGAACTGCGCGAACTGCTGGTCGAGCTGCGCGAGGGCGAAAAGCCTGGCAAGCACGAGAAGGGCTCGTCGCCACGCAAATGACGAGTCGCGAGAGTGTTTTCGCGGCGTTGGCCAAGGTTATTGACCCCGAGCTTCGACGCCCAATCACCGAACTGGGAATGGTTGGCAAAATCACGCCGTTCGACGACGAGGTTGCTAACGCGGATGCTGACGCAGCGCTCGGCGTTGAAATCAAGTTGACCGTGGTCGGCTGCCCTGCAGCCGAGCGCATTCGCACCGACGTCGAGCAGGCGCTCGCGACGGTTTCTGCGAACTTCGCAGTGAACATGACCGTGATGACCGCCGATGAGCGTGGCGAACTCAAGGCCAAGTTGCTCGGGGGTCGCGCGTTGCGCACCAACCCGTTTGGTGCCGATACCCTCACCCGCGTTTTTCTCATCGGGTCGGGTAAGGGCGGCGTAGGCAAAAGCAGCCTGACCGCGAACCTAGCGGTGGCGCTTGCGGCGAAGGGTTTGCGTGTTGGGCTTGTCGATGCCGACATCTTCGGCTTCAGCATCCCCGCTCAATTGGGGCTCACCGACAAGCCGACGCGTCTCGACGAGATGATTTTGCCGCCGGTGGCTTTTGGCGTGAAGGTTATTTCGATCGGTATGTTCATCGACGAAAACAAGCCGGTTGCTTGGCGCGGGCCTATGCTGCACCGAGCGGTAGAGCAGTTTTTAGTAGATGTTTACTGGGGCGACCTCGATTTCTTGCTGGTCGACCTGCCGCCTGGCACGGGTGACATTGCGATTAGCCTCGGGCAGTTGCTACCGACCTCAAAGACCGTTGTTGTGACTACTCCGCAGGTGGCTGCAGCCGACGTTGCCGAGCGTTCGGGAGCAGTTGGTCTGCAGACCGGGCAGAGCGTGTTTGGCGTGATCGAGAACATGGCTTGGCTCGAGCAGAGTGACGGCACGCGTCTTGACCTGTTTGGCGCAGGAGGCGGTGAACTGGTGGCCTCGAGGCTCACTAAATTGAGCGGCTCCCCCGTCGAGGTGCTCGGTCAGGTACCAATTTCGATGGCACTTCGAGAGGGCTCGGATGCGGGTTCGCCCGTGGTTCTCGAACACCCACAAGATTTGGCCGCCGAAGCGATTCTGAGCATTGCCGAAAAGATTGCCGCAGACCAGCTCGGATTGTCTGGTCGCAGACTTAAACTAAGCCTGTGATCGACACCAGCATCCCAGCTCTGCTCTCGCACTTTTCTGCGACCGAAGCAACTGTTCCACTAATCAACCCTGCCAACGGCAAGCGCATCACCGATGTGCCTCAGCAGTCGGCCGAGACCGTTGTTGCCGCGATCGATCGCCTGCGCGACCACGCTGCCGCGTGGGCAGCCACCGATGTTCGCGAACGTGCCGCCATCATCTCGCGAGTTCACGATGTGATGCTCGAGAACCAAGACAAACTACTCGACGTGCTTCAGCTCGAGACCGGCAAGTCTCGCGCTCACGCCTTCGAAGAATTCGCCGGCACCACAGCTCCTGCCCGCTACTACGGCAAGCACGCGGCTAAGTTCATGGCTCGCAAAAAGACCGGCGGCGGTGTCCCGGTAGTTACTCGCACCTGGGTCGAGCACGACCCGATTGGCGTGGTTGGCATCATCACACCGTGGAACTACCCGATGGCACTTACCGCCCTCGATGTTTTGCCAGCCCTGGCTGCCGGCAATGTTGTGATTCAGAAGGCCGACAACCAAACCCCGCTATCGGTGCTCTTCTGCCGCCTCATGGCTATCGAAGCCGGGCTTCCAGAGGATGTCTGGACCATCGTCATTGGTGACGGCGCGACCGTTGGTAACGCGATCACCGACAATGTCGACTACGTGGCTTTCACCGGCTCAACCAACACCGGTCGTGCCGTGGCCGAGCGTGCTTCGCGCCGCCTCATCGGCTATTCGCTCGAACTCGGTGGCAAGAACCCGATGATTGTGCTCGAAGGCGCAAACCCCGCCACGGCAGCCGAGCTGACCTTGGCCGCGGCTTTCGGTTCAGCCGGTCAGCTATGTGTCTCAACCGAGCGCGTCTACGTGCACAACAGCATCCGCGAGCGCTACATCGCCGAAGTTGTCGAGCGCACCGCATCGCTAACCCTGGGTAAGACCGGCGAGTTCGATACCGACCTAGGAACCCTCACCTCTAAGGCACAGTTCGACCGAGTCAGCTCGATCATCGAAGACGCGAAAGATCACGGCGCAAACGTGCTCACAGGCGGTACCGGCGCACCAGAGCTCGGCCCGTTCTTCTTTAGACCGACCGTGATCACCAACCTCGACGAGTCTGCTCGCCTGTTTCGCAACGAAGCCTTCGGTCCGGTCATCGCCGTTGAAGGTTTTGACGACATCGAAGATGCGATTGCCAAGGCGAACGACACCGAATTTGGCCTCAACGCCAGCGTGGTTGGCCCAGAGCGCGAGGCCATCAAGGTTGCCTCACGCCTCAATGCCGGCAGCGTGAACGTCAACGAGGGCTACCGAGCATCGTTCGCCTCAATGGGTTCGCCAATGGGTGGCATGAAGTCTTCTGGAATCGGTCGCCGCAACGGCGAATACGGAATGCTTCGCTACACCACGATCAGAACCATCGGTGTTGCCAAGTCTTGGTTCAAACTTCCAACCCGTGGCAAGCAATACCGCCGCATGGCTCCGATTATGCGCGTGCTCTCGAAGTTCCTAAAGAACTTCG
>JAURIU010000086.1 GCA_030832605.1 Rhodoluna sp. | reverse complement strand
GGCAGCCTTGGCTACGCGCTGACCGTTATTGCGGCTTGCGCCTGCGGTTCCGGCAGTCTTTGCAGCAGGGGCAAGAAACTCGCCCTTGCGACCGGTGCTTACGGCAGCGCTAGACGTAGCGCGTCTGGCGGCAGCATTCTTGTCGCGAAAGGCCTTGTGACCCTTGCGGTCTTCGGCTTTTGGCGTTGGGCCCTTGCCCTCTAGTGCCTGGCGCCCGTTACCGCCGGTGCCTGCTCGGCCGCCCTTTTTCTTCGATGCGCCTGGGCGCCCTGGCTTAGCCATTTAAACTCCATGTCGTTTGAGTTGGTGTGTCTTCGATGGTGACACCCATCTGTTGCAATTCGTCTCTGATCTGATCTGCCAAAGCGAAGTCTTTATTGTCGCGAGCAGCGCGACGTTGTTCAATGAGTGAGCCTACCCGAGCAGCCAACTCTTCGTCGACCTCGACCGCTTCATCGACGGTGAGTCCAAGCACTTCGAGCATGGAGAGAACCGATGCAAGCTGCTCCGCAGGGTCGCCACCGGCATCCAAAGCCGCGTTGCCGGCACGCACACTGTCGTGAAGCGCTGCGAGAGCCGCCGGCAAACCGAAGTCGTTGTTCATCGCGTCGACGAATGGCTGCGGCAGAGCATCCGCGTTGAATTTTTGCGAAGTCGAAGACTTTGCCGAAGCGCGCTTAACAAAATTCTGGATGCGCGACATCGCGCCGACCGCATCGGCGATGTTTTCTGGCGAATAGTCTAGGGTGGTGCGGTAGTGAGCCGAGCCGAGCCAGTAGCGAATGGCGTTCGCACTGCCCTGGTCAAAAAGCTCTTTCACGCTGACGCCGTTGCCGAGGCTTTTCGACATCTTCTGACCGCCGACTGTGACGAGACCGTTGTGCATCCAATAATTAGCGAACTCGAAGCCTGCTGCGCGCGATTGGGCTAGTTCATTTTCGTGGTGCGGAAAACGCAGATCGAGCCCGCCGCCGTGAATGTCGAATGCTTCGCCGAGAATCGCTCGGGTCATCGCCGAACACTCGATGTGCCAGCCGGGTCGCCCGCTGCCCCAGGGTGACGGCCAAGCAGCAGATTCGGGTTCGTCGGCTTTTGCCGCCTTCCAAAGCGCGAAGTCGTGAGGGTTTATGCGACCGTGCGATGCATCGGCCTCACCCTCGAGGTTCTCTGGTTTCTGGTTGGTTAATTCACCGTAGGCCGACCACGAGCCGGCGTCGAAAAACACGTTTCCACTGCCGTCGGTCGCCGCGTAGGCATGGCCGCGACTAATCAAAAGCTCGATCAGTTCGATCATGTCGGCGATGTGATCGGTAGCGTGCGGGCGCAGCTCTACGCTCGCGTTAATCGATTCATAAACCTGGTTAAAAACCACTTCAACGTCACGCGCGAGAGCCTGCCAATCGACACTCTGCTCGGCTGCGTTCACCAGAATCTTGTCGTCGATGTCGGTAACATTGCGCACCATGCGCACATCGAGGGCATGCCCAAGCCTTAACCAGCGCGCCACGAGGTCGAATGCAACGGCACTGCGCAGATGCCCAACGTGAGGTGCAGATTGCACGGTAGGGCCGCAGACGTAAAGTGACACCCTGCCAGCCTCTAGCGGCGAGAAAGCTCGGATGCTCTGCAATTTCGAATCGAAAATTTGAAGTGCCACGGGCTAAAGCCTAACTTTGCGACGGCTAATCATCGCGGTGGCAACCGCTGCCACACCTTCGGCGTTTCCAAGAAAACCAAGGCCGTCGGTGGTGGTTGCCGACAGGCTAACCGGAGCATCGAGCAATTCGGTCAGAGCTACCTGAACGAGGTGTCGCTTTGGCGCAACCTTAGGTCGGTCGCCGATCAGTTGGCAGGAAACGTTTTCGATGCGATAGCCGACTAATTCGAGCATCCGCTTGGTTTCAATTAGGAACACCGAACCGTTTGCTCCAGCAAACTCTGGCCGGTCAACACCAAAGTTTGAGCCGATGTCGCCGAGGCTGGCGGCCGAGAGAAGTGCGTCAACAATCGCGTGGCTAATTGCATCGCCATCTGAATGACCTTCGAGACCAGGCTCACCTTCCCAAACGACGGTGCCTAAGAAGAGAGGAACCTCTGGGTCGTTGCTGAACCGGTGGGTGTCGGTGCCGATGCCGGTTCGATACTCGCGCTCGATGAGCGACTCGGCCCTGCGTAGATCTTCTGGTGTGGTCACCTTAAATGCAGCAGGGTCGCCCTGAATATGAATTACGCTGCCGCCGGCGCTTTGGTAAAGAGCGGCATCGTCGGTGAACTCTGCCTCGGCGTTGGCATAGACAGCCCGCAAACCCTGAGCCGGAAAACCCTGAGGGGTTTGCGCTGCGCCCAAGACGCTACGATCTACGGTGTCAGAAACGAGTCCGTCTTTTAGCAACTTGATGGTGTCAGAAACCGGCATTACCGGCACGACGCCGGCGGCCGATTGTGCAACCGCATCGGCCACGCGCTCAAAGAGTTCGACGGGAGCAAGGGCGCGAGCAACATCATGAACCAGGATGCACTCGGTGAGCGCATCGCACACCGCCACCGCCTTGGCAATCGAGGCTTGTCGGGTTTCGCCGCCAGCCACAATCTTCACCGGTATCAGCGAGGCTAGTCGCTCAGAAACCGACTTAATGATTGCGGCAAATTCTTCGAGATGTGCATCTGGCGCTGCAATTACCAGTTGCTCCAGGCCCTCGACCGAAAGTGCTGCGCGCACCGAATGCGCCAACAGCGCATCGGCCATTGACACATCGACATAGCATCCTTGGCCTGTGGCCTTGGCGCCAATCACCGCCGTGAGCACACCAACCAGCGACGTGAGGCTCCCGCCG
>JAURIU010000085.1 GCA_030832605.1 Rhodoluna sp. | reverse complement strand
TTGCCCCAGACATCGAAAGCCTTGTCGGCTACCTTGTAGGCCGCGTCGATGTCGGCCGCGTTTGACTTCGGTGAGGTGGCATAAACCTCGCCGGTCGATGGGTCGATGATGTCGAGGGTTTCACCAGATGAAGCCGAAACCTTCTCACCGTTGACGAAGTTTTTTAGTTCTTGAACCGACATGCGATTACTCCTCTTTGAGTTGTTACCGACCGTTCGCACTCAAACGAACTCGGTGGTTTTAGCCTAATAGAAACCTCGGCTACAAGCATCCTAGTAATGAATTCGTAGCAAAATTGGCTCTAATTATCACAAATTAGTTGCGAAACGCTAAAAATCGAACCAAATCGCAGAAAAATTGCCAAAACACTGGCAGAATCGAAAGCATGACTAAGACGCCTCGCACCAAAGCGGTGCACCTGGATGACACGGCCAAGGCCATCGTTCAGCAATTGCAAATTGACGGGCGTCGTTCTTATTCAGAAATCGGAAAAGCCGTAGGGCTTAGCGAAGCCGCCGTGCGTCAGCGCGTGCAAAAGCTCACCGACTCGGGAGTGCTTCAGGTTGTAGCCGTAACCGACCCGCTGCAGATGGGGTTCAACCGTCAGGCGATGATCGGAATTCGAACCAGCGGTGACTCACGCGCGTTGGTTGAACTGCTCACCGAGATGCGTGAGGTTGACTACGTGGTTTTGACCGCGGGAAGTTTTGACATTTTGGTTGAGGTGGTTTGTGAGGACGATGACGAACTCATTGAACTGCTGCATTCAAAAATCCGGACGCTGCCCGGAGTAGTAGAGACAGAAACTTTTGTCTATCTCAAACTGCACAAGCAGCTCTACAACTGGGGAACGCGATGATGCGTCTCCAGCCAAACAAAACAATGTAAAGAGTGATATTTCATGGCAATCCAGGAAAGCAGAGGAAGCAAGCTGGGCAAGAGCCTCAAAAAGGTTCTGGGTCGTAAGACCCCAGCGGCGCCGGCCAAAGCCAGCACTGAACGCCCAACACCAATTCAAGACGCCCGCAAGGCTGGACTTGAACCAACCGTAAAGATGCTCGAACACGCTGCACGTCAGAACGTGTTCATGCACTTCACCCGACACAGTCAATTTGACGAGAGCGCAATACCGATCATCACCAAGGCAGAAGGACATTACTTCTGGGACCAGAACGGCAAAAAGTATTTCGACGGAATTTCGTCACTGTTTTCCGTGAACATTGGTCACGGGCGTGAACGTCTTGCTGAGGCTGCCGCCAAGCAAATGAAGCAGCTCGACTACTTTCCAATCTGGTCGAACCTTCACGCTCCGGCTATCGAGCTCTCGGAGCGCGTGCTTTCGTATGCTCCCAAGTCGCTCAGCCGAGTGTTTTTCACCACCGGAGGTGGCGAGGCCAACGAAACTGCTTGGAAGCTGGCAAAGCAATACTTCAAGATGACCGGCAAACCGCTGAAGCACAAAATGATTTCGCGCATGACTGCCTACCACGGCACCTCGCACGGAGCCCTTTCGCTCACCGGTATTGCTGCGATGAAGAAAATGTTTGAGCCGCTGGTTCCAACCACGTTCCGTGTGCCAAACACCAACTGGTACCGCGCTCAAGACGACTTCGCCACCGAAGAAGAATTCGCCATGTGGGCGGCAAACCGAGTCGAAGAAATGATTCTGTTTGAAGACCCAGACACCGTTGCGGCCTTCATTCTCGAGCCAGTCCAAAACTCAGGCGGATGCTTTACCGCACCTAAGTCTTACTTCAAGCGAGTTCGCGAAATCTGCGACAAGTACGACGTGCTGCTGATTGCCGATGAAACCATCGACGGCTTTGGTCGCATCGGAACCATGTTTGCCTCAGAGCTCTATGAGTTCGAACCAGACATGCTGGTTTGCGCCAAGGGAATCACCTCGGCCTACCAGCCACTAGGTGCGCTGCTCCTCAGTGAGAAATTGTTTGAGCCTTTCAAGAAGGGCACGGCAATCTTCCCGCACGGATACACATTTGCCGGGCATCCGGTTGCATGTGCGGTGGCTCTCGAGAACCTAAACATTTTCGAAGAAGAAGACCTGGTCGGCAACGTGCGTCGAAACGCGCCTGCCTTTAGGTCGACTCTTGAAAAGCTGAAGGATCTGCCGATTGTTGGCGACGTTCGAGGCGAGGGCTATTTCTATGCAATCGAGTTGGTGAAAGACAAGGCCACGCGCGAAACCTTCAACGACGCCGAGTCTGAGAAACTGTTGCGCGGATTCCTGTCGACCGACCTCTACAACGCCGGCCTCTACTGTCGCTCAGACGACCGTGGCGACCCCGTTGTTCAGTTGGCTCCACCTCTGACCATCGGTCAGAAGGAGTTCGACTACCTTGAGCAGACGCTTCGGTCTTCACTTTCGAAGGCCTGGAACCTGTTCTAAGCCCCGCACATTGATTGGCGAAACCCCGAGTGACTTTGGTTGCTCGGGGTTTTACCTTTGGCGCGAGTAACGGGTTATCAACATCTTGGCGGATGCTGCGCTCAGGCTTTGCGCCCAGCGGTAGCCTAGGCAAATGAAGATTCCGCAGTTTGATTCGAGCGTGTCCTTTGACAGCCCCGTCGGCAACATCAATGTCTATGCGCGCGGCGAGCGCGTGGTGTTTCTTAACATGGGCGAAGCGGCTTGCGAGACTAGCGGCCGCGCAAAGGTGCTGGGTATTGCCAAGAAACAACTGACCGACTACTTCAAAGGTAAAAGCAAGGTGCTCGACTTTGCGGTTGAGCTACATGGCACCGCTTTTCAAGAGGCCGTCTGGCAGCAGATTGCAGCTTTGGGATGGGGCCAAACGGCCAGCTATGCCGACATC
>JAURIU010000084.1 GCA_030832605.1 Rhodoluna sp. | reverse complement strand
TGACGGTGTCCATGGCCGATGAAAGCAAGGGGATGTTGATCTCGATGCGCTTCGAAATGCGGGTCTTGGTGTTCACACCGCTCGGCACAACGTCAGATTCACCAGGCAGAAGAAGAACGTCGTCGTAGGTCAAACCGACAAAGCCGAATGGGTCATTTTGCGTCATTATTGCGCCTTCAATAGCAGCGGAACGGATTTAGCCAATTCTACCCGTGCCAGCGGGGATGCTCTACTGCGGGTTTGCGCCCTCACCGAACATTCACGCCAATTGCAACGACTCTGTTTCGTTCTGGTTAAGGCCCATTTTGCCTTTCATTTTTCTAGTAGTGTCGGCATAGATAACGCAACGGTGCGCAGCATTGCGCACGAACAACGGAGGTTGGCTTGAATCAGCTAACACATAGGGCGCAGGCCCACCCGGCCAAATGGCTCGGGGCAGTCATCCTGCTTATGACCTTGATATTTGGCGGTACCGGCGCTTATGCAGCGACCCCAGCACCAAGTGACATTTCTTCAGATTTCTCGGTGGGCGGTGCCATCAAGCAGGGTTCGGCGAACCCGGTCGAAGGCGCTGTAATCACCGTGGTTGGCGAAGGCTTCGAAGGTTCGGCAACCACAAATGCTCGAGGCAAGTGGGAGGTTGCGGTTCCGGCCAAGGGCACCTACACCGTCACCCTAGACCTAGCGAGCCTGCCCGAGGGTGCCAAGCTGAAGGCAGATTTCTCAAACGTTCGTGAAGTGACCATCGACAAAGTAAACGGCGTTGTTGCTCTTTTCCCGCTCGAAACTAAGCCAGGCACCGACCCGGTCAACCCTCCACCGACCACGAACGTGCTGCTCAGTCGCATTTTTGCCGGGCTGAACTTTGGCATCTTGCTTGCCATGGCCGCCATCGGTCTTTCGCTCATCTACGGCACCACGGGCCTCAGCAACTTTGCCCACGGTGAAATGGTCACCATCGGTGCACTGTCACTGTTCACGTTCAACAAGGTGCTCGGTCTCGACCTCATTCTCTCGGCCCTCATCGCAACCGCGGTGGTTACAGCATTCGGATACACGCAAGACGCCGTGCTCTGGAGGCCTTTGCGCAAGCGCCGTCTGGGCATCACCCAGATGATGATCGTTTCGATTGGTCTTTCGATTTTGATTCGCTACTTCTTGCAGCTCGTTTACGGAGGTGACACGAAGGTGCTATCGCAGGGTGAAACCTGGAACGTCTTTGGTGTTTTGATGCCAGCACTCAACGTAATCACCGCCGGCATCGCGCTTCTAGCCCTGCTCGGATTCGGTTGGTTCCTAACCCGTACCCGAATCGGTAAGGCAACCCGCGCCGTCTCAGACAACCCGTCGCTCGCGGCATCGACCGGTATCGACGTGGAGCAAATCATTCGCATCGTCTGGGTAGTGGCCTCGGCTCTAACCGGCCTCTCGGGTGTGTTCATCGGACTCTACTTCCAAGCCTCATGGGACACCGGCTTCTCGATTCTGCTTCTATTGTTCGCAGCCGTTACCCTCGGTGGCCTCGGCACCGCATTCGGTGCAGCGGTTGGAGCGCTAATCGTTGGAATGTTCGTAGAGCTCAGCACCCTGGTGATTCCGCCAGACCTCAAGTTTGCCGGCGCACTGATCGTGCTCATCCTGGTCTTGCTGTTTAGACCGCAGGGTGTTCTCGGTCGTAAGCAGAGAATCGGATAGGACCGAAGATGGAACAGATTCTTTCAAACGCCCTGGGTGAGCTACTCACCCCAATGACCGCCGCCTACGCGCTGGCTGCCATCGGTATCGCGATGCACTTCGGTTTCACCGGTTTGCTCAACTTCGGTCAGGCTGCCTACATGCTGGTTGGCGCTTACGCCTTCGCAATGGCCAACCTGGCTGGGCTTGGTCTTGTGCCAGCCATTCTGCTTTCGTTCGCAGCCTCGATCGTGCTCTCGCTGATTCTCGGTATACCCACGCTGAGGCTGCGGTCTGACTATCTGGCTATCGTGACGATTGCCGCCGCCGAAATTCTGCGCTTTGTTGTTTCGACCACTGGTTTGAACGACGTGACCGGTGGCCCACAGGGCCTGAGCGGCTTCGCCAAAGAGTTCTACGCACTAAACCCATTCCCGGTTGGCGAGTATGGCTTCTGGGCCTGGACCATGGACGAAAAGGGTCTCTGGGTTCGCGTCGTAGCTTGGTCGCTAGTTATCTTGGGCGCAGTGTTCGTGGCTCAGATGATTCGCAGCCCTTGGGGTCGAGTCATCAAGGGTATTCGCGAAGATGAAGATGCCGTTCGTTCGCTCGGCAAGAACGTTTACAGCTACAAAATGCAGTCGCTGATCATCGGTGGTTTGCTCGGAACCCTGGCGGGAATCGTGTTCGTGCTACCTCGTGCGGTTCAGCCGGGTAACTACGGAACCGGTCTGACTTTCTTTATCTGGACGATTCTGCTTCTCGGTGGTGCTTCTACCGTGCTCGGCCCAATCATCGGTTCGATGATTTTCTGGGTGCTGCTATCGCTAACCGAAGGCTTGCTCAGCGCTGGAGTTAGCAGCGGCATCATCACTTTCATTCAGCAAGACCAGATCGGCGGCATCCGCTTTATGTTGGTTGGTCTTGGCCTAATGCTGCTGGTGATATTCAGGCCGCAAGGAATCTTCGGCAACAAGAAGGAGCTCTACTTCAATGCCTAACCAAATCGCATTGGGCGAAATCGCCCCGGGCTGCGCCAAGGTTGACCCAATCTTGGTTGCCGACAACGTGACCCGTCAGTTCGGTGGTCTAACCGCTGTCGACGTGGCACACGTCGAGATTCCGCGTGGTCAGATCACCGCTCTCATCGGCCCTAACGGTGCCGGTAAGACCACCTTCTTCAATCTGCTGACCGGTTTCGACAAGCCAAACACCGGCACCTGGATCTTCGACGGCAAGAACCTTGCCGGCGTTGCGTCTTACAAGGTGGCTCGCATGGGTATGGTGCGCACCTTCCAGCTGACCAAAGCGCTGTCGCTGCTCACCG
>JAURIU010000083.1 GCA_030832605.1 Rhodoluna sp. | reverse complement strand
CGCAGCGTCAGATAGGCGAGAAAAGGCACGAGGATGCCCAGGGCAACGGTCAGCGCAAGCGGAACCACTGCGGTGCTGAGGTTGATGGTGCTGAGACCCACACCACCTTTGAGACCGATGCCGAAGAGCAAGAACATCGAGATGAAGGTGTAGATCTGGTCTGGAACACGAAGGTCGCTTTTGAGGCGGGCGGCTAGAAAACCGAGAACGAAGACCAGAACTGAGACTGAGGTCAGGCTTGAAATTGCTGCTGAGAAGTCGGGCACGACTAAAACAATACCAGAAATCTAAATCAGGTATTAGTTTTCAGCATTTTTATTGCGTGTTTCGTAGACTAGAGCCCATGAGCTGGACATTTCTTTCAAACCACGGGCACGTGCTCGTTCAGGTTGCCAAGAATCCAGACATCCGCGTCAAAGAAATTGCCGCCGCCGTTGGCATCACCGAGCGGGCAACGCAGGGCATCATTTCAGATTTGGTGGCAGGCGGTTTTGTGACCGCAATCAAGACCGGCCGGCGCAACACCTATGCAATCAGCGCAGATGCTCACCTAAAGCACCCCGCCGAATCAAAGCTCACCCTCGCAGAGTTTTTAGCTGCGTTCAGCCGTTAGCTACAACGACATGTAGGGAATTAGTCGTAGCTTTCAGACTCTCACTCGTGTCCGGATGGAGCGAGCGTGAAAAGGTCGACGTGCGCTCAGCCCTCCCCCCGGCGGTAGCCAAAAAGGACTATTGAATTCCTGACAAAATCAGAGTTGCTCCTACCAGCGAAATGCTTGTGATCATCGTAAAAAATGACCTAACTGCGCCTTCAAAGAAAACCACACCCCGGTGAATTCCGACCGCTGTTTTGTTTGTATTGTTAGAAAACCACGGGCCACCGGAGTCGCCAGGCTCGCTAACATCATGTTGCACTATGGCAACGTTTCTGACAGGCTCGCCTAATAGCTCAGCCAGTTGAAAACGTGAACGCACTTTAGAACACTTTTTGCCAGAAACGATGCCGAAATGGCAGACACTTTCACCCTGCAAAGGATTGCGTGCCAAATACATAGGCTCTGTGGTAGCAAGAGAAGTTCTGGTGAGGCCAGTCGTAGCGCCTAACAACTCAACAAAAGCGACATCATCAGTAGCAGCGGATGGCAGCGTTACGCCTTGAATGATCGTGCCCTCGTAGGCTACTGGCGCAGTATTTTCATCCTCAAAGCAGTGCCCAGCCGTAACAACACCAACGACACTGCCTCTGACCGCTGGGAAACCTCCGGTGCAGATAGCCTCGAAACTTCCGCCACCGCCCCACTGTTCCTCATGCACGTACCCAAAGGAATCGCTTACCTGAAACTCAATCAATGCAAAATCTGGATCTGCAGCCCAGTCTCTGGTGATCATTTCCACACCTAAGAGATCTGTGACTACGACGACTTTTTCTCGATCCAAATCTACGTTGAATGCTGCACTGGTGACTACCTGACCTTCCAAACCCTTAGCCACACGCTCCATTAGAGAAACTAGACGCTCCTCCAAGGCAGTTTTGATAGTCAACTTTGGTGAAGACCCACCAATTGTTTCGAGCACAATTGCGCTGTTTTGGATTTGTTCGAGCCTGGCAAGCTCCTCGGAAGTCAAAGGAGTCCTGTCTGCTGGAACTGCCGGAACGACACCCGTGTATTTAACGCCACCGACCAGACGGCCAGGCAGTTCGACTCCGCTGTTTTCCTGCGAAAGGTCGTAGATGATCGGTGCTGGATGGTTGTAGTCGGTTTCAGTGGCCCATGATGGCGCTCCCAAACCAAGAACCGATCCGACCGAGAGCCCCAATGCAAACAGTAATTTCTTCATGATTCCCCCTAAATAAACGTGCCTTTATTTTATTGCGCGGAAGTTAGACGTTGGACAGACACACTGGGCGGCTAAATAATTTCGCGAACCGGGTTGGTCAACGTGCCGATGCCCTCGATCGAAATTTCGACCACTTGACCGTCTTCGATTCGGCCGATGCCAGCCGGGGTTCCGGTAAGAATCACGTCGCCGGGTAGCAAGGTCATCGCTTCAGATACGTGAGCGATGATGCGCGGCACCTTGTGAATCAACATGTCAACGCTCGAGTGCTGGCGAAGTTCGCCGTCGACGCGAGTTTCTAGAGTCTGGCCATCCACTTCGAATTCGGTTTCGATCCACGGCCCGAGCGGGCAGAAGGTGTCGAAACCTTTGGCGCGAGTCCACTGGCCGTCGCGGTCTTGAATGTCGCGGGCGGTAACGTCGTTGGCAATGGTGAAACCCCACACATAGTCGAGTGCATCCGCCTCGCTCACGTTCTTAGCGACATCTCCGATCACAATGGCGAGCTCGCCCTCGTGGTCAACGCGTTCGGCGATCTCAGGCAGAACGATGGTTTCGCCGTCGCCGATCAGCGAAGTAGTCGGCTTTAGAAAAATCAGCGGCTCTTTCGGAGCCTCGCCACCCATTTCGGCGGCGTGGTCGGCGTAGTTTTTGCCGATGCAAACAATCTTGGATGTTGGCAACGTAGGTGGCAGCAGCTGAACGTCTTTGAGTGCCACGCGCTCCCCCGTGGTTTCGTAGCCCGAAAACAGCGGGTGACCTTTGAACACGACCAACTCTGGGCCGTCGACTAGACCGAAGCGAACTTCGCCGGCAACTGTGAACTTGGCGATACGCATTAGGCCAGGCGAAGCATCCAGTTGTGGCGATCTTCAACGCGGCCGTATTGAATGCCGGTTAGCTCTTCGCGCAGGCTTGCAGTTAGTGCGCCAGGCTCGGCGTCGGCCGAACCAATGGTTTCGACTCGGCTCTTGAACTGGCCAACCGGAGTGATGACGGCGGCGGTGCCGCAGGCGAACACTTCGGCGATTTCACCAGACTGCAAATCGGCACGCATTTCATCAAGCGTGATCTTGCGCTCTTGAACTTCGATGCCGCGGTCTTTGATGAGCTGAACCACCGATTTACGGGTGATTCCGCGCAAGATCGTGCCGTCGAGGCTCGGGGTCACAACGTGCCCATCTTTGTAAACGAAGAACAGGTTCATGCCGCCGAGTTCTTCGATGTAGGTGCCGGTTTCGGCGTCGAGGAACATCACCTGCGAGCATCCCTGCTCATAGCCTTCGCCCTGAGCCTGAAGCGATGCGGCATAGTTTCCGCCGGTCTTTGCCTCGCCGGTGCCGTGCTTTCCG
>JAURIU010000082.1 GCA_030832605.1 Rhodoluna sp. | reverse complement strand
GCAAAACCGAATAGCAGCGCCGCCGCAGAGACATAGAACGGCTGCCAGCGACCCAGTATCACAACGGCGAGGGCGATAAAGCCAAGGCCACCAGACATTTCGCGGCCGAACGCACCCACGTTTCCGATGGTTAGTGCTGCTCCACCGATACCGGCAATGGCACCACCGGCGGTGACCCACCAAAAGCGCGTGCGGGCCACGTTGATGCCGACGGTGTCGGCTGCTAGCGGATGCTCACCCACGGCTCGAGCGCGCAAGCCCAGCTTGGTGCGGAACAGCATGAACCAGACCAGCGGCACTAGCAGCAGCGTGATGTAAACGGTGACACGGTTGGCAAACAGCGCTTCACCGATGATTGGAATGTCGCTCAGCACCGGAATCTTGACGATTTCAAACGTGCCTGGAAAGTTGGAGTTCTTGCCGTCGCCAGCCAACCACTGCGAATACAAGAAGTTGGTTACACCGATAACCAGCACGTTGATCAGCACACCGATGATGATCTGATCGACGAGGTATTTAATGGCCAACGAGGCGAGGCTCATTGAAAGCAGCGCAGACGCGATGGCAGCGGTTATGAGACCTAGCCACAGATTGTCGGTGAGGCTTCCGACCACCGCTGCGACGAACGCTCCGGTAAGCAACTGCCCTTCGATGGCGATGTTGACCACACCGACACGTTCAGACATAACGCCGCCGAGTGCGCCCAAGATGATCGGCACTGCAAGCACCACGGCGTTAGAAAGAATGAAAGGCAACGGCACGGATGCACCGGCAGCGAGCCAAGCAAGAAGCGAAGTTGCTCCGACCAAACCAAAGAACAACGACAGCCACATTGGGGTCGGCCGGTTGGCGATGGTTAGCGCGGTTGAGGCCAGAGTGACGAATCCAAGAATGCCGCCTAGCAGCAGCGAGAAAGCGTTGGATGACACTGTGAAATCTGGAACCGAGAGCCATGTTCCAGCCTCGTTTAGCTGAAACGTAACGCCCTTGGGGCTGCCGTAGACACCGAAGGCTAGAAGCACTAGCAGCGTAAAAAACGCCATGACTAGACCGGTCTTGGCACTGACCTTGACAGGCGCAGACGAAAACATTGCGGGGGTGACTTCAATTTTGCTGCTGGCAGCGGTGGCAGCATCCGAGTTGGTTTTCTTAAACATCGATTACTTCACCTCTGGCTCTGGAAGTCTGAAGAATGCCTTGATCAGCGGAGGCGCAGCGATGAACAAAACAATCAAGGCCTGCACCACACCGAGAATTTCGGGCGAAACTCCGGCCACCTGCATTGCCGGGCTGCCGGCTTTGAAAGCTCCGAAGAGCAATCCGGCCGCAAAAATACCCTTAGCGCTATTGCCACCGAGCAAAGCCACCGTGATGGCATCGAAACCGATGTTGGCATTGATGCTTGTCGTGATGCCACCGGTTTCGCTCAAACCTTGGTTGGCCGCCGCCAAGCCTGCAAATGCCGCTGAAACAGCCATGGCCCAGATGAAGGTGCTTTCAACCTTGATACCGGCGGCCCTGGCGGCACTCATGTTGTGGCCGACCATCTTGAAGCGATAGCCGATTGCCGAGCGATCCATCAATAGCCAGTAGATAAAGGCAGCGGCGACTGCGAAGAAAATGCCGATGTGAATCTTGTACATGTCGCCAAACAGCGTCGGCAGCATGGCCGTATCTGCAGGCGGGTCAGACTTTGGCGTACCGCCTCCGTTTGCTTCGAGCAGAAGTTCGGGGGTGCGAAGTAGCCAGGTGAAGAAGTTGAGTGCCACGTAGTTGAGCATGATGGTGACAATCACCTCGTGCGCTCCGGTGCGAGCCTTGAGTAGACCCACAACGGCTCCCCAGAGTGCTGCGCAGATTATGGCGACGATGACTGCGACCACCATGTGAATTCCGTAGGGAAGGTCGACTCGTGTAGAAATCCAGGTGGCACCGGCTAGGCCCATGACGATTTGACCAGTTGCACCGATGTTGAACAAGCCGACTCTAAAGGTGAGCGCGATGCCCAGACCTGCCATGATCAGTGGCGCGGCCAAGCGGAAGGTTTCGGTGATCGGGCGGAACATGGCAACTATATCGCGGCCCTCGGGGTTGAAGATCGAACCCTTGAGCAAACCGCCGTACCCGTCGGCTAGCACCTTAAGGCTCGCCATGAAGGTGTCGCCAGGGTTCGAGAAGAAAGTCTCGTATGTCGCGACCACATCTTCGTTGAACAAAATCATGAAGATTGCGCCAATTGCAAAACCAAGCACGATCGAAAAAATCACTCGGGTAAAGCTGGCCGACATGATTTCACGAATCACATTGGTTGCCTTGTCGCCATCTGGGTTCACCGGCAGGGAGGCCTTTTTCAAATCTGACTTTTTGCTCACGCGGTAACACCCGCCATCATTTTGCCGAGAGTCTCGCGACTGGTATCGGCTGGCACGATTCCAACAATTTTGCCTCGGTACATAACGGCAATGCGGTCGGCCAATGCTAAAACTTCATCTAGTTCGGTTGAAATCAGAAGTACCGCGGTGCTCTGCTCATCGCGTTCTTTCATGATTTGGTCGTGAATGAACTCAATCGAACCGACGTCTACACCGCGTGTTGGCTGGGCGACTAGCAAAACGTCGTGCGGCCGGCTCATTTCGCGAGCCAAAACTACCTTCTGCTGATTTCCGCCAGAGAGTTTGCCAGCAAGCGATTTGGATCCCTGGGTGCGAATGTCGAAACGCTCGATAGCAAGCTCGGCCTCGCTCTTGAGGGCAGCCTGGTCTAGAAGGCCCCGACGAACAAACTTTGCACCACGGTCATCTTCGTAACTTTGGTTCATCATCAGGTTTTCTTCGATGTTGAACTCAGAAACCAAACCGTCTTTTTTGCGGTCTTCGGGAACGTAACTCAAGAAGTCCTCTAAGCGCTCGCGTACCGAGAGCGACTCAACCGACTTGCCCTTGTAAACGATTTTGCCCGAGCCTTTTTCAAGCTTGCGCAAACCCACGATGGCCTCGGCAAGCTCGGTTTGCCCGTTGCCTTGAACACCTGCGATGGCCAGCACCTCTCCGGCGTGCAGCTCTAGCGAAAGGTCGTTTACTGCGAGCTGGCCTCGGTCGTCGCGAACCGAAATTTGGTCAACCGACAAAACCACGTCACCCTTTTTCAACGGTGCTCGGTCAACGCTCAGGTGCACTTCGCGACCAACCATCATGCTGGCCAACTCGGATGC
>JAURIU010000081.1 GCA_030832605.1 Rhodoluna sp. | reverse complement strand
TTATTACCGTTACCCAGTTGAGTCTGGATCAACCACCAGCCTCACCTATCTGGCCACCGACCAAGACGGCAACCCGATTGCTAACCATGCCATCAAGTTGGCCGTGAACAAGCAGTGGTCGCTGTCGAATGCAAAAATGCAGGTTGGCGACAAGACCACCAGTGCCGACCCTGGAATGATCATCGACGGAATGACCAACGGCGAGGGCAAGGTAACCTTCGTGCTGAAGAACAACAACCTCGGCTCAGAGGGCGACGCGATTCCTACCGATCGCAGCAAGATGCCGGCCAACTCGCTTTACTCGCAGGTTGCTCCGAAGATGTTCGAAACCGAAACCAAGCAAATCATCGACATCGTCGACCTTTCTTATTACAAGAAGGCCGGCGCGATCGATACCTCACGCAACATCCGCTTGATTCCAGAGCAGAAAGACCTAACCCTAGACACCTGGGATGCCTCGTCTTGGTACAACATCGCCGGATCACCTGCCTACCTCAAATGGTTCACCGCTGGAGCAACCAGTTCGCTGACCTATGTCGTTACCGAAGCTAACGGAACCACGCCGGTTCCTGCTGGCACCACGGTTTGGCTGAACATCAACCAGACGCCTGCCGAAAAGCGCTCGAACTGGCTCAAGGCCGATGGGTCGGCGCTTGATGTAGCGAAGACTGCAGGCCATGAAGGTGGCGTCAGTGGCGTAACCGATGCAGCCGGCAAGGTCACATTCACTTTGAAGAACACCAACACCCAGCTAGAGGCTGAGAATGTTCGCACCGTGAAGAACGCATGGAGCTGCCCAACCCGCGGTTGCGCTTGGAACTCTGACATCACCAACGAACTAGCAACCGGCTTCTACCCGACCCTTGGTGGTGCCGTGCTCGAGAAGTACGACCGCGTTTGGGGCCACTTGGTTCAGATGGGAGCCCCTGAGGTTTCTGCCGCCAAGGTCACCGACACCGCAACAATCGACGCGGCAAAGACCGTGAACTTCACCATCAAGAACGCGATCGGCGAAGTTGTTCCTGGCGCAGTGGTTCAGTTCAGCACCAACTCGAAGGGCACTCTGGCTTCGACCAGCGGAGTGGCCGACGCTGCGGGCAAGGTTTCGGTAGCAGCATCCGCCACCGCACCTGGCATTCAGAACGTTGTGGTTGCCTATGTTGACGGTCGCGGCATTGCCGGCACCGCAATCACCGCAATCACCTGGAGCGAGCCAAAGCCGGTTGTTTCAGTTTCGGTAGCCAAGCGCGTGGTTTCGGTGAAGGCAACCCTTGCCAAGGGCAAGAAGGTAACCGTGACCGTAAACGGCAAGAGCGTTTTGGTGAAGACCCCGACCTCTTACTCGGCGACTACTTATAAGTACACCGCGCCTAAGGCCGGCAAGTACACCGTGAAGATCACCGTGGTTGGCGGCACTACCGTCACCAAGGTTTACACGATTAAGTAACTAGTCGAGAAGGTCAGCGACCGAGTTCAGAATTTCGGTTGGTCTGAACGGGTATTTCGAAATCTCGTTGTCGTCGGCGATGCCGGTGAGCACCAGCACGGTGTGCAAGCCAGCTTCGATGCCGGCGACCACGTCGGTATCCATGCGGTCACCAATCATGCCGGTCGACTCTGAGTGCGCCGAAATCTTGTTCATCGCCGAGCGAAACATCATTGGGTTTGGCTTGCCAACGATGTATGGCTCGCGCCCTGTTGCCTTGGTGATGAGGGCAGCGACCGAGCCGGTTGCTGGGAGCACGCCCTCGGCCGATGGCCCGGTGGCATCTGGGTTGGTGGCAATGAAACGTGCGCCGTTGTTGATCAGGCGTATGGCCTTGGTAAGAATGTCGAAATTGAAATTGCGCGATTCACCGAGCACGACGTAGTCGGGGTTCGAATCGGTTTGCACATAGCCAATCTCGTGAAGCGCGGTGGTCATGCCGGCCTCACCGATTACAAATGCCGAACCATATGGCTTTTGCTTGTGCAAGAAGGCGGCGGTGGCCAGGGCCGATGTCCAGATGCGGTCTTCGGGAACATCAAGTCCGGTTGCACGCAGGCGGGCCGATAGGTCGCGCGGAGTGTAAATCGAGTTGTTGGTAAGCACCAGAAACGGCGTCTCACTGTCTTGCCACTGTTTGATAAGTTGTGCCGCGCCTGGGAGGGCTTGACCCTCGTGTACCAGCACACCATCCATGTCGGTGAGCCAAGATTTGATATTGCTGCGATCTGCCATGGGTCTAGGCTACCAAACGCCTTGGTTAGGCTTATCGGGTGAGTGATGAACTTGAGGCAAACAGCGCGGATGCGCACGCGCACTCTGGCGCAGGCCCAACGCCCACACCCGAACAAACCACCTGGGGCGTTGGCCCGTGGGAGGGCCCGTGGCCCGAGGGTGCCGGCACCGACCCGAACTCACCGTTCGACGTTGAGTTGCTCGAAAACGGCGACACCCGCAATGTGCTCGACCACTACCGCTACTGGCGCATGGATGCCATCGTCGCCGACCTCGATTCGCGCCGCCACAAGTTTCACGTTGCCATCGAGAATTGGCAGCACGACCTAAACATCGGTTCGATCGTGCGCACCGCCAACGCGTTCTTGGCAGCCGAGGTTCACATAATCGGCCACCGTCGCTGGAACCGGCGTGGGGCCATGGTCACCGACCGCTACCAACACGTGCGTCATCACAATACCGTCGAAGAGTTTGTAGAATGGGCCCGCACTTGCGGTTTGGGTGCCGGGGGCGGCGCACTGCCGATCATCGGAATCGATAATGTCGAAGGCTGCCAAAAGATCGAAACCTTCGACATGCCTGAGTCGTGCGTCTTTTTGTTCGGTCAAGAGGGCCCCGGATTGAGTGAGGCTGCGCTCGCAGCATCCGAGGTGTTTTTAGAAATTAGCCAGTTCGGCTCAACCCGCTCGATCAACGCCAGTGCTGCCGCCGCCATCACCATGCACTGCTGGGTAGAGCAGCACGTGTTTGCTAGGCGATAAACTTGAGAGGTGCCTTGAGGCACAAAGACTCCCGTGAAGAAATGAGAGCTCATGCCTGCTGTCGTGATCATCGGAGCCCAGTGGGGCGACGAAGGTAAAGGCAAAGCCACCGACCTGTTGGCCGAACACATCGAGTATGTGGTCAAGTTCAACGGCGGTAACAACGCCGGTCACACCGTTGTCATCGGCAACGAGAAGTACGCTCTACACCTTCTTCCGTCGGGCATTCTGACGCCGGGCGTCATCCCCGTTATTTCTAACGGTGTGGTCATCGACCTTGAGGTACTGTTTCACGAAATCGACGCACTAAACGCCCGCGGCATCGATACCTCGCGTCTGCGCGTATCGGCTAACGCCCACGTCATCACGCCGTATCACGTGACCATCGACAAGACCACCGAGCGTTTCTTGGGTAAGCGCGCCATCGGCACCACCGGC
>JAURIU010000080.1 GCA_030832605.1 Rhodoluna sp. | reverse complement strand
GACCCCCCTGGTTCGCCTCGCCACCCTCGAAGACGAGGTCGACGACGTGGTACTCGTCGTAGAACTTGACGCCCGCCTTGATGCACTGCTGATAGAGCGTTTGCAGAATCATGTGACCGGTGCGATCTGCGGCGTAGCAGCTGCGACGTACCGGGCCCTCGCCGTAGTTGCGCGTATGCCCACCGAAGCGGCGCTGGTCGATCTTGCCGTCTGGCGTGCGGTTGAACGGAAGACCCATGTTCTCGAGGTCGATAACTGCCTCGACAGACTCTTTCGCGAGAATCTCGGCAGCATCCTGGTCAACTAGGTAGTCGCCACCCTTGACGGTGTCAAAGGTGTGCCATTCCCAAGAGTCTTCTTCGACGTTGGCTAGAGCCGCAGCCATACCGCCCTGGGCTGCACCGGTGTGCGAGCGGGTCGGAAAGAGCTTGCTAATCACGGCGGTTTTGGCGTGCGGGCCAGCCTCGATGGCAGCGCGCATACCGGCACCACCGGCACCGACGATAACTACGTCGTAGGTGTAGTTGTGAATCTTAGGCTTGGTCAATTCTTATCCTTTGCAAACTGCAGGGCCGAGTGTTTCGCGCATTGCCTGGTCGATGCAAGGGTCGAAGGTGAAGCAAACCAGGGTGCCGAGAATGATCAGGGCGCCGCAGACGATCCAGAGGGTGTAGTTCAAGCGAACGCGAACGGTCTCACGCTCTGCATAGTCGTTGACGATGGTGCGCATACCGTTGGTGCCGTGAATCAGGGCTAGCCAAAGCATGGTCACGTCGTAAACCTGCCAGAACGGGTCGGCCCACTTGCCAGCAACGAAAGCAAAGTCGATGGCCTTGATGCCCTCACCGCTGTAGAGGTTGATGAACAGGTGGCCGAAGATGAGCCCGAGCAACAGAACGCCCGAGTAGCGCATGTAGAGCCAGCCCCATTTTTCCCACTTGGCGTGCTTGCGTGAACGAGGGCTGCGAGGAGTTTCGATGGTTACCATTTTTCGTTCCTCCTTAGCCGAACACGTGAGATAGGTGGCGTGGTGTGAATACAGCGAAAATCGCTAGGGCGATAGCGATGACAATCCAGAACATGACGTTCTGATACTTTGCGCCCTTGCGCCAGAAGTCG
This sequence comes from Rhodoluna sp., assembly GCA_030832605.1. Taxonomy (GTDB): domain Bacteria; phylum Actinomycetota; class Actinomycetes; order Actinomycetales; family Microbacteriaceae; genus Rhodoluna. The sequence goes on along the minus strand of JAURIU010000080.1, from coordinate 2,345 downwards.
ATAAGAATCACGCGAATGCCGTTTAGGCCGTGAAACAAGATTGCGGCCACGAGACCGAGCTCGGCCAAACCGATGATTGGGGTCTTGTAGGTGTTGATGACGGCGTTGTATGCCTCAGGGCTAACACGAACCAGAGCGGTGTCTAGCGTGTGAACGAGCAGAAAAAAGAAAATCGCGACACCCGTGATGCGGTGAAGAACCCAAGACCACATCCCGATTTTTCCGCGATAGAGAGTGCCGGCTGGCTTTGTTGGCACGTAATCCTCCTGTAATTGCTACTGCGTTGAAGCACAAAATCCCTTTAAGTCTAAACCCGCGTGGGCTAGGTTTGTTTCCGTGACCAACCCACAACTCTCGCCAAATTTCTACGCGGTTATTCCCGCTGGTGGAGTTGGTTCGCGCCTCTGGCCGATCTCGCAGCCAGAGCATCCAAAGTTTCTGCACGACCTAACCGGCGCGGGCAGGTCTCTGCTTCAACAAACCTTCGAGCGACTTGCCGTATTCCTGCCGCTAGACCGCATTTTGGTGGTAACCGGCGAGATTCACGGGCCTGCGGTTGCCGCTCAACTCAACGGCCTCAAATCCAATCGCCTGATTCTCGAACCAGCCCCAAAAGATTCGACAGCAGCCATCGCGCTGGCCGCCGCCCTGTTAGTTCGAGAGAACCCGGATGCCGTGCTTGGTTCGTTTGCTGCCGACCACCTGATTGGCGACCAGGGTGCGTTCGCCTCTGCCGTCGCCGAGGCGGTAAAGGTTGCTGAAACCGGCTCGCTGGTCACCATCGGCATCGCCCCAACCCACGCCTCAACCGCGTTCGGCTACATTCAGGCCGGGGGTGCGCTCGCGGGGTTTGAAACCGCCCGCGCGGTAACCATGTTCGTTGAGAAGCCTGACGCGAAGCGTGCATCCGAGTTTTTGGCCACGGGTGAATGCTTCTGGAACGCCGGCATGTTCGTCGTGCGGGCCTCGCTTTTGCTCGAACTTTTGGCCGATACCGAGCCCGAAATGGTGCAGGCGGTCGTGAAACTTGCCGAGGTTTGGCACACGGATGCTCGCGCCGACGCCCTCGCCGAACTCTGGCCTGCGTTGCACAAGGTTGCCATCGACTACTCAGTTGCCGAGCCCGCAGCTGCTCGTGGTTTGGTCGCGGTGGTGCCGGCTGCGTTCGCCTGGCGTGATCTCGGCGACTGGGCCGCGGTGAGCGATGAGCTTGGCGAACCCGAGCGGCTAACCGTGATTGGTTCGGCCGAAGTTGCCTCGATTGACTCAACCGGTTTCGTTCTGAGCACCCAAAACCGCCCGATCAGCGTGGTTGGACTCGAAGACGTTGTGGTGATTGACACCGAACACGGCCTGTTGGTGACAACCAAGGCTTCTGCCCAAGGCGTAAAGGCAGCATCCGAGCATTTTTCGAAGCCAACGCCCAGCGACAAACAGGCAGAATAAGAGCAATGAAATCTTTCTCTGAGGCCGGTTCTGCTGGGCGTGCACGCGCTACTCGCGCAGTCGCCGCCATCGCGATAACAGCGATGCTTACCGGTTGCAGCGCCGCGGCCGTTGAGCCAACTCCGACCGCTGTCGATTTCAAGGTTTGTCTGGTTAGCCCAACCGCCAAAATCGTTGCAGGTTCGCCAGCCGATCAGGCACTTGATGCCATCGAACGCGCGGTGCTAACTCGCGGAGTGCAGTTCGACGAGGCCTACTTCACCCAAACTCAAAGCTCTGGCAGCTATGTGACCGCCATGAACCGCCTTGTCGACGGGGGCTGTGACTTCGTTCTTGCCGCCAGCCACCGCATGTCGAAGGCTGTGCACGCGGCCGCCTTGGCCAACCCAAATGCAAAGTTCGCACTGGTCGATGCCACGCTGGTCAATGACGCGGGCGAATCGGTCGACCTTGCGAACGTGGTTGAAATCAACGCGGATGTCGCGACCCAAGCGTTTCTCGCCGGCTACCGTGCCGCGGGCGAAACCAAAACCGGCATTGTGGCCGCATTAGGTGGCGATCGTCTGACGCCAACCACGAACATCCTCTGGGCTTTCAAGCAGGGCGTCGCGCTTTATAACAGCACGAATGGCACGAACGTGCTTTTGCTCGGCGTCTCGGGAGAGCAACCGTCGGGTTGGGCGGCCACCAGTTCGTGGGCGAATTCCGGCAAGACCGCTCGCCTGGCTTCGAGCTTTATCGATCGTGGGGCGGATGTTCTGCTCGTAGCCACCGGCACCACCGAGGTGTCAGGGCTAGAGGCCAAACTACAAGAAACCGGCACTTTGCTGGTGAGCATTGACGGGGTTACCACCGAGATTTCTGGAGTGAACGAAGGCTCGACCAGGCTCACCGATTCG
>JAURIU010000007.1 GCA_030832605.1 Rhodoluna sp. | reverse complement strand
GGACTCATCAACCGAAAATATTGATCGACTAACCCAGGTTGTGGCTGCGGAGCTGGCCGAAGTAAAGCGGCTTGGCGCTGAGATCTCGAAGGTTCGCCTCGAAGCTGCTGCTGGGTTAGCCGGAGAGGTAACTCAAGAGCTTGAGGCGCTAGCCATGAAGGGCTCCAGCCTGGTGGTATCCGTGTCTGACGGCACCGAGTACACAAGCTACGGTAAAGACATTGTGAGCATCCAGCTGTCGGCATATCCTGGCGCAGAGCCTCGTCCGCTTGGCAAGGGTGCCAGTGGTGGCGAACTGAGTCGAATCATGCTCGCCATCGAAGTGGTGCTAGCCAAGGGCAAGACCACACCGACCTTTGTGTTCGACGAAGTCGATGCCGGTGTCGGTGGTGCGGCTGCAATCGAGGTCGGTAAACGTTTGGCTCGGCTGTCAAAACAAACCCAGGTCATCGTGGTCACCCACCTGGCCCAGGTTGCCGCCTTCGCCGACAACCACCTTCGTGTCGAAAAGGCGTCGGATAGCACCTTCACCGCTTCATCGGTTCGACGAGTCGAGGGCGAAGAACGTGTTGCCGAACTAGCCAGAATGCTCTCGGGTCTCGGTGACTCAGAGAATGCCAGAACTCACGCCGCCGAGTTGGTCGAGCTTTCAAAAACGCCTTAGTCAGGTAACTTTTTCAGCGCGGATGCCCGTCTCGCGCACCCGCGAAGAAAATTGATTGCGAAACACGCCCATTTAAGGCACTCTTCGGCATGTCGCAGGTTCGTGGCAGGTAAACTGATATTCCATGGCAAACGCGATGGATCACGGTAAAAGCAAACACATTTTCGTCACCGGAGGTGTTGCTTCATCCCTTGGAAAAGGGCTTACCGCAGCCTCTCTAGGCAATCTTCTTACCGCTCGCGGTCTTCGCGTTGTGATGCAGAAACTAGACCCGTATCTAAACGTTGACCCGGGCACAATGAACCCGTTTCAGCACGGTGAAGTTTATGTAACCGAAGACGGGGCCGAGACCGACCTAGATATCGGCCACTACGAGCGCTTTCTAAACATCAACTTGGCTCAGTCAGCCAACGTAACCACCGGCCAGATTTACAGCACCGTAATTCGTCGCGAGCGTGCGGGAGAGTACCTAGGCGATACCGTTCAGGTCATTCCGCACATCACCGACGAAATCAAGCGCCGCATGCTGCTGCTCGGCGAAGACGGCCGCTACGAAATCGTGATCACCGAAATCGGCGGAACCGTCGGCGACATCGAGTCGTTGCCATTCATCGAGGCAGCTCGTCAACTTCGTCACGAGGTCGGCCGTGACAACGTATTCTTCGTTCATGTTTCACTCGTGCCTTACATTGGCCCATCTGGTGAACTCAAGACCAAGCCAACCCAGCACTCGGTTGCGACCCTTCGTTCGATTGGTATTCAGCCAGATGCCATCGTCTGCCGCTCAGACCGCACCCTGCCTGAGGGCATCAAGAACAAGATCGCACTCATGTGTGACGTTGACTTGAAGGCCGTGATCAATGCCGCCGATGCGAGCAGCATTTATGACATTCCAACCGTGCTACACGACCAAGAACTAGACGCCTACATCATCAAGCACCTAGGGCTCGAAGCCAATGCGGTTGACTGGTCACGCTGGCAGAGTGTGCTCGATGCCGTTCACGAGCCAAAGCACGAAGTAACCGTTGCCATGGTTGGCAAATACATCGACCTACCCGATGCCTATCTTTCGGTCACTGAAGCCCTGCGCGCCGGTGGTTTTGCCAACAAAGCCAAGGTGAACATCAAGTGGGTTCCTTCTGACACCTGTGAAGACGAAGCCGGCGCACGCGAGCAGCTATCAGATGTTGATGCAATCTGCGTGCCTGGTGGTTTCGGCGTTCGCGGCATCGAAGGAAAACTCGGCGCACTCAAGTTTGCTCGTGAAAACCGCATTCCTGCTTTAGGTCTGTGCCTAGGTCTTCAGTGCATGGTCATCGAGTATGCGCGCAACGTGGTCGGCCTTGCTGGCGCGTCTTCTACCGAGTTTGATCCTGAGGCGAAGCATCCGGTTATTGCCACAATGGCCGAGCAGGTTGAAATCTTGCAGTCTGGCGAAATGGGCGGAACCATGCGACTCGGTCGCTTCACCGCCAAGCTCAAGCCAGGTTCGATCGTTGAAGAGCTATATGGCGCACCAACCTCAGAAGAGCGACACCGTCACCGCTACGAAGTGAACAATTCTTACCGCGATCAGATTGGTGAGGCGGGCCTAGTATTTTCGGGAACCTCGCCAGATGACCACCTGGTTGAATACGTGGAGCTTCCGCGTGAGATTCACCCGTTCTACGTGGCCACCCAGGCGCACCCAGAGTTCAAGTCACGCCCAACTCACGCTCACCCATTGTTCCGTGGCCTCGTTGTTGCGGCACTCGAGCGTCAAGAAGCCTCACGACTCTTCGAAGTCGAAGGCGATGCCTAAAGACGAAGCCGCCGATTTTTCGGTAACCTCCAGACAGACCGTTTATGAAGGTCGAATTTGGAACGTGGTTAGCGAAACCTTCGATTACAACGGTGAATCACTTACCCGCGATTTCGTAGAGCACACGGGGGCAGTTGCCGTGGCAGCGTTGAACGACGCCGGCGAATTATTCATGATTCGTCAGTACCGGCATCCGGTTCGCAAAAATCTTTGGGAACTACCGGCAGGCCTCACCGATTTGCCGGGTGAATCAAACTTGGATGCGGCAAAGCGCGAGCTTGCCGAAGAAGCAGGACTGCGGGCCGAAACTTGGCAGAGCTTGCAAACCTTTCACACCACACCTGGTGGAAACGACGAGTCGATCGAAATATTCTTGGCTACTGATTTGTCTGAGGCCGAAATCGATTTCGTGCGCGAAGGTGAAGAATCTGACATGAAAGAGCGTTGGGTCACACTCGACGAGGCAATCGAGAGTGTTTTGAAGTCTGAAATACAAAACCCAGCTGCTGTCGTGGCTATCTTGGCCTTGGCACACAGGTTGAAGTAGTTTCTTGAATATGTCTATCTCAAGGCAGATTGATTCATACCTGCGGCACTTAACCGTAGAACGCGGAATGTCGAAAAACACCCTGGCTGCCTACCGACGCGACCTAGATCGTTACCAACAATTCTTGACCGAGCGAAACATCGCCTCGGTTGACGCGATCTCAGAGCAGCTTGTCACAAATTTCGGCATTGCCCTAACTGCCAAATGGGGGCTTGCTGCCACAAGTGTGGCCCGAGTACTGAGCGGCGTTCGAGGATTTCACCGCTACCTGATGATCGAGGGCGTCACACCGAACGACCATGCGGCCAAAGTTAAACCACCAAAACCTCCAAAACGCCTTCCTAAAGCCATTACCCTTGCCCAAGTGGAGGCTTTGCTCGCTAGTAGCGGGCCCGAGGCAACCGATGAAGATGCCATCGCACTCGATCCGATTAGGGTTCGCGACCGCGCCATCCTCGAGCTTTTGTATGCAACCGGTGCTCGTGTAAGCGAGGTGGTTTCGCTTGACATCGACGATCTGGTTGACCAAACCATGGTGCGGTTGTTCGGCAAGGGCTCGAAGGAGCGCATTGTGCCGGTGGGCTCTTATGCTCAGCGCGCCGTTGAGGCCTATCTGGTTAGGGTTAGGCCCGTGCTCGCCAAACTTGGCAAAGGAACTCCGGCGGTGTTTCTGAACCAGCGAGGCTCTAGATTGAGCCGTCAAAGCGTTTGGCAAATCATCTCGGATGCTGCTGACAAAGCCAAGCTAGCCGTCGAAGTTTCACCACACACCCTCAGACACAGTTTTGCAACGCATCTTCTTGAGGGTGGGGCCGACGTTCGCGTAGTGCAAGAGCTGCTCGGGCACTCATCGGTCGCGACCACACAGATTTACACTTTGATAACTGTCGACGCGTTGCGAGAGGTCTATTCGACCGCTCATCCGCGTGCGCGGCGGTAGGCTATAGGCAACCAAACAGGCGCGAAACGGAGGCATCATGGCTGCAAAGAAGAGTTCAGACACTCGCTTTGCCAAACCCAAGCCGTTGAGCACGCACGGCCCAGCCCGAATCATCGCCATGTGCAACCAAAAGGGTGGCGTTGGTAAGACCACGACGGCCATCAACATGTCTGCCGCGTTGGTTGAATACGGTCGCAAGGTACTTTTGGTCGACTACGACCCTCAGGGTGCTTTGTCAGCAGGTTTGGGAATCATCGCTCACGATGACCTAACCATTTACGACCTGATGCTCGACTCGAACATCGACCCAAAGACCGCAATCAAGCACACAGCAATTGAAGGTCTGGACGTAATTCCCGCCAACATCGAACTCTCGGCAGCCGAGATGAAGTTGGTCAACGAGTTTTCACGCGAGAACATCCTGGCGCGCATCCTCAAGCGAGTTTCAGCCGACTACGACCTAATCGTGATCGACTGCCAGCCCTCACTTGGTCTGCTCACCGTGAACGCACTTACCGCCGCTCACGGCGTGATCATTCCTTTGGCAAGCGAGTTCTTCGCATTGCGTGGTGTTGCGATTCTGGAAGACATCGTCAAGAAGGTGCAAGAAACCACCAACCAGACCCTGGTTCTAGACGGTGTTCTGGCAACCATGTATGACCCGCGAACTCTGCACTCACGCGAAGTTCTCGACCGTCTGCGCGACCACTTTGGCGACAAGCTATTCAAGTCCGTCATCAACCGCACTGTGAAATTTCCCGATGCAACCGTCGCGGCCGAGCCAATCACTTCTTTTGCATCTGACTCAGAGGCGGCCGAGGCTTATCGCACCGTAGCAAGGGAGCTTGTTGCTCGTGGCTACGCTCCGTAACCCGGAGTTAGACGAGGCTTCAGAGAAGGGCAGCGCATTTGCGGTTAGCCTGGGCAACTTTGAAGGCCCGTTTGACCTTCTGCTTAGTCTCATCTCGAAACACGAGATGGACATCACCGAAATTACGCTGTCGAAAGTAACCGACGAGTTCATCTCATACCTGAAACAGCTCGATGACGATGAAGAGCTAGAACAGGCATCCGAGTTTTTGGTTATTGCCGCCACCTTGCTCGATCTAAAGATCGCTGGACTATTGCCGCGCGGCGAGGTAGTTGATGCAGAGGATGTCGCGCTGCTCGAAGCCCGTGACCTGCTGTTTGCAAGACTGCTGCAATACCGAGCCTTCAAAGAAATCTCGACCTGGTTCAATACCTCGCTGAACCTCGAGGGTTCTCGCGTGCCTCGTGAGGTGCGAATGGAAGAGCGCTTCAGAAACCAGCAGCCCGAGCTCGTCTGGAATATCGCGCTGGCCGAATTTGCGGCTCTTGCCGAGGCCACTTTGACTCCACGTGAGGTTCCATCGGTTGGTCTCACCCACCTTCACGCGGCTCGCGTCAGTATTCGCGAACAGGCTACCTATGTGGTTGACGCTCTTCGCAAGGCTTCAAAGATTTCGTTTTTTGATTTGATCAAGGATGTCTCAGACCGAGCCATCGTGGTGGCAAGGTTTCTTTCGATTCTCGAGCTTTACCGACTCGGAGCAGTTGGCTTTAGCCAAGACACCCCGCTTGGCGACCTGCAGGTTTCTTGGCGAGACGCAAACTTTGACGATGAAACACTGGCAACCCTAGGAGCCGACTATGACTCTTGATTCGACTCAAGACCTAACCACCAACCGCCCCGAGTCGCTTAGCGATTTAGAACTTCGCGCCGGAGTCGAGGCAGTGTTGATGATCACCGACGCTCCGGTGTCGCTGGTGGCACTAGCCACTGCGCTTGAGCAACCTGTGAACGTGATTCGCGGGGCCGTCTTAGCGTTACGCGACGACTACGACGGTGCCGCATCCGGCTCACCACGAGGCTTCGAGCTTCGAGAAGTTGGTGGCGGATGGCGCATCTTTGTGCGTCAAGAGTTCGACTGGGCCGTAAAACTTTTTGTCGCCAACGAGAACCCAACCAAGCTCAGCCAAGCCGCGCTCGAAACCCTTGCGGTTATCGCGTATAAACAGCCAATTTCGCGTGGCCAGGTGGCCAGCATCCGTGCAGTGAATGTTGATTCGGTGGTGAAAACTTTGCTAAGCCGAGGGCTCATTACCGAGCTTTACACCGACAGCGAGACCGGTGCGGTGCACTTCGGTACCACCGCACTGATGCTCGAACTCCTAGGAATCAACTCGCTTGACGAGCTACCTCCGATTAGCCCGTACCTTCCTGGTGCAGATAGCGATTTTGATGACAAACCCCGAAGAAACCGTAGTCGTAAACGAAGATGTTCGACTGCAGAAGGCTCTCGCTGCCGCGGGTGTTGCCTCGCGTCGCGCTTGTGAAGAGCTCATTGTCAAAGGCCAGGTGAAAGTCAACGGCAAGTTGGTCACCGAGCTTGGCTCAAGAGTGAACCCAGCGGTAGACAAGGTCACAGTTCGCGGTGTGCCAGTGCAGTTCGACACCACTCGCGTCTACCTGCTCTTGAACAAGCCAGCAGGAATCATTTCAACCATGTCTGACGAAGAGGGCCGACCAGACCTGAGCTCGTTCGTTACCGACTACGACCGAGTGTTCAACATCGGTCGACTCGATGCCGAAACCACCGGGCTACTGCTGCTCACCAACGATGGTGAGCTGGCCAACCAGTTGTCGCACCCATCGTTCGGCGTCGAAAAAACTTACATCGCCCGTGTGGTTGGTGAGGTCAACGCGATGTCGATTCACAAACTGATGAGCGGCTTCGAGCTAGAGGATGGTTTCATCAAGGCTGACCGCGCCCGAGTGATCGACATTTCAAAGGGTCACAGCCTGGTCGAGATTGTGCTGCACTCCGGTCGAAACCGCATTGTTCGACGCATGCTCGAAAACATCGGCCACCCGGTGGTTGGCTTGGTGCGAAAGCAATTCGGCCCCATTCATCTTGGAACACTTAAGCAGGGTCACATTCGCCAACTCAATAAAATGGAAATAGGTGCCTTGCTCAAGGCAGCGACGGGTAAACCGAGCCGCCCACCACGGCCATCCAAGAAAAGAGCATAACCTTGCCGATTCGAGCCATTCGAGGTGCCATTCAACTAGACACCGATGAACGAGAGCACCTGCTGCGTTCAACGGCCGAGCTGATTTCAAAAACTTTGCATGCCAATGGCATCGACTCTTCGCAACTGATTTCGATTTTGTTCACCGCAACACCAGACATCACATCCGAGTTTCCGGCACTCGCAGCTCGAGAGCTTGGTCTCGGGGATGTTCCGCTGATGTGCTTCGTCGAAATGGACGTTCAGCACGCCATGCCTCGAGTCATTCGACTCATGATTCACGCCGACATCAACAAAGCTCGCGGCGAGATCCAGCATGTTTATCTTCGAGGTGCGACAGCTCTTCGTTTGGATCTAGCGCAGTGAATCGCGTAACCGGATCGGTTCGAATTGTTGGTGCCGGTCTGATTGGCACCAGCATCGGTTTGGCGTTGAAGAAAATCGGCGTGGATGTTGCTATCGACGACGTTTCGCCGGCAAACCAACGTCTTGCCATCGATTACGGTGCCGGTCGCAAACCTGCCGCTGCAGATGAGCCCGCACTGATTGTAGTTTGCGTGCCACCGGACGTCACCGCTCGCACGGTCTTGGCCGAGCTTCGCACGTTCCCAAACTCGGTGATTACCGATGTTGCCTCGGTGAAAAACAGCATTCTCGAAGAACTGTCTGCCGCCGATGCGCCTCTGGCTCGCTATGTCGGTTCGCACCCGATGGCTGGGCGCGAACGCGGGGGAGCGCTGGCCGGAAGAGCCGACCTTTTCTTTGGGCGGCCTTGGGTTATTTGCGCCAACCCGAAAAGCGCGGCGGCATCAACCCTGCTGGTCGAACAGTTGGTGCTCGATTTGGGCGGAGTACCGTCTCGACTAACTGCAGCCGACCACGATCGAGCGGTTGCCATGGTTTCGCACCTGCCGCAACTCGTCTCATCTTTGCTTGCCGCGCAGCTGACTCGCGCAGAACAGAGCGATCTGGCCCTCTCGGGTCAAGGGTTGCGCGACACCACCAGAATTGCCGCGAGCGATGCAAAGCTGTGGATGCAGATTTTGAGTGGAAACACCGCAGATGTCAGAGATGCGCTTCAAGGCTTCGCCGAAGATTTGACCCGAGTCATCAAATCCTTCGACAATCTAGACGCACCCGGAGCGCTTAGCGATTTGGGTGAAGTACTTCTTGCCGGCAACCGCGGTGTTGCGCTGATTCCAGGAAAGCACGGAAGTGCCGCCACAAACTACGCCCAGGTTGTCGTAATGATTGACGACAAGCCAGGGCAAATGGCCAAGTTGCTCACCGAAATCGGCGAAATTGGCATCAACCTTGAAGACCTCAAGCTGGAACACTCGCCTGGAGCAGAAATCGGTCTGGTTGAACTATTCGTGCTTCCAGAAGTCGAAAGTTCTCTCGTTGCCGCTCTAACCGAACGCGGCTGGAGACTGGCCGGCTAATGACTGAGATCATTGCGATTGACGGGCCGGCCGGTTCGGGCAAGTCGAGTGTCTCAAAACAGGTGGCACGCGAACTCGGCTACGGCTACCTAGACACGGGCGCTGCATACCGAGCCCTAGCGCTTGCGGTGATGAACTCATGGGTGCCAAAGGTTGTTGAGGGCGAGAGCGCCGAGGCGAGCATCCGCGCATTCGACTACTCGATTTCGCTGAACCCAGACGATTTCTGGGTGAAAGTTGGCGAACACGACGTAACCGAAGCCATCCGATCAAACGACGTGGCCGAAAATGTGAGCGCCGTTGCCAAACATCCAGAGGTTCGTTCGTTCATGAAAACCTTGACCCGCAGCCTCGTTGAAGCATCTCGGATGCCCGGTGTTGTCGTCGAAGGGCGTGACATCACCACCGTGGTTGCCCCCGATGCCAAAAATCGCATACTGCTAACTGCCGCCGAAGAAGTTAGACTTAGAAGACGTTCCGCAGAGCTCTCACCAGAGGCCGCGAAGAACGTCGAGCGTCAGGTTTCTCAGCGAGATGCGCAAGACGCCAAAGTAGTTGACTTTATGACACCCGCACCGGGTGTCGCCCTCGTGGACTCCACCGAACTGAACTTCGAGCAAACTGTTGCTGCCGTTCTGTCGGTCGTTCGCGACTAACTAGGAGTAAAAGTGTCTGAAGAAGATTTCGTAGCCGATCCGGTTGATCCGGCGTTTCTTCAGCGATTGAGCGAACTCAGCACCGAAGAAGAGCTTGCTCGCGAGCGTGCACTACGCGTTGGTCTCGAAGAATATGAACTAGACGACGAAGACTTCGATGTCTTGGCCGCACTCGACGAGGCAACCGATGGACCAATCTATTTGCCCGCACTGCCGGTTTTGGCAATTGTCGGCAGGCCAAACGTTGGTAAGTCAGCTCTGGTAAACCGAATTCTTGGTCGTCGCGAGGCCGTTGTTGAAGACAAGCCAGGTGTTACCCGTGACCGCATTTCTTATAAGGCAGAGTGGAACGAACGTAAGTTCACACTCGTCGACACCGGTGGTTGGGAACCAGACGCCAAGGGAATCGACCTTTCGGTTGCGGTTCAGGCCGAAATCGCCGTTGAGCTCGCCGATGCTGTGCTTTTCGTAGTTGACGCAACCGTGGGTGCAACTTCAACCGACGAGCGCGTAGTCAAGATGCTGCGCGCCAGCAAGAAACCGGTAATTCTGGTTGGCAACAAGATTGATGATGCCCGCCAGGAGCCTGAGGCTGCCGGCCTTTGGTCGCTCGGCTTGGGCGAACCATACCCAGTTTCGGCCGTGCACGGCCGTGGCGTTGCCGACATGCTCGATGCCGCCATGAAGGTGCTCCCTAAGATCAGCAACGTTGCCAAACAAGAAGTTGGTGGTCCGCGTCGCGTCGCTCTGATTGGCCGACCAAACGTGGGTAAGTCATCGCTTTTGAACAAAGCCGTTGGTAGCGAACGCGCAGTCGTCAACGAACTTGCCGGCACCACTCGCGACCCAATCGACGAGCAGGTCGAGATTGCCGGAAAAGTATGGCGCTTCGTCGACACCGCCGGAATCAGACGCCGCAAGCACCTGGCTCAAGGTGCAGATTTCTATGCATCGCTTCGAACCGCAGCCGCACTCGAGCGCGCCGAAGTTGCAACCGTGCTACTCGACGTGACCCAGCCGATTTCTGAAGCCGACATTCGCATCATTGACATGGCTCTCGAATCTGGTCGGGCTCTAGTTCTCGCATTCAACAAGTGGGATCTTCTCGAAGACGAGCGCCGCCGCTACCTCGAGCGTGAAATCGAACAAGACCTGGCACACGTTGACTGGGCTCCACGCGTAAACATTTCGGCCAAGACTGGCCGACACCTCGAGAAGCTGGTTCCAGCGCTGGAAGTCGCCCTCGACTCATGGGATCAGCGAATTGCAACCGGCAAGCTCAACGCCTTCATTTCAGAGCTTGTTGCCGAGAACCCTCACCCGGTTCGCGGTGGCAAGCAGCCGCGCATCCTCTTTGCAACTCAGGCAAGCTCGCGCCCGCCAAAGTTTGTGCTGTTCACCACCGGGTTCCTCGACCCCGGCTACCGCCGTTTCATAACTCGACGCCTTCGCGAAACCTACGGTTTTGAAGGCACTCCTATCGAAGTCTCGATGCGCGTTCGTGAAAAACGCAAGCGCACCTAGCAGCGTCTAGACTTTTTCTCGGTGGTCGCACACCACGGGCTATAGCGCAGCTTGGTAGCGCACTTGTCTGGGGGACAAGGGGTCGCCGGTTCAAATCCGGCTAGCCCGACAATTTGCACACCGATTGGTGACAAAAAAGGTGTTCAATTGTTATATTCATTTTGTCCATGGAAAGAGGCTTGATCCGCAGATTATGCCACCCGTGGAGCAAGATCGTTGATGAGGAGCCGCGATGTTGTCTTGGTTTAGCAAGTTTGCCGAAGTTATCATCGTTACCCTGCTTGGTATCGTCTCGGTTTCTACCGCCTACGTATCATTCCAGGCGTCTTTATACGACTCAAAAATGTTCCAAGAGTACGCTATCGGCCAGAGTTTGAAAACTGAGGCCGAATCTATGTATCTGGAGGCAAACCAGCAGTACACGCAAGACGCCCAGACCCTCGTTGCGCTAGACCAATTGAGCGTCGAGATGAAGTCCTCGAATGCAGAGGTTTCCCAGTTGGCTAGCGAAAAATATGACGCGGTTTACTATGGCGGCGTCTCTGATGTTTTCAACGCCGCAATTGAGCGCACCACGGTGCTCAACGAGCAATCGCCCGACGATTACATCTCGCCACAAGATGACGAAGCTTACTTGGACGAACTTTTCGGCGCTTACAATGAGCAAAGCGCTGCGGCCACAGATCAGATGAAAAAGGGTGACGAGTACAACTCCCACGGAGACAAACTCATTCTCTATACGGTCTTGATGGCGCTTTGCTTGTTCCTTCTCGGTATTGCTGCCGTTGTGCGTCGAAACGAAACCAAGTTTGCCATCTCGGCAATATCGATGGTCATTTTCACCGTCACGGCAACGCTGTCAGCCTTCGTTCCGTTCATGGGAATCGACTAGTTGTTGTAGCAACCGGGAGCCTGGTCGAGTTCCCTCTGATTCTCAGAAGCGAACCATAACGTTTCGCAAACTGACGCCGTCAGCAATCACGCGAGAGCATAGAATCACACCATGGCCGAGATGAGCATTGCAAGACAGCTTCGAACCATACCGAATTTACTCAGCCTGTTGAGGCTAGCTTTGGTTCCGGTTTTCCTCTGGTTGGTGCTGAGCGAGCAAGAGGGACTGGCTCTAATCACTCTGGTCGTTGCATCGGCGACCGACTACCTAGACGGATACCTTGCTCGCAAGCTCAACCAAACCACCCGTCTCGGCGAATTGCTCGACCCAGCCGCCGATCGGCTCTATATTCTTGCCACGCTGATTGGCTTGGCTGTCACCGGCAACATTCCGATTTGGTTACCTTTTGTCATCATTGGCAGGGATGTTCTGCTCGCGCTAACCGTTCCGGTGCTCGCCAAATACGGCTATGGTCCCTTGCCCGTCCACTACTTAGGCAAGGCCGGCACTTTCGCGCTTCTCTACGCCTTTCCGCTACTGCTTCTCGCCCAGGTCTGGCAGTCCGCTCAGTTTGTAATCTTGCCACTGTCGTGGGCTTTTGCAATCTGGGGCATTGGTCTGTACTGGTGGTCTGGTGTGCTCTATGTGAAGCAAGTTATTTCAGTGGTTTTTGACGCAAGAAAAAACCATTAGGCTAAGCAAATAAAGGAGGGCGTTCCGGCCATGTCAAACCATGATTTCGACGAAAACGAAGTTGAATCTACTCAACGATTTGGCGACGAACTCCTGCCTGAAGACGATGCTGGGCTGAACTCAGAAGAACACAGCGCAATCAATGCCCTGCCTTCAGGTCATGCGCTTTTGATTGTGAAGCGCGGTTACGAAGAGGGTTCTCGCTTTCTTCTCGACTCAGATGTCGCCACCGCCGGAAGACACTCGAACGCAGACATTTTTCTTGACGACGTAACCGTTTCTCGCAAGCATGCCGAATTCGTTCGCAACGGCAAAACTTTCTCGGTCAAAGACCTGGCCTCACTCAACGGCACCTACCACAACGGCAAGCGCGTAGAGGAGATTGCGCTTACCGATGGAGACGAAGTACAGGTGGGCAAGTTCAAGTTGACTTTCTTTGCAGCGAAGGCAGACCAATAAGCCATGGTTCAGGTTGCTCAAGTTACTTCAATCACCGCGCGTTCAGTAAAGCTGCTGACTATCGGTCAAGTTCTTTCACTTCTGCAACCGAATTTTCCAGACCTGTCTCCATCTAAGCTTCGCTTTCTTGAAGAGCAGAAACTGGTGTTTCCACAGCGAACCGAATCTGGTTATCGCAAGTACACCGAGCAAGATGTTGAGCGCGTAAAGATCGCTCTAGAACTTCAGCGCGACAAGTACCTTCCGCTCAAAGTCATTCGACAGTACCTGACTGACATCGATGAGGGAAAAACCCCAACTCTTCCGGGCACCAACGCCACGGTCACAGATCACCTTCGTCAGGCACCGTCGAAAAAGTTCACCGAACTTGAGCTGATTGCAGAAACTGCGATCACACCGGCATTGATCGAGGATGCTCGCCAGGTTGGTCTTCTCGCCGATGCTCCGTATGCTGCAGCCGACGTAGAAATCGCTAAAGCCATCGTTCACCTTCAGCGCTTTGGTATCGCACCTCGACACCTGCGCGGCATCAAGGCAGCGGCCGACCGTGAAATCGGCATCATTGAGGGTGTAGTCGCGCCGGTTTTGGCAAAACACGACACGGCCAGCCGCTCACGAGCAGCACACTATGCGCTCGAGATTTCTAACCAATTTGCCGCTATTCACTCAGAATTAGTGCGTTCAGTCATCTCTAAAATGGACCAGTAGCAAACCGCGACACGCCGAACCTTGTAATTAACGGGTGTTTAGGCTTGCGTTAGCCAACAATTAAACCTGTACTTGAACCTGAAGGAGAGCGATGTCAGAAGACGTTACCCAGCCTCAGGCCGACTACACCCAGGACATGCTGTTCACCGAGGGGCTTCCCGCCCTCGACCCTAAGCTCGGCTATCGAGGCATCCCGGCTGCGTCTGCCGCCGGAATCTCATATCGCCAACTCGATTACTGGGACCGCACCGGTTTGGTTCAGCCAACCGTTCGTCACGCTTCTGGATCAGGCTCCCAGCGTCTTTACGCGTTCCGCGACATCCTCGTTTTGAAATTGGTCAAGCGATTGCTCGACACCGGAGTATCGCTTCAGCAGATTCGTTTGGCTGTTGACCAGCTTCGCGCTGCAGGCTTCGGCGACCTAGCCAAGATCACCTTGATGTCAGATGGCGCGCGCGTTTACCTTTGCACCACTCAAGACGAAGTGATCGACCTGGTCGGTCGCGGTCAGGGTGTGTTTGGAATTGCCGTTGGTCGTGTGCTTCGGGAAGTTGAAGCTACTTTGGTCAACATGACCCCATCTTCGCTTGAAGACATCGATGAGCTTGCCGCTCGTCGAAGCGCAAAACGCGCCGTTTAGTCTGACGAGCTTCCGCCGTCTGAGCCCGACCCCGCTTCGCTGACTTGTGCCGCGACATCCGAGTTTGTGACATCTGTCGAATCGTCTGAGCTCGCGCTCGAAATCAAATCTTCTAGCGGGTCGGCTTTCGCTTTGTCTTCGCCGTTGTAATCGCTACCCATCAGCACGGCCAGTGGTGATGCCTCGATGCCTTTGCCTCGTTTGAGTTTCATTCGACGCTTCTCTTTGCGGTTGCGACGCGACTTTTCATTGTCTTCGTCATAGACGCGCTCGGTTAGATCGAGCATTAGGGCGTCGAGCACGTGGTCGAATGAAGCCGCGATAGAAGCCGCTGTATCGCCTGGCCAAGAGTGAATCGGCATCGCTGCGCCCTGTGCCTGCTGCATGGTCGACTTTTCTTCGAACAGCTGGGGGAGTAACTTGCCGGGGTACTTTTCGGCCAATTCCGCGACTCGGAACTGGTGCTCTTTGCTTAGTGGCTTGTAACGGTTCACCACTACCCCGAAGACTTTGAGGCGGCGGGTGATGGCCTTGCGAAGTTCATTGATGGCTCGGATGCTGCGCTCGGCAGCCACGACCGAGAACAAACTCGGCTCGGTGACAATCAAGATGCGGTCAGAGGTGACCCAAGCGGTTTTGGTTAGACCGTTGATCGACGGAGGAGTATCGATGATTACGAGGTCGTACTCGGTCTCGATGCGAGCGAGCGCTTCTTCTAGTTTCCAGAGTTCTCGAACTGTCGGGCTCGGTGCATCGGCCTGCTGAACTTTGGGGCTTCCCACCATGACATCGATTTTTGTGGAGTGAATTTTTGCCCAAGTACTAGATACGATTGCTTTATGCACAACGTTGTGTTTGGGCGATTTCAAAACGTCGGCACAAGTCTCGTTGAACTCCCCAATGGCGCCTAAACCGGTAGTTGCATCGCACTGAGGGTCGAGGTCAATCACGAGAGTGCGAAGACCGCGAGCCGAAGACGCAGATGCCATTCCTAAGGCAACTGTGGTCTTTCCGACTCCTCCCTTGAGGGAGCTGACGCTGAGAACATACACGTCTATAGGCTACCTTTTTATAAACGCCATAACACCCAAGACCGTAAGCAAAACTAGGACTCGATGTTCAAGAAAATCCTTGTCGCCAACCGTGGTGAGATTGCTATCCGCGCTTTCCGCGCTGCGTATGAGCTGGGTGCTGCAACCGTGGCAGTTTTTCCTTACGAGGACCGAAACTCTAGCCACCGACTAAAGGCCGACGAGGCATACCAAATCGGAACAGAGGGCCACCCGGTTCGCGCTTATCTTGATGTCGCAGAAATCATCCGTGTTGCCAAAGAATCTGGTGCAGACGCCATCTACCCGGGCTACGGCTTTCTCTCAGAGAACCCAGACCTGGCCGAGGCTGCCGCGGCCAACGGAATCACTTTTATTGGCCCGAAAGCCGATGTTCTTGAACTTGCCGGTAACAAGGTAAATGCCAAAGAGGCTGCTATTGCCGCTGGCGTTCCCGTGCTTGCCTCGTCGCCTTCGTCTGCTGATGTCACCGAATTGCTGGCTCAGGGCGACGAAATCGGATTCCCGCTGTTTGTAAAGGCGGTTGCCGGCGGTGGTGGTCGAGGCATGCGTCGTGTTAGCGAGGCTTCCGGACTAGCGGCGGCACTTGCCGAAGCAATGCGCGAGGCCGATGCTGCATTCGGTGACCCAAGAGTCTTTCTCGAGCAGGCCGTCTTGCGCCCGCGCCACATCGAAGTGCAGATTCTTGCCGATGGTGCCGGAAATGTCGTTCACCTGTTCGAGCGTGACTGCTCGGTTCAACGTCGCAACCAGAAGGTTGTTGAGATTGCTCCCGCTCCGTTGATTGATGAAGACCTTCGCCAAGCCCTCTATCGCGATGCGGTCGCCTTTGCCAAGCAGATTGGCTACTCAAATGCTGGCACCGTCGAGTTCTTGATCGACACAGTTGGTCCAAACGCCGGCAAGCACGTATTCATCGAGATGAACCCGCGCATTCAGGTAGAGCACACCGTTTCAGAAGAAATCACCGACATCGACTTGGTTCAGAGTCAGATGCGAATTGCTTCGGGTGAGACTCTGCCAGAGTTAGGCCTAACCCAAGACACCATCACCATGCACGGCTTTGCGCTGCAGTGTCGCATTACGACCGAAGACCCTTCGGCCGGGTTTAGACCAGACACCGGCAAGATCACCACCTACCGCTCACCGGGTGGTGCTGGTATTCGCCTAGATGGTGGAACCATTGCAGCCGGTAGTGAAGTAAGTCCACACTTCGACTCGCTCTTGGTGAAACTTATTGCCAAGGGTAAAGACTTTCCTACAGCCGTGATTCGTGCCAGACGCGCGCTCGCCGAGTTCCGCATCCGTGGTGTTTCTACCAACATTTCGTTCTTGCAAGCTGTGATGAACGACGAAACCTTTGCCAGTGGCGATCTGAGCACCTCGTTCATCGACGAGCGCCCTCAGCTGTTCACCGCAGCCCCGTCACTAGACCGCGGAACCAAGATTCTTACCTGGCTTGCCGATGTGACGGTAAACCAGCCTTACGGGCCTCGCAATGGCCGAATCTCACCGGCTCTGAAGTTGCCCGAGCTAGACCTAACCGTGCCTGCACCGGCTGGCTCACGCCAAGCGCTGCTCGAACTCGGCCCAAAGAAATTTGCCGAGCAACTTCGCCAGGCTACCGCTGTGGCAATCACCGACACAACCTTCAGGGATGCTCACCAGTCGCTACTTGCAACTCGAGTGCGCGGGCGTGACCTGGTTCAGGTTGCACCGTATGTTGCTCGACTAACCCCTCAGCTGCTCTCGGTAGAGGCATGGGGTGGGGCCACCTATGACGTGGCGCTGCGCTTTTTGGGTGAAGACCCGTGGGAGCGCCTTGCCGCGCTGAGAACCGCGCTACCTAACCTGTGCATTCAGATGCTACTTCGTGGTCGAAACACGGTTGGCTACACCCCATACCCAACCGAAGTCACAGATGCTTTCGTCAAAGAGGCTGCCGCGACCGGCGTAGACATCTTCAGAATCTTTGACGCGCTAAACGACGTCAGCCAGATGAAGCCGGCGATCGACGCGGTGCTGCGAACCGAGACTGCGCTCGCCGAAGTTGGTCTCTGCTACACCGGTGACCTTCTTGACCCAGCCGAGACGCTGTACACGCTCGACTACTACCTCGAATTGGCTCAGCAGATCGTTGACGCCGGTGCGCACATCCTCGCCATCAAAGACATGGCTGGCCTGCTGCGACCAGCAGCGGCTGCCAAGCTCGTCAAAGCCCTGCGCGAACGTTTCGACCTTCCGGTTCACCTACACACCCACGACACCGCTGGTGGTCAACTAGCCACCCTCATGGCGGCAATCGATGCCGGCGTTGACGCTGTCGATGTTGCCTCGGCCCCGATGGCCGGTACCACCAGCCAGCCGTCAGCCTCGGCGTTGGTTGCTGCGCTTGCGCATACCGAACGCGATAGCGGCATTCCACTCGACTCGGTAACTGCTCTAGAGCCTTACTGGGAGGTAGTGCGCCAGGTTTACGCTCCGTTCGAGTCGGGGCTCCCGGGCCCAACCGGGCGCGTTTACAAGCACGAGATTCCGGGCGGTCAGCTGTCGAACCTTCGACAGCAGGCGATTGCGCTCGGGCTCGGACACCAATTTGAAAAGGTCGAAGATATGTATGCGGCAGCGAACCGCATTCTCGGACGACCAACCAAGGTGACGCCTTCGTCGAAGGTGGTCGGCGACCTAGCCCTTCACCTAGTAGCCGTTGGCGCAGACCCCGATGATTTTGCCGAAAACCCGCAAAACTACGATGTTCCAGACTCGGTCATCGGTTTCATGGCAGGTGAGTTGGGCGATCTGCCCGGAGGCTGGCCAGAGCCGTTCAGAACCAAGGTGCTTCAGGGCAAAAGCCCTAAGTTCGGCCTCACTGCGGTTATCGAAGCCGACATGGCTGCGCTCACGTCAGATGACGCCAAGGTTCGTCGCTCGACTCTGAACCGCTTGCTCTTCGCTGGCCCGACCGCTGACTTTGAGGCAACTCGCGAGAAGTACGGAAAGCTCGATGAAGTTGACACGGTCGACTACCTATACGGTCTCGAACAGGGCCGCGAACACGTCGTTCAAATCACCAAGGGAATCAGGCTCTATGTCGGCCTCGAGGCCATCGGTACGCCAGACGCCAAGGGTTTCAGAACCGTGATGGCCACACTCAACGGGCAACTTCGACCAATCAACATCCGTGATAAAAAGATTGTCTCGAACGCACCGCAGGCCGAGAAAGCCGACCTCAAGAACCTTGGTCACGTTGCCGCGCCATTCCAAGGTGTCGTGACACTTGCGACCGTCGAAGGCGCTCACATTGAGGTTGGTCAGGCCGTTGCCACCATCGAGGCGATGAAGATGGAGGCAACTATTACAGCAAGCACCGCTGGTGTGGTGCGTCGAATCGCGATTACAAAGACTCAAAGCGTGGATGCCGGCGACCTTTTGTTGGTCATCGAAGCCGAGTGACCCAACCCAAAGAACATGTGTGCTTTAAGGAACCTCGGTTAGACTTGCCTAAGTAACTCTGGGGGAGAGCACGCTAACAATTCAGGAGCAACGTGGGTTTCAACGACAAGTTTGACGATCAAGAGAACCAGTCTTCGGGCGAGACCCAAGGGTCTGACCAGGAGCTAGTGCGTTCTCACTCTCTCGGCGACGCCGGAATCGACGCCGGAACCGTCGACGTTACTCCTGCTACGGCCAGCGTTGAAATCATTCGCGAAGAGCCACGCGTCGTGGTTGAAGCACCTGCAGAGCAGCCCCTAACTCGTCGCACCAATTACTCTCGTCGCGACAGCCTTCGTGGTGAATCTTTCGACCAGCCTGAGCCAGCTGCGATGCTGACCGCAGATCGCCTGATTGACACCACCTCCAAAAACCGCATCGCCCCAACTTCGGGATTCAGAAGGTTTCTTTACTTTCTTTCGCTCAAAACCATCAACCTAGGTGACTCGCGCAAGGTTCGCGAACGCAAGGCGATTGATGCTCGCATCGGAATGGCGCTAGAGGGTGGAGCAAAGTTTGTTCCAGTTCTAACTCGCAAGGGTGGGGTGGGAAAAACCACAGTCACAACCCTGCTTGGCATGGCGCTTTCGATGGTTCGCGAAGACCGCGTTATTGCAATCGACGCTAACCCAGACCGCGGTACCCTGGCCGAGCGCGTTAGCAAGTCGACTCGCTTCACTGTTCGCGATGTAGTCAACCGTGCTTCTGCCGTAGACGGCTTCACCGATTTCTCAACCATGGTTTCGCGTGACGTTACCCGCCTAGATGTTCTGGCCTCAGACTCTGACCCAATGCTCTCAGAAGCTTTCGACGAGGGTGACTACAACGTTGTTGCCGACATGGCTGCGCGTTACTACTCGATCGTCTTGACCGACTGCGGTACCGGTATCGTGCACTCGGTGATGCGCCCAACTCTTCAGCGTGCCAGTGGGCTGGTCATTGTTTCGGGTGGCTCGGTTGATGAGGCTCGCCTAGCCTCTGAAACACTTACCTGGCTCGAAGCGAACGGTTATGGCAACCTGGTCAGAAACTCGATCGTGGCTCTAAACACCGCGACCCAGGCCACTCAGCTGGTAAAGCTTGACGAGATTGAACAGCACTTCAGAACACGCGTTCGTGAAGTGGTTCGCATTCCTTACGACCCGTCACTAGCTGCCGGTTCAGTTATCAAGTTCAGCGAGTTGCAGAAGGGCACTCAAGAAGCTGCCCGCGAGCTTGCAGCACTAGTCGTCGACGCACTGCGCGACAACGCTTAGGGCCTTGGCTGTTCGTGAAATTCGCCTTTTCGGCGACCCGGTTCTCAAAACTGTTTGCGATCAAATAACCGACTTCGCAGCAGCATCCGCGTTGATTGAAGATTTGCTCGAAACCACTCAGTTGCCCGGCAGAGCCGGGGTTGCCGCCCCTCAAATCGGAGTGTCACTTCGAGCATTTAGTTATAACGTTCACGGCGAACTGGGCTACCTGATCAACCCAGAAATTGTTGAAACGTTCGGAGAACTGAATCCGATCGATGAGGGATGCCTATCTGTTCCGGGTCTTTGGCACCCAACTCCTAGATACGAAAAAGTCGTGGTTCGAGGTCAACTTCTCGATGGATCAACCATCACTTTTCAGGCCGAAGGGCTGCTGGCACAGGCTATGCAACACGAATGTGACCACCTAGACGGCAGCGTTTACCTAGATCGCCTAGAGATTGACGAACGTCGTAACGCGATGAAGAAACTTCGCGAAACCGATTGGTTCTTGAAGGGTTAGTTGGTTTAGCTATCTGTCAACTAGCCGTTGACCGCAGCCTCAACCGTTGAAGGACCCGATCCGTAGATTTCGTCGACAACTGGTGAGAAGTCGCTCATAACCTGGTTTCGCTTGATCTTCAGCGAAGGAGTTAGGTGACCTGACTCTTCGGTTAGTTCGGTCTCGATGATCACAAACTTGCGAATCGACTCAGCCTTAGAAACCGAACGGTTCACTTCGTCGACCGCACGCTGAACTTCGTTGCGAACCAGATCAGTCTTGGCAGCCTCTGCGACCGACATCGACTTGTCTCCGCCATTGTTGCCTAGCCAGATTGGAAGCATCTCGGCATCTAGCGAAATCAAAGCTGCAATGAATGGCTTCTGGTCTCCGATAACCACGGCTTGACCGATTAGCGGGTTGGCGCGTAGCGGGTCTTCAAGTGGAGCCGGCGCGACATTCTTGCCACCTGCAGTGACTAGCAACTCTTTCTTGCGACCGGTGATGCTCAAGAAGCCATCGCTGTCTAGTTCGCCAATGTCTCCCGAGTGGAACCAGCCATTACGAATGGCGTCTGCGGTTGCTTCGGGGTTTCTCCAGTAGCCGCGCATGATGTTGTAGCCCGCTAGAAGAATCTCGCCGTCTTCGGCGATTGCAACTTTGGTGCCCGGTAGGGCATAGCCAACCTTGCCAATTTTCACCTTGGATGGACGCCCAATGGTTGCAGGTGCGGTGGTTTCGGTCAAACCATAGCCTTCAAGCACCGTTAGGCCCATAGCGCGGTAGAAGTGACCGAGACGGGTGCCCAGTGGAGCTCCACCCGAGACCGCGTACTTCACTTCTCCACCCATGGCTGCACGTAGTTTCTTGTAGACCAGGGCGTCGAAGACCTTGTGCTTGAGCGCAAGACCTAGTGGCACCTTGCCGGCCTCATCTGCCATTGACCAAGCAACAGCAGCATCTGCGGCAGCGCGGAAAATCTTGCCCTTGCCGCCTGCTTCGGCTTTTTGCTCAGCACTGTTGTAGACCTTTTCGAAAACGCGGGGCACAGCGAGCAAGAAGTTTGGGTGGAAGCTTGCCATTGCTGGTGCGACGTTCTTGGCGTCTGGTTGGTGGCCAACCTTGACACCGGAATGAATAGCGATCACCGCGATGAAACGGGCGAAGACGTGTGCCATTGGCAAGAAGAGCAGGGTCGAAGTGCCTTCCCAAAGAACTTCTGGAAGCTCGACCTGTGCATTGCGGGAAAGCTCAACGAAACCTTCGTGGGTTAGCTCGCAACCTTTCGGCTTTCCTGTAGTTCCAGAGGTGTAAATCAGGGTAGCTAGATCGGCTAGCTTTGCCGAGCGGCGTCTAGCTTCGAGTTGTTCGTCAGAGACATCTTTGCCAAGAGCACTTAGGTTTTCGATGTCTTTCTGATCAAAACGCCACACGGTGCGAACCAGAGGAGTGTTGTTCTTGATTTCTTCGTAGCGCTTTAAGTGCTCGGCGTTCTCAATAAAAAGCGCGACTGAGTCTGAGTTAGAAAGAATCCATTCCATCTGCGCAGGGGCAGAGGTTTCGTAGATGGGCACCGACACGGCACCGGCGTACCAAATGGCGAAGTCGACAAGGCTCCACTCATATCGGGTGCGCGACATGATAGCAACGGCTTGACCCGGTTGGATTCCAGCTGAAATGAGACCCTTGGCCAGGGACTTGACCTGTGTTTCAAATTCAAGAGCAGTGATTGAAAGCCATTCCCCAGCTTCGTTTTGAACGCCATAGAGAGGAAGGTTCGGAGTTTTCTTGACGCGTTCAACCAGGAGATCGGTGATGTTGTCAGATGCGTCTGAAGTAATGTGACGTGGAATCTCGTACTGTTGCATGCCGCTCCTTTTTAGGTTTAGAAAAATCCTATGCGTGAAATAACGATTCGTCACTATGTACAAGAACGAAAGTATCTAGTTCATTTCCGACACTTGGCTAAACTTACACAGAGCTTCATTTAGGCATCTGGCAAAAGGACTTCATGTACACGATTGGCATTGACATCGGCGGCACCAAAATTGCCGGTGCATTGGTTGCGGCCGATGGTTCAATCATTCGAGACTCTCGCGTTCCGACCCCTGCAAACGACGCCAACGCAATCGCCGAAGCAGTTGTTGGCTTGGTAAATGAGTTGTCTGAGGGCGTTCAAGTTGAGGGCGTTGGAGTCGCTGCAGCCGGTTTTATCGACGCTGACCGAGCAACAATCGTGTACTCACCGAACCTTAATTGGCGCAATGAGCCTCTCAAAGAAAAGCTGCAAGCCAAGATCTCTGCTCCAGTGTTCATCGAAAACGATGCGAACGCAGCAGGTTGGGCAGAGTTTCGATTTGGCGCGGGGCGCGGGTACAAACACATGGCCATGCTCACCATCGGCACGGGTGTGGGCGGCGCAGTCGTGGTCAACGGAGAACTGCTTCGGGGCGGTTTCGGACTCGGAGCAGAACTGGGCCACATCACCTTGATTGCGGGCGGACGGCTTTGTGGCTGTGGCCAACAGGGATGCATCGAAGCCTACGGGTCTGGCACGGCATTACTTCGAGCCGCCAAAGAGTTAGTTGCTAGTGAAGACCCGAAGGGTTCTAGGCTTGCGCAACTTAGAGAAGAGCACGGCGAGTTAACTGGTGCGCAGGTTTACCGAGCTTTGGTTGAGCGCGACCCAGGTGCCGTCGAACTGTTGACCGAGTTAGGTGAACTTCTAGGCAAAACCATTGCCACACTCTGTGCGGTTCTAGATCCAGAGATCGTCGTCATTGGTGGTGGCGTGAGTGCCGCCGGTGATTTGCTACTCGACCCGATTCGAGAGTCATACCTTAAGCACTTGCCAGCCGCAAACTTCAGGCCACATTTAAAGATCGTCGCTGCTGAATTCGTGAATGACGCCGGAGTAGTAGGGGCTGCTGATCTAGCCAGACTCGAGTTGGCTAAGCAGTAAACTTGAACTTCAGCCAACTTCAGTTGGCTCGAAGAAAAAGCGGGAGAGCACGTGGCGTACTTCATTTTGAAGAGTCTCATACTTGGCCCGCTGCTGCGCTTGATTTTTCGACCTTGGGTGCGCGGCATGCAGAATATTCCGGCAACTGGCCCGGTCATCCTAGCCAGCAACCACCTTTCGTTTAGCGATTCGATTTTTCTTCCATTACAGTCACGTCGCCCGGTAGTTTTCTTGGCGAAGTCGGAGTACTTCACCGGAAAAGGCATCAAGGGTGCACTGACTCGATGGTTCTTCAAAGCAACCGGACAACTTCCGATTGACCGAAGCGGTGGCAAAGCATCCGAGGCATCACTCAACACCGGGCTCAAAGTGTTGGCTCAGGGCCAAGTTCTCGGCATCTACCCTGAAGGAACTCGAAGCCCAGATGGTCGCCTCTACCGAGGACGCACTGGTATCGCCCGCATGGTTCTCGAAGCCAAGGTGCCAATCTTGCCTGTCGCCATGATCGACACCGAAAAGGTTCAGCCCATTGGAAAGCGCCTTCCGCGAGTTCGTCGCATCGGAATCATCGTTGGTGAGCCGCTAGATTTTTCAAGGTTTGACGGCATGGAGGGCGACCGAATCGTTCTTCGAGCCATCACCGACGAAATCATGTATGAGCTCATGAAGCTCAGTGGCCAAGAGTATGTCGACGTCTATGCCACATCAATGAAAAAGCCAAAAACATCAACATCAAGGACAGCAGAATGAACGAACCAGTAGTTGCAGCAGACCCAGCGGTGATCGCGGGTCTAGACAACTATGTCAACCTGCCTGCTGCCCAGCAACCAACCTGGCCCGACCAGGCTGATTTAGTTCGTGTGCGTGCAGAGCTTGCCAAACTTCCTCCTCTGGTTTTTGCCGGTGAAGTAGACATTCTGCGTGATCGTCTAGCATCGGCTGCCCAAGGCAAGGCTTTCTTGCTTCAAGGTGGCGACTGCGCCGAAACCTTCTCTGATGCCACCGCCGATCGCATCAGAAACCGAGTGAAGACGTTGCTGCAAATGGCAGTTGTGCTCACCTACGGTGCCTCGTTGCCGGTAATCAAGATGGGTCGCATGGCTGGCCAATTTGCTAAGCCGCGCTCTTCGAATGATGAAACCCGCGAGGATGTCACGCTACCTGCTTACCGCGGCGACGCGGTCAACGGCTATGACTTCACACTGGAGTCGAGAACAGCTAACCCTGAGCGCCTGCTCAAGGCTTACAACACCTCTGCCTCAACTCTGAACCTGATTCGCGCATTCACCCAGGGTGGTTTTGCAGACCTTCGTTCGGTGCACGAGTGGAATCGCGGATTCACCGATAACCCGGCCAATGCTCGTTACGAATCTTTGGCAAAAGAAATCGACCGCGCCATCAAGTTTATGGCTGCCTGCGGGGCAGATTTCGACGCACTTCGCACCACCGAGTTTTATGTCAGCCACGAAGCACTTCTCTTCGACTACGAACGCCCAATGACGAGAATCGACTCACGAACCGGAACTCCTTACGACACATCCGGACATTTCATTTGGATCGGTGAACGCACCCGTCAGCTGGACGGCGCACATGTAGATTTCATGTCCCGCGTTCGCAACCCAATTGGTGTGAAGCTTGGCCCAACCACTTCAACTTCTGACGTGCTCGATTTGATTGACAAGCTCGATCCGAACCGCGAGCCAGGTCGCTTGACCTTCATTAGCCGCATGGGTGCATCGAAGATTCGCGAAGAATTGCCAAAGCTGGTCGAGGCGGTGCGTGATTCTGGCGCAAATCCGCTCTGGATCACCGACCCAATGCATGGCAACGGCATGACGACAAAGAATGGCTACAAGTCACGTCGATTCGACGACGTGATGGACGAAGTTCGCGGCTTCTTCGAAGTGCACCGTGCCCTGGGTACCGTTCCAGGTGGAATCCACGTTGAACTCACTGGCGATGACGTGGCCGAATGTCTAGGTGGTTCTGAGCACATCGATGAGGCAACTCTTGAAGAGCGCTACGAATCGCTTTGCGACCCAAGACTCAACCACTCACAGTCACTTGAGTTGGCGTTCTTGGTGGCCGAAGCCCTAGGTAATCGATAGGCCTTAGCGAGAAATAATCGTCACAGCGTCGCCTCGGCGAAGCGTGGTGCCAGCCTTGACCGAGGCGGCCTTGACCTTGGCGATTCCCCAACGTGAACTCAGTTGGTTAGTGTCAACCGTCACGCGCAAACCCAATGCCTCAAGTGCAGACTTCGCTGCCGCAATGGTTTCGCCCACCACCTTTGGCATCACAACCTTGTCGCTGCCCTTCGAAACCGTCAGAGATACCGAACCCGATTCGCCGAGCGGTTTGGTCTGAGGGGTCATCGAAATCACATTTCCAGCCGGCACGGTGTCTGAGTATTCGGCCTTTACCTCCGCCACAGTAAGTCCTGCGGTAGTCAACAGAGAGACCGCGACATCCTGCGAGAGATTTTCTACCAGCGGAAGTGGGCCGAGTGAAACATTGATGGTGATTTCGCTACCCAGGGGCAGTTTCTGTTTGTCGCTGCCTAGGTAGTCAAACACTTGTCCGGCCGGGGCTTCGTTGAACCAAGCATCCGCGCCTCCGAATACGAAGCCCGCCTTGGTGATCTCAATAGTTGCCTCGGCTACGTTGAGGCCAGTCAGCACCGGAACCAACTTGAGTTCTGGCCCGAGGGACACGTAAATCTTCAACGCGGCTCCCGAGGCTACTAACGAACCACTGCTTGGGTCTGTTCGAGTAACTAAGCCTTGGGCAACATCGGCTGAGTATTCGTTCACCACAACCACATTCAGTCCCAGATTGGTGAGGGTGCCCTGCGCAGCAGCCACGGTGCGCCCCTTTAGTTCGGGAAGCGATCGCAGAGCGCCCGGCCCAGCTCCGAACCACCAGCCCAGGCCGGCGGCGAGAGCGAATACCAGCAGAGTCGAGACAACCCAGCGCCAAAACTTGCCGCCGTTAAAGCTGCTGAATGCTAGTTCTGGCTCATCGGCAGCAACCTGGTCGCCCGTCGAGATTACCTGCGTCAGTTGGTCTGACTCCGAATCGTTCAGCAGTTGGGTCGCATTTGAATCAAGCACCAAAGTTTGACTCTGATCTTCGAACCGTGGACTGATGACTTCGGTGCGGTTGTCGGGGGTCGATTTCGACGCGGATGCTTCGCCGCGAAGTTCTGCGGTCACCTTTCGCACGAACTCCAAAAGTTCCCCAGCATTGGCAGGTCGAAGTTCTGCGTCGCGCTCAGTTGCCCAGAGCACCAATTCATCGATCGACTCAGGTAGGCCTGGAACCAAGGTGCTCGGAGCCGGAACGTTTGAAGTCAGGTGTTGAGCTGCAACCGCAGCCGCGACATCACCCGTGAAAGGTTGCTTTCCGGTGAGCAGTTCGAAGCCGAGGATGCCGACCGCGTAAACGTCGGAACGAGCATCCGCCAAGCCTCTCGAAGCCAACTCTGGAGACAGGTAGGCGGCGGTGCCAATCACCGAATCTGTTTCGGTGTGCGCCGAGATTGGGCGGGCCAAACCAAAGTCGCTCAGTTTGATTCGGCCATCGTCGGCGAGAAGCACATTCTCGGGCTTGATGTCACGATGCAGAATGCCGCCGTTGTGGGCTGCAGACAGACCTGCGAGCACAGACTCGAGAACTCCCAGCGTACGTTTTGGCGAAAGCGGGCCGAATTCGCGGATGACCTCACGAAGGGTTTGCCCTGCGACATATTCCATGACCAGATAGGCGCTGCCAGAGTCACTTCCCTGGTCAAACACATTTACGAGATTGGGGTGGCTTAGGTTTGCGGCCAAGATTGCCTCTTGGCGAAACTGGGCGATGAAGCCTTCGTCATCGGCCAGGTGTGGGTGAATGACCTTGACTGCAACCTGCCGTTTCAGTCGCAAATCTTCGGCGAGAAAGACTCGAGCCATGCCGCCGGCGGCTAACGAGCGGATGATTCGGTAACGTCCGTCAATCACTCGGTCTTGGTTTTGGCTTGTGTTCATCTTCTTCTCGGCTAGACCAATATCGTGCCACGCATCGCAAACTATTCCTAACAGGCTGCTGGGTGTGGCAATGTTGAGGTGTGAATGATGTCTTTGCGAACCTAGAAGTTCTGACCTTTGAAGAAGCCGCCGATGCTTTAGGCATCTCGGTTGGAAAAATCCGACGCTACGTCGAAGACCACAGCCTCATCGAGGTAAAGATCGACGGCAAGAAGTACATTCCTCGTGAAACCATCGTCGACGGCGAACCGCTGCACAGTTTGCGCGGAACGGTCATGATGTTGATCGACTGCGGATTGAACATCCAAGATGCGGTTGAGTGGATTTACACCGAAAACGACGACCTTGAACAGCACGGCGGTACGCCGATGAAAGCACTTCTGGCAGGTCACAAGTCGCCGGTTAGACGCGCTGCACAGTTTCTAGCTCAGTAGCTAGCTCTGGCGGTTGATAACCCGCACGGCCAGCTCACGAAGCTGCATCATCGCGGTCGGGTCGAGCTGAAGTTGATCTAACGCGAGCAGCGACTCGTTGGCCAACTCCTCAATCATTGACTCGGTCTTGGCCAGCGCTCCCGAACCCTTGATGGTTTGCTGCAAGAAAGCAATCTGCTCGGCGTCAAGCTCGCGGTGGGTGAGCAGCTCATCGAAAATCTTGCCGACCGTCGGGGTGAGCGATTCACGAGTTAGCCCTACCAATACCGTTCGCTTACCTTCGCGAAGATCATCGCCGGCAGGCTTGCCAGTGACTGCTGGGTCACCAAAAACACCGAGGATGTCGTCGCGCAACTGGAACGCCATTCCAAGAGGAATTCCGAAGGCCGATAGGCCACGTAGCACGGCTGGGTCAGCACCTGCGAAGGCCGCGCCAATCAGAAGCGGAGCCTCAATGCTGTATTTGGCAGTCTTGTAGAGAATCACTCGGTTTGCTCGTCCGACGGCTTCTTCAACCGCACGGGTTGGGGCAGCGTTCTCTTCGAGAACGTCGAGGTACTGCCCAGCCATCACTTCAATGCGCATCTTCGAAAACTCGTCTCGGCAAGCAGATTCAATTTGCGAGTTTGGAGATTTCAGCAGGGCGTTGCCGAATATTTCGCTGCTCCAAGCGAGCATCAGGTCGCCGACAAGAACCGAGCCGGCCTGACCGAAACGTTCGGGGCTTCCCGCCCATCCGTGCTGTGTGTGCATTGATTCGAAACGCTTGTGCACCGCAGGAACTCCACGGCGAGTATCGGACTGGTCGAGCAGGTCGTCGTGAACTAAGGCGGCGCCGTGGAACATTTCGAGGGCCGAACAGATACCGACCATGGCCTCGGTTGAGCGCGCACGGGTTGCTGAATCTTGTTGAGTGCTTGAAACATCAAGCGCTGCCACCCAGGCCCAGTAGCAGAACAGAGCCCTAAAGCGCTTGCCTCCGGCCAGAAGTTCTTTGGTGTAATCGAGCAGAACGCTGAGGTCTTCGGATATTCCGGTGAATTCCGTTTTTCTGGTAGCGCAAAAGCCATCCAGTTCTCGTTGGACTAGATCTAAAAGCACCTTGGTTTCACTCACGGGAATAGCCTAACTTGCTCGCTGGTCTTAGACTTTGAACAGATACGCATTACCAATCGGAGGCACCCATGGGTTTGTCAGAGCGCGAGCAGAAGGTTCTTGAAGAACTCGAACGCGGCCTCTACGCCGATGACGCGAAGTTTGCTACCCGGGTAAGCGCCGGACCGAACAATTCCGCAGCACGAATCGTCGGCGGTGCGCTTCTGGCCGTTGTAGGCCTCTCTGTTCTCGTCTTCGCCGTCATTAGTCAGCTCACGGTGCTTGGAGTTGTGGGTTTTGCGTTGATGCTGGTGGGAGTTTTAGTGGCCACCGGGTCGAAGGGCGGCAAGGCAAAGGGTGAAGCAACTCCGCCTGCCAAACCAAAGGCCAGCCCAAGTGGCGCAAGCAAACCAAAGGATGAAACCAAGGGTAGTTTCTTCGAAGAGCGCTGGAACAAGCGCATGGATCAATAAGAACTAACCAAACCTAGTGTCACCCCAGGGAGCCTTCGGGCTCCTTTTTCTTTGCCCTTGACCGTAGCGGTCGGACCGAGTGACGTAAAAATCCCTCCACTTTGCACCACCTCTGCAGTTACCAATAAACACCTGATTGTTACCTAATCGAAATCGAAATATTTCTCGCAATTCAGGTAAATTTTGGGAAACAGTGGAGTAAAGTGGATGAAAATGCACCAAAAGGGAACGGAAAGGAGGTCAGCATGTTTTCAGGAACTTTCGAGCCAAAGCTCGATGAGAAGGGCCGCATGATTCTGCCGGCCAAACTTCGTGAACTTTTTCAGGGTGGACTCTTCATCACCAAGGGCCAAGAAGGCTGTCTATACGTTTACACGGTCGGCTATTTCAACGAACTCGTTGAAAACATCGATGCTGCTTCCCTTACTAACGCCGCACAGCGCTCTTACCTTCGCCTTTTCCTGGCCGGTGCATCAAACGAACTTCCAGACCGCCAAGGTCGAATCAACATCAACCCTGCTCTTCGCAAATACGCCGGTCTCGGTCGCGACCTAACCCTCATCGGAGTTCGCAGCCACCTAGAAATCTGGGACACCGAGGCGTGGAACAAGTACCAAGAGGCCGAAGAGGCCGCCTTCTCAAGCCGTGACGGGGAGGTGATTCCAGGAATCTTCTAGCCCATCAGCTAGATCTTCAACCGTCATCGCCGACCTACTTCCCTAAGGTCGGACCACGGTTGAGGTTCTGGTAGATGGGCGGGGGATTCGGAAGCGATATGCAGATCTCAGACCTACACGAACCAGTGATGCTTGACCGTTGCATCGAACTACTTGCCCCAGCCATCGAAGATCGTGACGCAATCATGATCGATTGCACACTGGGTCTGGGCGGGCACACCGAGAGCTTCTTGAATCGCTTTCCGAACCTTCGGGTTATCGGCCTAGACCGCGACCCAAACGCCTTGGAACTGGCTAAACAGCGCCTAGCCTCATTTGGCGACCGGGTTACGTTCTGCCACGTTGTTTACGACCAGATCGAAGAAACCCTTGCCGACTTAGGTGTAGCCAAGGTAGACGCCGTGTTGATGGACCTAGGCGTTTCGTCGATGCAACTCGATGAAAAAGACCGCGGTTTCGCTTATTCATACCCGGCCCCACTAGACATGCGCATGGACAACAGCCAGGGGATGACCGCGGCCGACGTGGTCAACACCTACGACGAACCCGAGCTGGTAAAAATCTTCAAGGAATTCGGCGAAGAGCGCTTCGCTCGCCAGATTGCTCGCGCGATCGTTATCGAACGCAAGAGCGAGGCATTTGCAACCAGCACGCAATTGGCCGGTCTAATCGTCAAGGTTGTGCCGTTCATCCCAGGAAAAAGCAGTGGCCACCCAGCCAAGCGAGTATTTCAGGCGCTTCGCATCGAAGTTAACGGTGAACTCGACGCACTGAGCTCCGCGGTTCCACAGGCTCTCGACGCTCTTCGTGTGGGCGGTCGAATTCTAGTTCTCTCTTACCAGTCGCTAGAAGACCGAATCGTAAAGCGTGCCCTGGGTGCGGCTTCGGTCTCATCGGCACCACTTGATATGCCAATCGAGTTGCCAGAACACGCACCGACTCTTCGCCTGGTAGTTCGCGGTGCAGAGCAGGCCAGCGAGCAAGAGATTTCAGCAAATCCAAGATCAGCATCGGTTCGCCTTCGCGCAGCCGAAAAAATAAGGCAGGCAGCATGAGCACCCTCGGCGTAGCGGGCGCAAGAACATCGTCAAGAGCATCCAGAGCAGTTTCAATACCGAACTTGCGAAGCACCAAGGTGGCTGTGCCACTAATAGTCGTTCTGGGTCTGGTTGGAATTCAACTGGTGCAACTTCTGATTGGTGTCTTCATCAGCCAAGGTGCCTATGAGTTGGCTCAGCTAAAGGCTTATAAGCACGAACTGGGAACCACCAGCGAAATCTTGAAGGCCGAAGTGGACTCGCTGTCATCACAGCAAAATCTTGCCAATGCCGCACAGGGCCTAGGAATGGTAGCTAACTCAAACCCGGTCTTTCTAAACGTTGGTGACCAGAAAATCATTGGTAAGCCAACCGCTGCAAAGGCAAATGACTCGGCAAAAGTTGCTCGCAACCTAGTTCCGAACAGCGCACTGGTTAGCACCACCGATCTTGGCGCCATCAAGGCTGCTCAGGCAGCCGCGACCAAAGTCGAGTCGGTCAAAAGCCAGACCGTCAAGGATGTCGCTAACTCGCAAACCACGGCTACTAAAGTAGCGTTTTCTGGTGAGGGACTACTCGCCTCACCAACCAACTAACCGTCGAGAAGAGGGCTAAATGAGCTACATGCAGCCCGGCAACCCAGCCAAGCGTCTTCGCCTTTTCATGGCCGTGGTTTTGGTTGTCGTTCTCGCGTTCACCTGGAAACTTGTCGAGTTCCAGGTGGTTCGAGCCGCCGAAATCAACAAAATTTCGAAAGAAAAGCGTTCTGTCACCCGCACGCTGCCTGCTCTTCGTGGTTCGATCGAAGACTCTGACGGCAACGTTCTGGCGCGAAGCGTCTACCGTTACGACATCAACGCCGCTCCGGTAAATGTAAAGCCGATCATGCGATCGGTTTCGGGCAGCTCGGTAGAAATTTCGGTTGACCAGCAGGCTATGGAGCTCGCCGCGATTCTTGACATGACCAAAGAAGAGGTCATGGCGAAAATTATTGGCACATCGAACTATGCCAACCTTGCCAAAAACGTCAACTCTTCTGTCTACAGCAAGTTGAAAGAGCTCGAGATTCCTTGGATCTACTACGACCAAAAACTTGCGCGCGTTTATCCGAGCGGAGCCGTTGCAGGTAACCTGCTTGGTTTCGTGGGTGTCGATGGTGAGCCTCTGGCTGGCATCGAGCGACAGTACAACTCTTGTCTGGCAGGTGTAGACGGTCAAGAAACCTTTGAACGTGGCGCAACCGACGGTATTCGCATTCCGAACAGCGCGGTCATCGCTCAAAAGGCGCGAAACGGCTCGGATGTTGTGCTAACGATTGACTCAGACCTGCAGTATTACGCCCAGCAAATTCTCACCAACACGGTAAGTAAGTTGCGTGCCGACTGGGCCAGCGCCGTCGTTATAGAAGTGAAGACGGGCAACATCCTCGCGGCTGCCGAAGCACCTAGTGTCGACCCGAACGCCACAGGAAAGTCCAACGCCGCAGACCGCGGCTCCCGAATCTTCCAAGCCAGCTTTGAGCCTGGATCAACAATGAAAACGGTTACTGCTGCCACCGTGATCGATCAGGGTGAAGCCACACCCGAGTCCAAGATCAAAGCTCCATATCGTTTTCATCTGCCATGGGGCCAAGACATTACCGACAGCC
Source organism: Rhodoluna sp. (assembly GCA_030832605.1). Taxonomy (GTDB): domain Bacteria; phylum Actinomycetota; class Actinomycetes; order Actinomycetales; family Microbacteriaceae; genus Rhodoluna. The sequence continues at coordinate 2,161 of JAURIU010000007.1, read as the reverse complement.
ACTTCCACGAAACCCAGAAGTTGACTCTCACCGGTGTTCTTCGCGACTCTTCAAACACCGGCATCATTCAGTTTGGCGCTCGAGTAGAGACCAAAACTCGATTCGACTATTTCAAGAAATTCGGTGTTGGCGAGAAGACCGACGTTCGCTTTGAAGGTGAGACCGCAGGCCTGCTAGCTAATTGGCAAGACTGGGACAAGATGACCGACAAGACTTCGATGTTCGGCCAGGGTATTGCCGTGACGCCTATTCAGGCAGCGTTCTTTTACCAGACCATCGCCAACGGTGGTGTGCGTCTGCAGCCTCGACTCATCGAAGGCTGCCGCGATGCAAATGGCAATGTCGTTGCAACACCTGTGAAACCCGGCGTTCAAGCCGTGAGTTCGGCAAGCGCTCGCTCAACCATCGATATGCTCGAGAAAGTGGTCGAGCAGGGTGGAATCGGTAGAACCGCGGGCGTGCCGGGCTATCGGGTAGCCGGCAAGTCTGGAACCGCCCAGATCAAGGATGGTGCCGGTTACGGAACGCGCTACGCCATTTCGTTCATCGGCATGGCTCCCGCCGAAGATCCTCAGTACGTAGTCGCGGTTACCGTTTATAAGCCGAGAACCGTTAGCAACTCGATCGGTGCAACGCCTCCATTCAAGAGCATCATGGAACAGGTTCTGCTCAACTACCGAGTTCCACCTGCAACCACAAAGTCAAAGAAGATCGATACCGAGTGGTAGACCAAAAGGAATCAATTCCTCCGATTCTGAGACCCGACAAAGTTGTCCCGGTGTCTTTGCAAGCCATTGCTGACCGTTTTGATCTATCCTGGGCCACCCAGCAGTCTGATACCTCTCTCACGGGTATTTCGATGAACACCGCCGACTTGCGACCAGGTGATCTTTTCGTAGCCATGCCAGGGTTGAAGACTCACGGCGCTAACTTTGCCCAAAAGGCCAAGGATGCCGGGGCAGTCGCAATCATCACGGATGCTGCTGGGGAAGAGTTAGTGCAAGGCGTGGGGTTACCGACACTTCTTGTGGAGCAACCGAGATCGCACCTGGGCGAACTTGCAGCTTTCGTTTATGGCAACCTGCCCGGCACCATGCCAAAGCTGTTTGCCACGACCGGCACCAACGGAAAAACTTCGACAAGCTATCTGCTCGAGGCCATGCTTCGTCAACTGGGCGAAGTCACCGGCCTTACCTCGACGGCCGAACGCCACATAGCCGGCGAAGTTATTGTGAGTCGACTCACGACTCCCGAAATCACCGAGATGAACGCACTGTTGGCGCGCATGAAAGAAAAGGGTGTCACCTCGGCGGTTCTTGAAGTTTCGGCGCAGGCCCTCACACAACTTCGGGTCGACGGTATTCACTTTGATGTGGCGGCCTTCACCAACCTTAGCCACGATCACCTCGACGACTATGGCGACATGGAAACCTATTTCAAAGCCAAGCTGGGTCTCTTCACCGATGGCCGCGCCGAGCGCGCGGTCGTCAGCCTCGATTCGCCATACGGTGCGCGCGTGGCCGAGCTGGCGAACATCCCAGTTGTCACGATCAGTTCGCACGAGGCAGTTGCCGCCGACTACCACGTCGAAATTCTCGACGAGCAACCGAGCCACACCGAGTTCAAGTTGATTGGCCCAGAGGGTGAGCTGGTCAGCCGAATTTCGATCATCGGAGCCCACATGGCTGCCAACGCAGGTCTTGCCATCGTGATGCTGCTGCAGGTTGGTTTTGAATGGAAACGACTTGTTGAAGTTCTCGGTGCTGGGGTGCAGGCCTATCTGCCTGGTCGCACCGAGCGCGTGACCAAAGATTCTGGACCAGACGTTTACGTCGATTTCGGTCACAGCCCAGACGCGTTTTTGAACACATTGGCTGCCGTGCGCAAGGTAACCAAGGGGAGAGTGTTCATGGTCTTTGGTGCAGACGGTGACCGAGACGCCAGCAAGCGCCCGGCCATGGCTCAGGTGGCGGCCGAGGGGTGCGATGTTTTGGTGGTCACCGACCACCACCCGCGCTTCGAAGACCCTGCGTCGATTCGCAAAACCCTCGTGGATGCTGCGCGCGACGCCCGACCAGAACTCGAGATCTACGAGGTAAGCCCGCCTGAGGCGGCCATTCGCAAGGCAGTAGCACTCGCGAAACCAGGCGACGCCATTCTT
>JAURIU010000079.1 GCA_030832605.1 Rhodoluna sp. | reverse complement strand
TTCTGTTCGACAAAACCGGCACCTTGACGACCGGTAAGCGCAGCATCCTCGCTGTTAAGTTGGCGCAGAAGTCTGAACTGGCAACTACCGACGACTTGCTAGCGTTGGCCGCCGCCGTTGAGACCAAGTCAGAGCATGTGCTCGGTGAGTCGATTGTTCGCGAGGCAAACTTGCGGGCGTTGCGACTGCCGGCCATCAGCGAATTTAGGGCCCAGAGCGGCTTCGGCGTTAGCGCCCACTGGGATGGCTCAGACGTGCTGATCGGCGGCCCTCAAATGCTGACCGCCAACAAGATCGAACTAGCCGTGCAAGACCTGGTTGCCGTTGCCGAGGCAAACGAAAAGGGCAACACGGTTGTCTATGTCGTGATCGACCAAAAGGCAGCCGGCTTCATCGAGTTTGGTGACCAGATTCGCGAAAGTGCTGCCGAGGCGGTCTTCCAATTGCAGCGCATGCGAGTGCGAGTTGCGATGGTGACCGGAGACGCGACCGGTGTGGCTAACGCGGTTGCCAAAGAGGTTGGCATTGAAGAGGTTTTTGCCGAAGTGCTACCTGCAGGTAAATCAGAAATCGTCAAGAAACTTCAGGCCGACGGTTCGGTAGTTGCCTTCGTAGGTGACGGCATCAACGATGCTCCTGCGCTTGCTGGGGCGGATGTCGGCTTCGCCATTGGTGGCGGAACAGATGTGGCTTTCGACTCAGCCGGCCTGGTTCTGGTCACCAGCGATCCCATAGCAGTGCCAGCCGCATTGCGCCTTGCCAAGCGAAGCGTCACCAAGATGCGTCAAAACCTCTTTTGGGCCGCAGGTTACAACTTGGTCGCAATTCCTCTAGCAGCCGGTGCGCTGATGCCTTTGGGTCTAGTGTTATCACCAGCCATCGGCGCTGTGCTGATGTCACTTTCGACCATCATCGTGGCAGCGAACGCCCAACTGCTCAGGAGATAACATGACCCGCCTAGGCCTGATCATCAACCCGACGTCAGGCAAAGGCAACGGTCGACTGCATGGCAATTTGGCCTTGGATGCACTTCGCGCAGCAGGCGCAAACCTTATTGACCTGAGTGCCAAGACTTATGAATTGGCTTTTGCGAACGGTCGCTCGGCAATCGATGAGGGTCGCATCGACGGCCTTGTCGTGGCCGGTGGTGACGGAATGGTGCATCTTGGCGTAAACCTATGTGCTGGCACCGATGTGACGCTCGGAATCATTCCTTGCGGCACGGGGAATGACGCGGCTCGCACTCTGGGGCTTCCGGTGTTCGACGGAGGGGCGGCGGCCCAGGTCGTTCTGGGCGGTAATTCAGATCGCTTCGATCTAGGTTTGGGTAAATCTGATGAGGGCTCGTTTCACTTTTTTGGAAGCCTTTCGGCAGGTTTTGACGCCGTCGTGGCAGAGCGGGCCAATAAGTGGAAGTGGCCAAAGGGACCGAGCCGTTATGTTCTAGCCATGTTGCGCGAACTAGCAACTTTCAAGCCGCTGCAATACAGCGCGGTAGTCGATGGGGTTGAACGCAAGATCGAGGCGATGCTGTGCGCCGTTGCCAACTCACGTTCGTTCGGCGGCGGCATGCTTATTGCCCCAGAGGCCAGCGTGCAGGACGGTGAGCTAGACCTGTTTGTCGTGCATCCGCTTTCTCGACCTGCGTTTTTGAAAATGTTTCCGAAGGTTTACACCGGGGGGCACGTCACTCACCCCGCGGTAGAAATCGTTCGCACAAAGATCGTGAGGCTTGATGCCGGCAATGTTCCCACCTATGCCGATGGCGAATACGTGGGCAAGAGACCGCTTCAGATAGAAATCGCACCAAACGCCATCAAGATTTTTGTGGCATAATCAAGAGGTTGTTTAAACGGCCCCATCGTTTAGCGGCCTAGGACACCGCCCTCTCACGGCGGCAGCAGGGGTTCAAATCCCCTTGGGGTCACGATCTCGCCTTCGATGATTTACTCTCGGAGGCGAGATTTTTTTAAACCTTTATGTGTTGGTCGAGAGTTTACGAAAACGAAACAATTTTCAACCCTGAAACCGCTTTCCCACTCGCATCTCGGGCGTAGGCTAAACCCCGTAAGCAGCCCATGAAATCCATGTGGCTGAACTTTCAGGAGGAACTATAGTGAGCACCATTACTGGCACCGCACTAAAGACCCTGTCGATTGCGGCTGTTGCAGCTCTTGCTTTCACCGGATGTGCGCCTGCAGCGCCATCGGTCGACTTCAAGGCCTGTGCCGTCTCTGACGAGGGTAGCTGGAACGACAAGTCATTCAACGAGTCGGTTTACGACGCGTTGGTACAGGCAAAAGACGAGATCGGTGTTGAGATCGCTGATGCCGAATCAAACAGCGCAGAAGACTTCGGCCCTAACCTACAGGCCATGGTTGACGCAGCCTGTGACGTAACCTTCGCAGTTGGCTTCAACCTAGTTGCAGCTGTGAACGAAGCTGCTAAGGCTAACCCAGAGATGCACTTCGTAACCATCGATGGTTGGTCAGAAGGCAACGCAAACCTAAAGCCAGTTGGCTACGCAATGGAGCAGTCGAGCTACCTAGCTGGATACGCTGCAGCTGCACACTCGACCAGCAAGGTCATTGGTACCTACGGCGGTATGCAGATTGACGCTGTAACCGCATTCATGGACGGCTTCTACTACGGTGCTAAGGCATACGAGAAGGAAACCGGAACCGCAATCACCGTTCTAGGTTGGGACCCAGTTGCTAAGACTGGTGACTTCATGGGTGACTTCGCTCCAAACAGCGGTGTCTCTAAGACCATTGCTGCAACCCAGATTGAAGCTGGCGCAGACGTAATCTTCCCAGTTGGTGGAGACCAGTTCGGTGCCGTTAGCGAAGCTCTAAGCGAAGCTGGCAGCAACGGTGTCATGATCGGTGTTGACAAGAACATCGCCGTTACCTCACCTGAGTACGCAGACATCGTTCTGACCTCGGTTGAGAAGCGCATGACCGCTGCAACCTTCAACATCATCAAGGACCTAGCGGGTGGTGCAGCCTTCAACGGTGACTACTACATCGGTACCCTTGAGAACGACGGAACCGGTCTGAGCGACTCGACTCTGATCAGCGATGAACTATGGACCAAGCTCAACGAGCTAAAGGCCGGAATCATCGACGGTTCGATCGACCCAAAGGCCTAGTTTCTAACTAGCCTCAACAAAACCGCCGAGACTGTAATGGTCTCGGCGGTTTTGGCTTTTTTGGTGAGGTAGATTTAACGCAGGTCCGCACGAACAATAAGGGCAAACAGCGATGAAGCTAGAACTCAGGGGCATCACCAAGCGCTTTGGTGACCTTATTGCTAACGACAACATCAACCTTGTTGTCGAGCCCGGCCAGATTGTTAGCCTTCTCGGCGAAAACGGTGCGGGCAAATCTACCCTCATGAACGTGCTTTACGGTCTTTACAAAAGCGACGATGGCGAGATTCTGATCGACGACAAAGCCGTCGACTTCAAAGGCCCAGGCGACGCGATGAACGCCGGCATCGGTATGGTTCACCAGCACTTCATGCTCATCCCAGTTTTTACGGTTGCCGAGAACGTGGCGCTTGGCAATGAGCCGACCAAACTCGGTGGTCTCATGGATGTCGCGGCTGCGCGTGAGCGCGTGCGAGAAATTTCTGACCGCTTCGGCTTCAACGTTGACCCAGATGCTCTGATTCAAGACCTTCCGGTA
>JAURIU010000078.1 GCA_030832605.1 Rhodoluna sp. | reverse complement strand
CGAAGTATTCGCTCAGCTCGGTCTGTTCGGCTTCGCTCAGGCCATCCCAGGTTTCAAGTCGAATGCCTTTTTCTCGAAGTGCCGGCTCAATCTCCTCGCGAAAGACGGTCGCATGGCGCAGCTGAAGTCGGTGCGCTTCTTCGCTGATTTGCTTCAGTACTTCGCCAGGTTCCAGTCCAGAAGCGGATGCTACGCCCAAGCCAGCCGCGATGCGACGCTTGAGACCCGCAACGCGAACCATGAAAAACTCATCGAGGTTTGAAGAAAAAATGGCAAGAAACTTGACTCGTTCGAGCAAGAACATGTCTTTGTCTTCGGCAAGCTCGAGCACGCGTTGGTTGAAAGCTAGCCAGCTTAGCTCGCGGTCGAGAAAGCGATCGAGTGGCATGTCGCCGTGGTCGGGCAGGTCGATCGCCATGGTTTCATCAGAAGACATAAGTGCAATCCTGCCACTATCTGGTAACTAAGAGGTAAACAAACTTCAGGCGTTGATGGCCTGGTCGTCTTTACTCAGGTTGAAGCAGTACCCGCGGTTTCGCACCGTTCCAATCAGCGCTTCGAGGTCACCGAGCTTGGCGCGCAGGCGTCGAATGTGAACATCCACTGTTCTGGTGCCACCGAAATAGTCGTAGCCCCAAACCTCGCTGAGAAGTTGCTCTCTCGAAAAGACACGACCCGGATGCTGTGCTAGAAAGCGCAAAAGTTCAAATTCTTTGAAGGTGAGGTCCATCGGCTTGCCGTGCACCTTTGCCGAGTAGGTAGCGTCGTCGATTACGACACCCGAGGCCGAAATCAGCTCGTTGCTGTCAGAGCCCTTCGAACCGCGCTCGAGAGACAAGCGGATGCGCGCATCAATCTCGGCAGGCCCGGCCGAGTCGAGAATGATGTCGGTTGCGCCCCACTCGTGCGAAATCGCTGCCATTCCACCCTCGGTAACTACAACAATCAGCGGAGCCGAGAGCCCGGTGGTAAGCAGTAGGGTGGCGAGCGATTTAGAGCCGGTTAGGTCGCGTCGAGCATCCAAGAAAATCAAGTCGGCCGCGGGGGCGTTGACCAGACTGGCCGGTTCGGCGGCGATGTGGCGAACTTTGTGAGGTAGCAGTGCGAGCGCAGGCAAAACTTCGGTATCGGTGTTAGCCGATAGAACCAGAAGTTGCGCCAAGTCGAGCCTCCAAGCGTATTTAGTGAAGTTTACAGTCTGTTTTAGCACCGTTAAGGCATGATGGAACTGTGAAAAGAGCTTGGTCGCAAATCATCGCCATCTGGGTTGCCGTGGCAGCCACCACCGTGGTGGTGACCGCAGCGACCCCTGCCGAGTCAGCACTGGCTTGGTATGGCGCTATTTTGGCTGGCTCAATCGCAACCGTGAGCATGATTCACCTAGTCAAGGCAAGCGCCACCGGTATTGTCACCGAGTTGATCTATGTGGCCGGCGGAAGCTACGTGATTCTGAGCCTTGCCAGCGGCTATCTCTTTCTGTTTCGGTTCTAGCGATAAACTTGGCACATGATCCTCGCAGCTGAAATCTTCTTCACAGGGCTCCTCGTACTTGCATCGCTTGCCATCGCCGGCGTCTCAGCCCTAGTTCTTTACAAGCTCTTCAAGGGCCAAAAGTAACTTGTTCGTTTTGCCCGAGGGTCTTCCCCTTGAACTAACCCCGCTTGCATTTCTTGCGGGCAAATGGTCTGGCAGCGGCGTGATCTCTTATTCAGCGCCCGATAGTGATGAACCAGCGGTCGAGCACGAATTCTTGCAAACCGTCGAGTTCAGCTACACCGACGCCAACTATCTCAACTATCTTTCACAGGTTCGCCTGGCCGACGGCAGCGACTCCTCGCTTCCTACCGAACTTGGTTTCTGGCGCATCTCACGCCCAGCCGAAGATGCCGACCACGGCCCTGGGTTGCTAATCGGGCAAGGCGAACCATCGATCAAAACTCACGAAGACCTCGACGCCCTGCGCACCGAAAACGGGTTTGCGGTCGAAGTGTCTACTCTTCACCCTGGTGGAGTCGCAGAGCTTTACCGCGGGTTTGTTAAGAACGCCCGAATCGATTTGGCATCGGCCCACGGGGTGGCATTTGAGACAGCCAAAACCTATCGCCACTCAACTCGACTCTATGGACTCGTCGAGGGTGCATTGCTTTGGGCATGGGACATCGCGCTTCCCGGCAGTGAACTCAAATCACACGCTTCGGCCCGCCTCGAACGCGTCGAGTAGTCATGACCGCCAAAGCGCACTTCGGCAACCCGATGATTGAGCAGCGCAATCTAGCTCGCGGCAAGGCCGTGGTTCGCCTTGACCTCGGCGTCATCCGCGTTGCTGGTGTCGATCGCCTCGAGTGGCTGCATTCGATGCTGACTTCAGATTTCAAAAACCTAAAGCCCGGTCAGTCGCGTGAAGCGCTGTTGCTGAATGTGCAAGGTCACGTCGAACAGGTTTTTCATGCCTTCGATGATGGCGAGGCGACCAGTCTCATCGTGCCGCTTGACCGCGTGGATGCTCTGCTCAAGTGGCTCGATCGCATGATGTTCCGTTCCAAGGTTGAGATCGCCGATGTTTCTGAGCAGTGGGCCGTGTTTGGTTCGGTTGCTGAGTTAGAGGGTGTCGAAGCATCCTGGGTAGACCCTTGGCCAAACCTAGTTTTGGGAGGTGCTCGTTACAGCACCAAGGTGGGTGCCGACTGGAGCTATCGCGAATACCTGGTGCCGATTGAAGAAGCCGAGAAATTCGCCGCGGCTCACGGAGAAGCCGGCACCGACGCTCTCGAAGCTCTGAGAATCGCAGCCTGGCGCCCATCGCTGCACGAGGTTGACGAGCGCACCATGCCGCACGAAGTCGACTGGATGACCACTGCGGTGCACCTGAGCAAGGGTTGCTACCGCGGGCAAGAGGCCGTTGCCAAGACGCACAACCTTGGGCATCCGCCTAGGCGCCTGGTGTTCTTGCACCTAGACGGTTCAGAGCATTCGCTACCCAATCGCGGAGACGAAGTTTGGGTTCTGCAGGCTGATGGTTCACGTTCTGAGCGCGCTCGCGGCGTTGTCACTTCGGTGGCTCAGCACTACGAGCAAGGGCCGATTGGTTTAGCCCTGGTTCAGCGAGGCGTGCCAACCGAAGCAGAACTAGTCATCGTTTCTGAACTCGGCGACATCGCGGCATCTGCCGAGGTGATTGTTCCGCAAGACTCTGGCAAGGCGGCCGGGTTGGCGCGCCCAAACCTGCTGATGGGAAAGCGGGTTTAACTGTGAAGCCACCAAAGTTGCACTGGAGTTTCAAAGATTCCTACCGCAGGGCCATCGAGTCTCTCGCCCCGATTCTGCAAATCGTTCTGGGCGCAACCGCCGGCTATTCGATTGCGTTTTACGGGTTGGGCCATGCAGTTCCGCTGCTTGCCGTGACCGTAACCATCACCGCACTGGGTTTCAGCAGAGATGCACGCCCGCGCCGCGTTCTCGAAACCGCGATTGGCATGATCACCGGAATTGCACTGAGCGAAGGAATGCTGCAATTGTTCGGCCACGGCGTTTGGCAAATCGCTCTAACTCTTTTGGTTTGCCTGTTGAGCGCTCGGTTCATTTCGGGAAGTGCAACATTTGCCCTCACCGTTGGACTTCAGGCCATGCTGGTGCAGATTCTGCCTGAGCCAGACGGCGGCGTATTCGTTCGAAGCATCGACGGAATCGTCGGCGGCCTAACGGCTCTGGTGATTACGGCAGTCATTCCCAGAGACCCACGCGGTCTTGCGA
>JAURIU010000077.1 GCA_030832605.1 Rhodoluna sp. | reverse complement strand
TTACGTCGTGCAGGCGGTAGCGCTCGATTGCCTGAGCAGGCACTGAAGCGTCCATCTCGCCTCGTTCGACAAGCTGCTCAAGAACGCGTACCACGATAGATGGACCGTCAATCTTGAAAGCACGACGAGCTGCCGCACGAGTATCAGAGAAGCCGAAGCCGTCAGCACCAAGGGTTGCGTAGTCACCCGGAACCCACTGGCGAATCATGTCTGGTACCGAGTGGGTGTAGTCGCTTACTGCCAAGAACGGGCCAGGAGCGCCTTCGAGTTTGGTGGTTACATAAGGTTTCGCGTAGTTCACGCCAGGGTTCAAGAACACTGCCTCGTCGTGAGCGATTCCATCGCGGCGCAGCTCTGACCAAGATGTAACCGACCAAATGTCTGCCGAAACGCCCCAGTCGTCTTGCAACAACTGCTGGGCTTCGTAGGCCCAAGGTACTGCAACACCGGATGCGAGAATCTGGGCCTTGGTGCCACCGTGCTCGTTGCGGCTGAGGTTGTAGATTCCGCGAATGATTCCGTCGACATCCACGTTTTCAGGTTCGGCTGGCTGAACATAAGGCTCGTTGTAAACAGTCACGTAGTAAATCACGTTCGGGTCTGGGTGGTTACCGTCATACATACGCTCGATACCCGAGCGAATGATGTGACCGATCTCGTAACCGTAGGCCGGGTCGTAGCTGATCACCGCGGCATTGGTTTGAGCAATCACAGGCGAGTGGCCGTCGGCGTGCTGCAAGCCTTCACCAGTTAGCGTGGTGCGGCCAGCGGTAGCACCAATCATGAAACCGCGCGACATTTGGTCGGCAGCCGCCCAAATCGCGTCGGCGGTGCGCTGGAATCCGAACATCGAATAGAACACGTAGATCGGAATCAGTGGCTGACCCTGAGTTGCATAAGAGGTTCCAATTGCGGTGAACGCCGCGACCGATCCTGCTTCGTTGATTCCGGTGTGCAAAATCTGACCAGCGGTCGACTCTTTATAAGAGAGCAAGAGGTCACGGTCTACCGAGAGGTAGTGCTGACCGTTCGGGTTGTAGATTTTCGCGGTCGGGAAGAACGCGTCCATACCAAACGTGCGTGCTTCATCGGGGATGATCGGCACGAGGCGCTGACCGAAATCGGGTGCGCGCAGCAAGTCTTTGAGCAAGCGCACGAATGCCATGGTGGTGGCAACCTCTTGGGTGCCTGAACCACCCTTAGCGACGTCGTAAACCTTTGCTTCGGGCAGGGTGAAGTCGACATACTTCGAACGACGCTCGGGCAGGTATCCGCCTAGTTCGCGGCGACGCTCGTGCATGTATTGAATCTCTGGCGCATCGTGGCCAGGGTGGTAGTACGGAGGCTGGTAAGGGTTTTCTTCGAGCACAGCATCCGAGATTGGAACGCGCATTTCATCGCGGAAGCCCTTGAGGTTCTCGAGCGTCAGTTTCTTCATCTGGTGCGTTGCGTTGCGGCCTTCGAAGCTCTTACCGAGACCGTAGCCCTTGATGGTCTTGGCCAGAATGACGGTTGGCTGGCCCTTGTGCTCCATTGCTGCCTTGTAGGCGGCGTAAACCTTGCGGTAGTCGTGGCCGCCGCGCTTTAGACCCCAGATTTGATCGTCGGTCATGTCGGCAACAAGAGCCGCAGTGCGGGGGTCACGGCCGAAGAAGTTTTCGCGCACGAACGCGCCGTCTTCGGTCTTGTAGGTTTGGAAGTCGCCGTCAGGAGTGTTGTTCATGAGGTCGACTAGAGCGCCGTCGACATCACGGGCTAGTAGGTCGTCCCACTCGCGACCCCAGATGACCTTGATGACGTTCCAGCCGGCCCCCCTGAAGAATGCTTCGAGTTCTTGAACAATCTTGCCGTTTCCTCGAACTGGGCCGTCTAGACGCTGAAGGTTGCAGTTGACCACGAAGGTCAGGTTGTCTAGGCCGTCGTTGGCTGCCAGCTGCAGGGCACCGCGTGCCTCGACTTCATCGAGTTCGCCGTCACCCAAGAATGCCCAGACGTGCTGCTGGGATGCGTCTTTGAAACCACGTTCGGTTAGGTAGCGGTTTGCCTGAGCCTGGTAGATCGCGTTGATTGGCCCGATACCCATCGATACGGTGGGGAACTGCCAAAAGTCTGGCATGAGGCGTGGGTGAGGGTACGAACTCAAGCCACCGCCAGCGTGTGAACGCTCTTGGCGGAAACCGTTGAGTTGGTTCTCAGATAGACGACCTTCAAGGAAGGCTCGGGCGTATGGACCAGGCGAGGCGTGGCCCTGAATGAAAATCTGGTCGCCGCCAGATGCGTGGTCTTGTCCTTTGAAAAAGTGGTTGAAGCCGACTTCATAGAGTGAAGCCGATGAGGCGAAGGTCGAAATGTGACCGCCAACACCAACACCTGGGCGCTGGGCTCGGTGCACAAGCATGGCTGCGTTCCAGCGCATCCAAGCACGATAGGTGCGCTCGATTTGCTCGTCACCAGGAAACTCTGGTTCGGCTTCAGTAGGGATGGTGTTGATGTAGTCGGTGTTTGGAGAGGTTGGCACACCTAGCTGCAGTTGCTGTGCGCGAGCCATGAGTCGCTGCATGATTTCGCGAGCTCTCTCGCGGCCTTGAGCCTTGGTGAGTGCATCAAGCGACTCGAGCCATTCGGCAGTTTCTTGTGGATCTTGATCCGGCCTGTTGAGCTGGTATGGATCGTTGTTGTTCAGCGACACCGACATCCTCTTTCGTGGGGGATGGAAAGAATGCAATAAGGACATGGGTTTTGTCCTCGGTCAAGTTTATTCGTGTTCGGGAAGATATCTCGCTCGGGATACATTTGACATTAAGAAATCGAAAGGGAATTTTCATGAGCACGCTAATCGGCGACCAGGCACCAGACTTTTCGCTAGTCAATCAATTCGGCGAAACCGTCACACTCAGCGACTTTAGAGACAAGAAAAACGTAGTGGTGGTGTTCTACCCACTGTCTTTCTCGGGTATTTGCACCGGTGAGCTCTGCGAATTGCGCGACAACTTCGCCTCGTTTGCATCGGCCGACGTCGAACTGCTCGCCGTCAGCGTTGACAGCAAGTTCGTTCAGAAGGCATTCGCCGACCAAGAAGGCTACAAGTTCAGCGTTCTCGCCGACTTCTGGCCACACGGCGGAGTTGCCAAAGACTACGAGGTATTCCTAGACGAGCACGGATTCGCAACTCGCGCCACCTTCGTGATCGACAAGCAGGGCATCCTAGTTTCGAAGTTTGTCACCGCGCCTGGTCAGCCTCGCTCGCTCGACGAATACAACAAAGCTCTCGCAACCCTCACGGCCTAGCAGTCCTTTCGATTAGCCAACCGTGCCATCTTGCGGTATGGTTTTACACGTTGATGTGCTTGCACGTTCAACGGGCCTTTAGCTCAGTTGGTAGAGCGCCACGCTTACACCGTGGATGTCATCGGTTCGAGCCCGGTAGGGCCCACAATCTCGAACAAGTCGCAAGACGCGACCTGTGATGGTCGTGGGTAGGATTTCCAATATGGATGATTCCGAACTTGTCCCACCCTCACGTTTGTCGATGACCGACGAAGAACTCGAAGCGGCCGTTGAGCTTGCCAAAGCAGGGCCAGACGGACTAATCGCGGCAATCGTTTTACTCGAACAGCAAACCCAACTCAGAGCACAAGACGATGCGAACATCGCCGCCTTTGCCGCCAAGATTCAGCCTCAAGACCACGCGGATGCTGCACCGCAGCCAGCGGCGGCAGAGCCAGTATTCGAACCCACCGTTGAGCCTTTG
>JAURIU010000076.1 GCA_030832605.1 Rhodoluna sp. | reverse complement strand
ACTCGCTTGGCGACATCGAACAGGGAATCGTTCACGTGGTTGGGCCGCAGCTGGGCCTCACCATGCCCGGCATCACCGTGGTTTGCGGTGACTCACACACCTCTACCCACGGCGCTTTTGGAGCGCTGGCGATGGGTATCGGCACCAGCGAGGTTGAGCATGTGCTCGCCACCCAGACTCTGCCGCTCAAGCCGTTCAAGACGATGGCGATCAACGTCGAAGGTACGCTTCGCCCAGGCGTCACAGCCAAAGACATCATTCTTGCCGTAATCGCCAAGACTGGCACAGGCGGCGGCCAGGGCTACGTGCTCGAATACCGAGGTAGCGCCATCCGTGCGCTTTCAATGGAAGCCCGCATGACCATTTGCAACATGTCGATCGAGGCGGGTGCGCGTGCCGGCATGGTCGCTCCCGACCAAATCACCTTCGACTACCTAAAGGGCCGCCCGCACGCTCCAGAAGGTGCCGACTGGGATGCCGCCGTGGCGTTCTGGAAGACTCTGCCTACCGACGAGGGTGCCACCTTCGACGCCGAGGTCAACCTCGACGCCAACACCCTTGACCCGTTTGTCACCTGGGGAACCAACCCTGGTCAGGGCGTCTCACTGCTCGACGTGGTGCCAAACCCGGTCGACATCGCCGACCCAAACGAGCGCGCCGCCGCCGAGCGTGCCCTCGAGTACATGGACCTCACCCCGGGAACCAAGCTAAAAGACATTCGCGTCGACACCGTGTTCTTGGGCTCGTGTACCAACAGCCGCATCGAAGACCTTCGCGCCGCCGCCGAAATCATCAAGGGTCGCACCAAAGCCCATGGCGTTCGCATGATGGTCGTGCCTGGTTCGGCACGTGTTCGCCTGCAAGCCGAAGCCGAGGGTCTCGACAAGGTGTTCAAAGACTTCGGTGCCGAGTGGCGCTTCGCCGGTTGCTCGATGTGCCTCGGCATGAACCCAGACCAGCTGGCCCCGGGCGAGCGCGCAGCATCGACTTCAAACCGCAACTTCGAAGGCCGCCAGGGCAAGGGCTCGCGCACTCACCTGGTCTCGCCACTGGTTGCCGCAGCCACCGCCATTCGCGGCACGCTTTCTAGCCCAGCCGACGTCGAGGAGGGCAACTAATGGAAAAGTTCGAAACCTACACCGGCATTGGCGTGCCACTGCGTCGCAGCAACGTTGACACCGACCAGATCATCCCAGCGGTTTATCTAAAACGAATCACAAAAACCGGCTTCGAGGATGCTCTGTTCGCAGCATGGCGCAACGACCCCGAATTCGTGCTCAACCAACTGGCTTACGCCAGCGGTTCGGTGCTTTTTGCCGGGCCAGACTTTGGCACCGGCTCGAGTCGTGAGCACGCCGTGTGGGCACTTCGCGACTACGGTTTTCAGGCCGTTTTCTCTAGCAAATTCGCTGACATTTTCAGCGGAAACGCGGGCAAGCAGGGTCTGGTCACCGGCATCGTGTCTGATGAAGACATCGAGCGAATCTGGCAGGCACTAGAGGCAAACCCTGGGGCTTCGGCCACCGTGAACCTGGTCGAGAAGACCGTCAGCGTAGGCGACATCCGTGTAGATTTCGAGATTGACGAATACACTAGGTGGCGTCTACTTGAAGGGCTCGATGACATCGGGCTCACACTGCGAGACGAGAAGTCGATCACCGACTTTGAGGCGAAACGAGAGTCTTGGCGCCCCAAGACTTTGCCAGCCAAGGGAGCCTGATGAGTCAAATCACCGTCAAAGGTGGCAAGCCGCTAGTTGGACGTGTCGATGTTCGCGGAGCAAAGAACCTAGTTACCAAGGCCATGGTTGCCGCGCTACTCGGCGACACAGCTAGCGAGTTGCGTCAGGTTCCGCACATCAGCGACGTCGAGGTGGTTTCGAGCCTCCTTCAGTTGCACGGTGTAAAGATCACCCACGATGACGACGGCGTGATGACGCTTGACCCAACCAACGTGAAGTCGGCTCGCATGGTCGACATCGATGCCCACGCTGGGTCTTCACGCATTCCGATTTTGTTCTGCGGTCCGCTACTGCACCAACTCGGTGAGGCTTTCATTCCAGACCTTGGTGGTTGCCACATCGGCGACCGCCCGATCGACTATCACCTAGAGGTGTTGCGCAAGTTCGGCGCGGTAATCGAAAAGCAGCCAAACGGCATTCGCCTCAGCGCACCAGACGGCCTCAAGGGCGCCAAGATTTCGCTGCCCTACCCAAGCGTTGGAGCAACCGAGCAGGTTCTGCTCACTTCGGTTCGTGCCGAGGGCCTAACCGAACTGACCGGCGCGGCCGTTGAGCCAGAGATCATGGACCTCATCGCCATCTTGCAGAAGATGGGCGCCATCATTTCGGTAGACACCGACCGCGTCATTCGCATCGAGGGCGTTAAAGCGCTCACCGGTTACAGCCACAGCGCCCTGTTCGACCGCAACGAGGCCGCCTCTTGGGCTGCCGCAGCGCTTGCTACAGGCGGAGACATTCTTGTTGGCGGAGCTCGCCAGCAAGAGATGATGGCTTTCTTGAACGTCTATCGCAAGGTTGGCGGTGCGTTCGAGATCAAAGACGATGGCATTCGCTTTTATCACCCCGGTGGTGAACTTTCGCCGGTGGTAATCGAGACCGATGTGCATCCTGGCTTCATGACCGACTGGCAGCAGCCCCTGGTTGTGGCGCTGACCCAGGCAACGGGTCTTTCAATCGTTCACGAGACCGTCTATGAAAACCGCTTCGGGTTCACCGACGCACTGGTTCAGATGGGCGCACAGATTCAGATTTATCGCGAGTGCCTAGGTGGCAACCCTTGTCGCTTCGGTCAGCGAAACTTCAACCACTCTGCGGTGATCTCGGGCCCAACGCCACTCAAGGGCGCTGACATCCGTGTGCCAGACCTTCGCGGCGGATTCAGCCACATGGTTGCCGCTCTGGCTGCCGAAGGTGTGAGCAATGTCACCAACGTTCAACTCATCTCGCGCGGTTACGAGCACTTCTTGGCAAAGCTCGAAGCCCTGGGTGCCGACTTCACCTACACGGAGTAACGAGGCTGACCATGGCGAAACGTAAATCAGGCGAGTTCTTGAAGATGCCCAAGATTCACAAGCGCGAACCCAACTTTGTGACTCGAATTGTGGCGAATACTTTGGGTTTCTTTGTGCGTCTGATGTTTCGAATCGAGGTCAAGGGCCTCGAGAACCTGCCGAAGTCGGGCGCTTATGTTCTGGCTGCAAACCACGTCACCTATCTTGACGCGCTCGCAGTGGCCTACATGGTTTATTTCAAGGCAAGTCGCACCCCGCACTTTTTGGCCAAGGGAAACCTTTTCAAAACCCCGATTGTCGGCGACATTCTGATCGCTTGCGAGCAGGTGCCGGTTTACCGAGGTGGCCATTCAAACCGTGAACCCATGGATGCTGCGCACGCGATTCTCGACGCGGGCCGTGTCATCACCATCTACCCAGAAGGCACCCTCACCCGCGAGCCAAACGGATGGCCGATGCGCGGCAAGATTGGTGCCATCAAGATGGCGCTCGAAAAAGACGTACCTTTCATTCCAATGGCTCAGTGGGGCACCGAAAAGATTCTGCCCACCTATTCGAAGCGTTTCAGACCAAACCCTTTTCACACGGTGCACATGGTGGTTGGTGAAGAGCTTGATCTGAAAAAATATCGCGGGCGCAAGCTTTCGAATGCCGAGTATGCCGAAGCTAACGAGCTAGCCATGAAGGCAATCACCCGATTGACCGAGCAGCTTCGTGG
>JAURIU010000075.1 GCA_030832605.1 Rhodoluna sp. | reverse complement strand
GCCGCTAAAGATGGCGATCAAAACAATGACCGTGGTCAGCAACAGCGCACCGATCGTCGCGAGCCACGGCCAAATTATCGGCTTCGGCGTCTCTGCGGTGTCGGTCGTCTCAATCAGAGTGGTCGACTCGGTCACCTGCGGCACCGCGGTGGTGATTAGTCGGGTGGCGGTGCTGCGCTTTGGTCGGTTCACCATGAGTTCTTCGGCCGCCTCGGCAAGTGCTAAAGCGGTGGATGGTCGACCCGCCGGCTTCTTCGCCAAACACGAGAGCACCAGCTCACGCACCGACTCGTCAATCGTTTCTGGCAGCGCTGGAGGTGCATCGTTGATTTGCGCCATGGCGATAGCCATCTGGGTTTCGCCGCTGAACGGGCGCGAGCCGCGAAGCGCTTCATAGGCCACGATGCCGAGCGAGTAAATGTCGGTAGCGGGGGTGGCCGGCTTGCCGGTGGCCTGCTCCGGTGAAAGGTATTGAACGGTTCCCATCACCTGACCGGTGGCGGTTAGCGAAACCTGGTCGGCCACGCGAGCGATTCCGAAATCGGTGATCTTCACTCGACCATCCGGTGTAATCAGCAGGTTGCCCGGCTTGACGTCTCGGTGAACCATGCCCGCTTCATGTGCTTCGTGAAGCGCTCGAGCGGTTTGCGCCATGATGTCGAGCACCTTCTCGGCAGGCAGGGTCTTGTCGCGCTCGAGAATCTTGGCGAGCGAGTCGCCGGGCACAAGCTCCATCACGAGATAGGCGCTGCCGCCATCCTCGCCGTAATCAAAAACGTTCGCGATGCCTTCGTGCTCAACGCGAGCCGCGTGACGGGCCTCGGTTCTAAAGCGCTCGAGAAAGCCGGGGTCGCCCATGTATTCGGGCTTGAGAATCTTGATGGCAACCTGACGAAGAATCAGTTCGTCTTCCGCCTGCCAAACCTCACCCATGCCACCCGTGGCAATTAGGCTCTCCAGCTTGTAACGGCCGCCGTAGATCATTCCTATTTCAGGCTTCACTTGTTCAACACCGCCTGCATGACCTTGCGGGCTACCGGTGCGGCAAGCGAGTTGCCTCGACCGTTTTGACCCATGCCGCCGCCGTTTCGATGACTACCGCCACTGCCACGCGCGGCTTGTCGGCTGGCGCGAAGCCGGTGAACCAGAGCGTGTATGGCTCGTCTTTGCCGTTCTGGGCGGTGCCGGTCTTGCCAGCCACCTTCACGCCCGAGATTTGTGCGTTGCCGCTGACGCCCTTGGCGACCGCGTCGATCATCATCTGAGTGAGCAGGCCGGCAGTCTTTTCAGAAACCGGGCGAGAGTATTCGCTCGGGGTTGGTGCATAGAGCGAGGCGAGGTTCGACGAAAGCACGTTCTCGATCAGGTTCGGCTTCATCAGGCGGCCCTGGTTGGCAATCGCGGCAGACACCATCACCATTTGCATCGGAGTGACTCGAACATCGAACTGACCGAACGCGGTCAGCGCAGTTTGAGCGTCGTCAAGACCGCGCGGATACACGCTAGGGGTCACCTTCAGAGGCACGCTGATGCTCTTGCCAAAGCCGAATAGTTCTGCCTGGCGACGAATCTCGTCTTGACCGAGCTGAATGCCAACCTGCGCGAATGGAACGTTGCACGAAAAGCGCAGGGCGTCGGCCAGTGAAACGGTTGCGCGACCGCCACAGGTGCCCTCGCCAGAGTTGTAAACATAGGTTTCGGTGCCGGGCAGCTTGAACTTGCTCGGGTTATCAATCTTCGACTCGGGGGTGAAATTGCCGCCCTCGAGCGCAGCTGCCGAGACTACAAGTTTGAACACCGACCCCGGTGCATAAAGGTCGCCTCCGATGGCGCGGTTGATGAGCGGGTCACTCTTGCGCGCGAGCAAATTCTTGTAATTCTCGTTCGCTTCGACCGGGTCGTGGGTTGAAAGCAGGTTGGCATCGAATCCAGGCTTTGAAACCATCGCCAAAATATTGCCGGTGACCGGGTCGATCGCCATGACCGCACCCTTCATGTCGCCGAGCGCATCCCAGGCCGCCTTTTGCACCTTCGGGTCGATGGTGAGTTCGATCGACCCTCCGGTCACCGGGTTACCCGAGAACAGCGCGTTGATTTGCTCGAAGAATTGCGACGAGTTCTTGCCGGTCAAATAGTCGTTCGATGCTGCTTCGAGCCCGGTGGCTCCGTTGAAGAACGAGAAGTAGCCGGTTACCGCCGAATAGCGACTGCTGGTGTATTCGCGCAGGTAGTGGTACTCGTCGTCGGTCTTGACCGACTTGGCAATCGGCTCACCGTCAATCAAAATGTCGCCGCGCTGGGTTTCATAAGAGTCATAAACGCTGCGCACGTTGCGACCATCGGCCGCGAGCGAATCTGCAGAAATAACTTGGATGCCCGTGCTCGAGGCAAACAAGCTCAAGAACATCACGCCGATCACCAGCGAAACCCGTCTGAGTTCTTTTTGCATTACGCATCACCCCGATTGCGCGACGCGGTGTCGCTGAGGCGAAGCAACAGCCCGATGATCATCCAGTTGGCGAGCAGCGACGAACCACCGGCGGCTAGCAACGGGGTGGTCAGACCGGTCAGTGGAACAACGCGGGTGACACCACCGATAACAATGAAGGTTTGCAGCGCGATTACGAAAGAGAGCCCGACCGCAAGCAGTTTCGAAAAGTCATCCGAGTGGGTAAAGCCGATGCGCACGCCGCGGTAGACGAGCAACAGGTAGGCGGCCAGAATCACAAACATGCCGGCCAGGCCAAGCTCTTCGCCAAGCGCCGCGATGATGAAGTCGCTCTCTGCCAGCGGCACCAGTTGCGGCACTCCGCCACCGAGGCCGGTGCCAAGCAACCCGCCGTGGGACATACCGAACAGCCCCTGCACGAGTTGGTAAGAACCGCCGATGGCGTCGTAACGTTCAGTGCTGAACGGATCGAGCCAAGCGCCGAAGCGACCGGCCACATAGTCCATCACCTGCGAGGCAACCAGCGCACCGGTGCCGAACATGCCTAGACCCACAACCACATAGAGGGCGCGGCCGGTGGCCACATAGATCATCACTAAAAACAAGCCGAAATAGAGCAGGGATGTTCCGAGGTCACGTTGCAGCACCAACACCGCCAGGCTTGCCAACCAAATCACAAGAATCGGCCCGAGTTCGCGCGCTCGCGGAATGTGCACCCCGAGCACCTTACGACCGACCATCGCGAGCGAATCTTTGCGATTCACCAGGTAGCCGGCGAAGAAAATGATCAGTGCAATCTTGGCAAGCTCACCCGGCTGAAAAGATAACGGCCCGATGGCTATCCACAACTGAGCACCGTTGATGTTTTGCCCCAAAAACGGAACCATCGGCAGCAACAGCAGCCCGATACCGGCCACCATTGCCACAAAAATGTATCGGCGCAAGAACAGGTGGCTGGTCACATACCAAATCACGGCGGCGCAGGCGGCGATAGCAAATACCGTCCAGATAACCTGCCTAACTGCGAAGAGGTCGGTGGCACCCGAAGCCGCCTTGGCAATGTCGAGCCGATAAATTTCGGCCAGACCTAAGCCGTTCAAGAAAACACCGAGCGGCAAAATGAGCGAGTCGGCCTCAGATGCCTTGCGGCGCAAGATGGCGTGCACGACCAGAGCCGCCAGGGTTAGCGGCAGCCAGTAGAACCAAAAGTCCGGTCGCAAAACCTCGAGCGTGCTCAGTTGAATCTGCGCCAACTCATAGGCGTTTATACCGAACACGAAAAACAGTAGAAGCGCTTCAATGTTGCGGCTTCGTGGAACCACCCGCATGACCTTCGGAACGGTGCCCGTGAGAATCGCGCTAACCATTGGTCTGACCATCCGTGCCGCATTCGGCAATGTTGGTCGCCAAATCTGCGCCGATCA
>JAURIU010000074.1 GCA_030832605.1 Rhodoluna sp. | reverse complement strand
TCTTCGCGCGGATAGGCAAGGCTTGAACTTAGCCCACCGACAATTGCCAGCAGAATTCGAATCGAAGCTTTAGCCATAGTAGGAATATGCAACGATGCCGCGCTTGATCTTGTCGATTGCCTCTCTAGCGGAATCGGCCACCTCGTCTTGAGCGGCTTGGGCAATCTGGTCTAGCAGGTCAACTATTTGTTTCATCCATCTGATGAAGTCACCAGCGAGCATGTCGCTCTCACCGAGAACACTGTCAAGGCGAGCGCCAGTGGCCCAGCGGTGGGTTGCCACCGTGAAACTCAGGTCTGGCTCGTTGGTTGGAGGTAGCTTTTGCCCCTTGGCGGCAATCTCGATATCTTGCCAGATCGACAGAGTTTGCTCGTAGATGGCTGCAAAGTTGCCGCGCGGCACCTTCGGCGAGAGATCTTCATCGTCGCGTCTGGCTTCGTAAACCAGTGATGCGGCAATAGCGGCAAGAGTGGCGGGGTCTGCCTCGCGCCAAACACCAAGTCGAAGGCATTGAGCAACCAGAAGATCGCGCTCGCCGTAGATTCTGGCCAGGGTGTTACCCGCCTCGGTGACCTCGAGCTCACCGCTGGCTTGACTCAAGTATTCGAGATCAATGAGCAATAGACAGATACGGTCGAAAACCTTGGCAACCTGGTTGGTGCGCCCCTCGATTTGCGAAAGCAGATTGTCGGTCTCTTTACGCAACTTGTGCCAGCGCTCACCCCAGCGTGCGTGAGCCTCGCGGTCAGAGCATCCGTGACACGGGTGCTGTCTGATGCGTCGCTTTAGGTCTGAGAGCTCGTGCTCTTTTTCACGCTTACCTCGCGAAAGTCGAATGGTTTTGCCGCGTTCATGGCGCACCTTACCGGCTGACATTTCGCGTTCGAGATCGCTAATCTGTCGTCGCATTCCGGCGTAGTCGCCAAAATTTCCGAGGTGGCATGCCATTGACTTCTCGAAGCCAGCCAGCGAGTCTTCGCGGTCGCGCAAGCCTCTGGCGAGGCCTACAACCGAACGGTCGGCCTGAAACTGGGCGAAGCTCATTTCAAGCACTTCACGGGCACGATCGCGACCGAATGCCTCGATTAGGTTCACTGCCATGTTGTAGGTCGGTCTGAATGACGACATCAGCGGGTAGGTTCGCTTGGATGCGAGGCCGGCGACCACCTGAGGGTCAAGATTGGCGGCCCATTGAATGACCGAGTGACCCTCAACGTCGATGCCTCGACGGCCAGCACGCCCGGTGAGCTGGGTGTACTCCCCCGGCGTGATTTGAACTCGGCTCTCGCCGTTGAACTTGTCTAGGCGGTCGAGCACCACCGTGCGTGCAGGCATGTTGATGCCTAGGGCCAGGGTCTCGGTGGCAAAAACAACCTTCACGAGTTTTCGCAAGAAAAGCTCTTCGACCACCTCTTTGAAGGCGGGCAGCATTCCGGCGTGGTGGGCTGCCACTCCCCTTTCGAGTGAACTGAGCCAATCGAAATAGCCAAGCGTGGCGAGGTCTTCATCGGCAATGTTGTAGCACTTTTCTTCGACCAGCATGCGAATCTCGCTGCGCTCTTCTTGAGTGGTGAGCCTCAGGCTCC
This sequence comes from Rhodoluna sp., assembly GCA_030832605.1. Lineage (GTDB taxonomy): Bacteria > Actinomycetota > Actinomycetes > Actinomycetales > Microbacteriaceae > Rhodoluna. Next base: position 2,376 of record JAURIU010000074.1, on the reverse strand, counting down.
AGCGCAGACACTCTTTGACCGCCGCCTCACAGGCCGCTCGCGAAAAGATAAAGAAGATGGCTGGCAGCAAATTCTCTTCTTCGAGAAGTTCGACAATCTGCGGCTTGGAAATTTTCGGGATGCGCGCCTGGTGTTTTTGCCAATTATTGTTCTGACCCCCACGCCCTTTGGCCGGTTTGTTCACCGGTTGACGAAGTTTGTTGGCGTGCATTTGCGAAAGTTCAGGATTCACCCGCGGCGCGCCTGGGGTCGCGTCGAACAGCTCGAGCAACTCGTTGCCGAAAAGCACGTGCTGAGTCAGCGGCACCGGACGAACTTCAGAGACGATGATTTCGGTTGAGCCACGAACCTCATCGAGCCAAGCGCCGAATTCTTCGGCGTTCGAAACCGTTGCGCTCAGCGAGACGACGCGCACGTCTTTGGGCAGATGCAAAATGACTTCTTCCCAGACCGCTCCCCTAAAGCGATCGGCCAAGTAGTGAACCTCGTCCATGATCACGTACCCGAGGCTCATGAGAGCATCCGAGTTTGCGTAGATCATGTTGCGCAAAACTTCGGTAGTCATCACCACGATTTGGGCGTCGCCGTTTTGGTTGGTGTCACCGGTAAGTAGACCCACTCGGTCTTCGCCATAACGGGTTACTAGCTCGGCATATTTCTGATTGCTCAGAGCCTTGATTGGCGTGGTGTAGAAAACCTTTTGCTGTTGCTCGATGGCTAGATGAATGGCAAACTCGCCAACAATGGTTTTACCAGCACCGGTAGGCGCAGCAACTAGGACACCTTTGCCTTCAGAAAGTGCGTGGCAGGCCTTTTGCTGAAAGTCGTCTAGCGGAAACTCGAGAAGGTCGGTGAAGGCCTTCAGGCTTTTGTTAGGTGCAGATTTCTTGGCCCGAGCATATCGCTCAGCTGGAGATAGCTCTTCGAACTCACTCGACATCTTGACCGAGCTGTTTTCTTCTTCGACGGTCGGTAATCCAAGCGACGCCGCCCGATGCGAAGTACAGAGCCGTAAGCGGCGCCATCAGAACGAACATCGATAGCGGGTCGGCGGTTGGGGTGGCTAGCGCCGCGATGACGGCTATGACGAAAACCGCCAAACGCCAAGACTTGAAAATGCTCTTAGCAGTGATCAAGCCAGCCAGGTTGAGCAAGACGAGCACAACCGGCATAACAAATGCCAAGCCGAAGACAAGCAAGATTCTCAAGACGAACAGGATGTAGTCGTTGGCCACGATGAAGTTTGTGGTTGATGACGGGGTGAACGAAATCAGCGTTGTCATGAACGCGGGTAGCGAGACCCAAGCTAGCCATGCGCCGGCGAAGAACAGTGGTAAGGCCGAGGCGAGAAAGCCGATCGTGTAGCGGCGTTCTCGCTTTTTGAGTGCGGGGGTAATGAAGGCCCACAAGTTGAACAGCCAAACCGGGCTGGCGGCCATAACGCCGAGAAAAATCGAAACTTGGAGTTGAAGGTCGAAGGCAGACATAACGCCCGAGAAATTGATTTTGACGTCATCTCGACGCGAAGCGATTTCGTTCAGGGGCGACATCAATACTTCGAAAAACTGCGGGTAAAAAAACCAACCGGCTATGGCGCCTGCAGCGATAAACAGCGCGGACCAGAACAGTCGCTTACGAAGTTCTCGAAAATGACCACCGAGGCTCATTTTCGCGTCGGGGTTTTTGCGTCTGGCCACTACTTTTCAGAAGAAGAGTCTTCGGCAGGCTTATCTGCCTTTGCAGCATCCTCGGGGTTCTTGATCTCTTTCTTGAACACCTTCATCGACTGCGCCAAGCTCTTGGCTAGGCCAGGAAGCTTTGGAGCGCCCCAGAACAGCAAGACAATAACCAGAATGATGATCCATTCCCAACCATTTAGCTTCATTTGCGCAGCCTACTTTCATCAATATCCAAGTGCTTTAGCCTTGCTACAAGCCTACGCTCTTTGGCTTCCTTTTTTGCCTTGCGAGCCTTTGCTATATGGTTCTGCCGACGAGAGACAGCCTGCTCGGTTTGGTCAAGTGCAGCAACGGGTGATTCGACCGTAACCTCGGCCTTTGAGGTTTTTTCTAACTTGGCTGCGAGCTCGGCAAGTTTTTTAGCTGGCGCTTCGAACGCTTTTAGTTTTTGCAGCAGTTGTAGGCCGACGAAAGCGTAAATGACCAGTGCGCCTAGGGCAATCACTAAGTAAATGAAAAACCAAAACCAGAAACCCATTAGTCCTCATCCTCGATTCGTTCGAAGTTGGTGCTCTTGTGTCCCAACGCCGTCAATGCATAGTTTCGAACCAACTCTTTGGCAATTGGTGGTGAGATGACTCGAGCCGCTCCCCCGTATTTGGCGATTAGGTGACCCAGATTAGGCAGGTGGCCAACC
>JAURIU010000073.1 GCA_030832605.1 Rhodoluna sp. | reverse complement strand
CTGAGAACCAACGTCGACTACAAGAAAGACCCCTTTGGCGTGCCCAGCGCCTTGAATTTTGACAACTACTTCAAGCTCTGGAATGAATACCAAGTAGGTCGGGCATTTTCGAACAGCATGTTCGTTGCGTTGATCTCGGTCACACTGGTTTTGGCATTTGCGACACTGGCGGGATACGCTCTGGCCAAGTTGCCGGTGTTCGGAAGCAAGTTGTTCAATGCAACTTTTGTCTCGGTGATGCTGATTCCTGGACCAGTGCTCATCATTCCCATCTACCTGGTGCTGGCCAGACTGGGGATTGTGGGCAACTACACCGGATTGATTTTGGTTTATGTTGCAACTGGTCTGCCGTTTGCGATTTTCTTTCTGACCCTCACCTTTAGAGCGATCCCAGAAGAACTAATCGAAGCTGCGAGAGTAGACGGCGCAGGATTCTTCCGCACACTTTGGTCAATCGTGATACCGATGGGTTCTTCGGGAATCGCTACTTTGGCCGTGCTGCAGTTTCTAGGAATATGGAATGAGCTGATCTTCTCGCTAATTCTGATTCCCGACGCGCAAATGAAACTTCTGACACCCACCTTGGCCTCGATTGGAAAGCGGTTTGTGTCAGATCAGCCGCTCACCTCAGCCGGACTCTTTATTACCGCACTGGTTCCGCTGCTCATGCTGACATTCGCATCGAAGTACATCATGCGCGGGTTGCAAGTAGGGCTAAGCCGCTAGTTCTTCTCGAACCATCCATCGGCGTGAAAAGTGGCGTCGATCGGTTCGGTGCGAACCACTGGTTTGGCCCAGACGGCGGCGTTTGCGAGAACCTTGCCGATTTCCTTCTGGTGGTAAACCGGATAATCCTGGTCGCCCGGAGAGAAATAGAAAACCTTTCCAAGGCCGCGTTTCCAGGTAGCACCCGAGCGAAACACTTCTCCGCCGGTGAAGCTGGAAATAAAAATCAATTCGTCTGGCGTCGGAATATCAAAATACTCCCCGTACATTTCTTGCAAAGGGATCACGATTGGGTCTGGCAGGCCTTGAGTAATCGGGTGGGTTGGATTCACATTCCAAACGCACTCCCGGTCTTTTGAACTGCGCCATCTCAGCGAGCAAGTAGTGCCCATTAACTTCTTGAAGATTTTCGAATAATGCGCAGAGTGAAGAACGATGAGCCCCATGCCGCCGAGAACGGCATCATAGACACGTTGGACCACCTCGTCACTGACCCTCGGATGAGCTTCGTGCCCCCACCACATCAGTACATCGGTTTGGGCAAGACGCTCTGCGGTGAGCCCGTGCTCAGGCTCGTCGAGTGTTGCGGTCTGCACCACCACCTGATCTTTGAGCTCGGTCTCTAGCAAATTCTTGATGGCGCCGTGCATCCCCGCCGGGTAAATCTTTGCGGGAACCGAGTCTTTTTGCTGCTCGTGAATGTTTTCGTTCCATATGGTTACGCGCAGGGTCATGAGATGGTGACCTCCTTGCCCGATTTTGCCGAACGGTAAAGCCCGTCAATGATGTTTGTTCTGTGCAGCGCATATTCACCGGTGTACAAACCGAAGTTGCCCGAGTCGACGTGCTCAATAAACTCGTTAAGCACAGCTAGGTGGCCTTCGCCGGTTGAGGTTATTTTCGGCCGGCGGGAGTAGTGTTCCCCGTTTTCATCACCAAACAAGGTGATCGTATCTTCGGTTGCATATCTCGGGATGAAAATGCGCAAGCCCGAATCAACACCTAGAAGTTCAAACGAGATATCTTCATCGTCAACCGCATGCGAAGCCCAAGTGATTTCAAGAGCCACGGATGACCCGTCGGCTAGCCGAAGTAGTGCGCTGCACAAGTCCTCAACCTCGAACAACCCCGTGCTGCCTTGCATCTGCATTGCGCTGTCCATGGCGCCGTATCCGGCTCTTCCCAGTTCGCCGTGCATTACAGCGCTCACGGCAACAACCTTTGGTTCGCCCAGCATGTACAAAAGTGAGTCAACGATGTGGGGGCCGAGATCGATTGCGGCCCCTCCACCAGCCAAATCGGCCGACGTGAACCACGATTTCAAACCAGGGATGCCAGCTCGTCTCTTCCAGCTGACTCGCGAGTGGTAAACGCGGCCGAGTTTGCCCGAAGCGACCAGATCGTGAGCCATGCCGATGTCTTGTCTGCGTCGGTAGTTGAACGCCACTTCGAGAATGCGGTTGTTCGCGCTTGCCGCGGCAACCATCTCTTGAGCCTGTTCAGCCGTTATCGAAAGTGGCTTCTCGCAAAACACGTGTTTTCCGGCCTCTAGAGCCGCGACCGCTATCGGGTGGTGAAGAGCGTTAGGTGTTGCAATGCTGATGATGTCGATGGTTGGGTCTGCGACCAAATCTTGCCAATCGCTGGCGGTGGTAGCCACGTTGAACTCAGTCGACAGTGATACCAAGCGGTCAGCCTCTTTGCCGGCGATAGCAACGAGCACGGTTTTCGGGTGCTTTGAGAATGCCTTCATGTGGGTGCTGCCCGCGTATCCTAGCCCGACAACACCTACCCGAAACTTGCCTGTATCGGCCTGGCCGGCGGAAGTATTTGCCTCGGACATATTCATAACCTCACTGTAACTGAATCCATAAATATCGCGTTTCATCATACCATTGCGAGAAATTGAAGGATGCTCTTCGCCACTTTTCTAGGCGCAAAAAACCTAATGTATGATGTAATGAACGAAAGGCGGTCGCCATTATGAATGTTGGGATTCGCCCCTTTGCGGGGGCTCCATCAGTCTTAGAAATGGCGTCGGGTACCAATCAAATCAGCGCTAGCGTTCCCTTGGCTATTGCCGTCGGAGGCCGCTCCCTCGACTTGAATAGCGCTCTAAAACTAGATTCTTCCGCCTCGGAAGTAAGCGGTGCAGCCCTGGCTCAAGGGTTAGAAGTCGATTGGTGCGCAAAAGCCCTCGGGGAGCATCCGGTTTGGGAGTTTGGGCTATCGGTTACCAACAAAACTGACAAGGCGATCACCCTCACGAAGCTAGATAGTGCAGCCATGCATCTGCAGGGTGACGTTTGGCGAGTGGAATCGTTTGCATCGGCCTGGGGAGACGAGTTCCGACCCAAATCAGGCACGACCTTGCACGACTCGTTCTTCGGTGTTCGCTCCGGAAGGTCTTCGCACGGCGAGAGCCCCGTGGTCTATTTCATTCGAGAGTCAGACGGTTTCACGGTGATCGTTGCACCGGCCTGGAGCGGCAACTGGCATGTCGAGGTATTGGCTGGCGGCTATGTCAGCGCCGGTATCTCGACCTGGAATCTAAACCTTTCCCTAGGACCCAACGAAACGATCGATGCACCTAGCGTCATCATTGCTGCAGCAGCCAGCAAGGATGCCGCGCAAACCAGTCTTCAGCTGGCCATCCGTGATCATTGGCTGCCGAGAACAGCGGCTACCGACGCCATACCGGTCGAATGGAACCACTGGTGGCCGTACGAAGATGTTGAGGTCACTGCAGAAGTGATCAGCGAGAACGTTCGGCTCGCTAAAGATATGGCAATCGACGCGATTGTGGTGGATGCCGGTTGGTTCGGTGAATCGAAGCTTGATACCAACTGGACCGACCTGCGAGGCGACTGGTCTAGCGTCAACCTGGCCAGATTCCCGGATGGCCTCGCCAAACTGGGTGAGTCTATTTCGGCAAGTGGGTTTGCTCCTGGAATCTGGATTGAACTTGAAGCGGTTGGTGCGAATTCAAATCTGCGCCGAACCATGCCGGAGGCGATGGCTAGAGATGACAGCGGCCTGCGACCTGACCCCTCTTTTAGGGTTGCCACAGCATCGCTAGACCCAGATGATCCAGGCTTTATCGGCTACGTTTGCCTGGGCTCGCCGGCCGGCTGGTCGCTCGCCTACAACTCGGTGAAGAGCGTGGTTGGCGAAATGAAAGCCCGCTGGCTCAAAATGGACTTCAACGTCGACCCGGGTTTCGGATGCACCCGCACAGACCACGGCCACAACGCCGGAGACGGGCTGTTTCGGCACTACGAAGGCCTTTACAAGCTGCTAGACCAGATTCGTTTGGACTTTCCCGAGCTTTTGATCGAAGCCTGCTCTTCGGGTGGT
>JAURIU010000072.1 GCA_030832605.1 Rhodoluna sp. | reverse complement strand
GCAACCGTCTCGCCGGCTGACTCTTGCTCAAGTTCGTTGATGCGATCGTTGGCTGCCTCGAACAAATCGGGAGACGCGATCCACTCGCGAACCTTGTCTTCGGCGCGCTGACCGGCGTTTTCGGGTTTATCCCAGTCGATGTGAGGGGCATACTCGCTGCACCAGAGCTTCCAGGCGGCAGAAGCAGCGACATGCGAATCGACTAGAACGCCGTCATTGTCAAACAGCAACCCCGAGGCATAGAACTTCACGAAAAACCCTTACCGACCTTTACAAACGGCCCAATCAAAGCTGTTTAGATTGTGTGGGCCTGATCGGCTGCTGGGTCGATGGGGTGCTCAAGCTTTTGATCAGCAGCTTTCGCGTGTCTCAGAGTGATCGTAAAGAACACGGCAACGCTCACCAACACCAATAAGAGGTAAGACGGTAGCACCTCTGTGCCGAGCCAATCTAGATTTACATTTTGCCGAATGCTATTGGCCGAAGGGGCCTGACCAAACGGCGCTCTGAGCGTTTCGATAGCCGCAAGCCCCATCGTGAAAGACATTAAAGTCACCACAGCACCAAAGATGATCGAGAGTACAAAGTTGAGATTGAGCGCACCGATCGCGCCTGCCGAAACAACCTTCGGCTTTTCAACGTGGGCCACGCCAACGCGAGCTTTCACCGCGAAACTAGTTCCACCGATGATTCCAAAGGCGATCAGCGATTGAATCACAACCCAAACCCAAGTTGCGAGGGTTTGATTCTGGATGTCCCACACCACGAGTCCAAAAATAATCGCCACCGCGGTCGCGATGATCGGAAGCGTGAATCCCCAGATCAGTGCCTTCTTCTGCGGGCTAAGCTTTGGGCCCTCATCGCCCACGGCTGGCGCTGATTTTCTGAACACGGTTGCTCGAAGCATCACCAAAACAACCAAGGCTGTGGCGAGCAAAATAGGCACGTAGACGCCCAGCAAGCGCCCAACCAGGGTTGGTTCAGAGCCGTACGAGCCGAAAGAACTTAGAAAAACCGCAATAGCGAAAATCGCGCCCGAAACCAGCCCAACGATTACCGCGAGCGTTGCAAAACGAAAAGCAGCTCTGGCCGCGCGGTCACCCTCGCCAGCCTCAAGATATTCGTGGTCAGCTGTGCGGTGAGCGATGCTAGCCAAAATGGAGAACAACGCAATACCGGCCAGAAAGAGGTAGGTGCTTGGGCGAATCTCTGTGCCCTCGACGTAGACATCGCCCATCGGGCCCGAGAAATAACCATCAGACTCAAAGAGCCCGACGAATGCGGCCGACATAAAGACGAACCATCCGAGATTTAAACCGATTAGGGGTAGCAGAACAGCCCCACGCATTTTCTTGTTCATGTATTCAGGCTACCGCCAAAAACCCAAATTGAAACTTTCAAACCTAGAGAACTAACCGAACGCCCCAGCGACCCTCGAACACTCCGCCCGGCTCGAGCCAAATCAAGTTTTTGCCCGAGTTGAACGCGTTCGGCGCGCTGGTCGACGGCTCCACCGCGACAGCGTGCGTGCGCCCGCCATCGATGGTCGGAAAGAACGATGGAGTGAACAACACCACGTGCGCAAAGTTGTGGTCTTGCCAAATGTCTAAGCCACGACCATCCGCGCTTAAAACATAAGTGTGGGCCAGCCCGTTTTCGTCGCGCGCCAAGCCGGTGAAATCGTTGTCGATGAGCTGATCGCCGGCCCGAACACCGGCCCTCAAGTCAAAACCAGCAAGCTCGGCAGGCTCTTCGCCGATCGGAATCTGACGGGCATTAGTCACGGTGCGAGTAGCTGCGTTTAGCTTGATGGTCAAGTCGGCGGTATCAACCGTCGAAAACTTGAAATACGGATGCGCCCCCGTCGCATATGGAGCAGCCACGTCTGCCAAATTCTCCGCCCGGTGAGTAACGACAAGGCCATCGGCCACCAGCGCATAAGTCACCCGAGTCGCCACTCGAAACGGATACCCCGCAGACGGCTCGATGATTGCCTCAAGCGTCACCGAAGACGCCGTGCTTTCGACCGCTTTATAGAAGTAGTCGAGCAACAGGCCGTGGTTGGCGTTGTCTTGCTCGGTCAGGGTGATCGGGTTTTGCAGCACCTCGCCGCCAAAGGTCCATTGACCGTGATCTAGACGGTTCACCCAAGGCGCCATCACTTGGCCTGCGCAGTGCGGGGCCTCAGATTCGGCGGCGTAAGGCTCGACTAGTTCGATGTCACCGAGGCGAAATTCTCGCAGGGATGCTCCGCGGGCAGCAATGGCGGCGTGCAGCAGTCCATTCGGGGTTTCTAGGTTCAGAACAAATTGTTCACCAGAACCCAACTCGTTAGGTGTCTGTTCAGATTTAGTCTTTGTCGGCATCGAGTGTCGTAATCGTTCCTGTAATCATGCCCACCAAGGTGTCGCCGTTGAAGTGTGAGGTTAGTGCGTGATTAACAGTAAATCGAATCAACCCGAAAAGATACAGTTGCCAAACTGCCGCATCTCGCGCGGTTGGGCAGCAAAACTCAAGGCAAAATAGAAACCATGATTCTTGTTATTGGCGAAGCCCTAATCGACCTCATCGAAAACCGCTACCAGCCCGGCGCATTCAACGCCGTGGTCGGTGGAGCAAACGCCAACGTCGCCCTAGCCCTCGCCCGCCGCGGTGCCGACCACGCCTTCTATGCCCGCATTAGCCGCGACCGTTTTGGCGACATCATTCGCAAGCGCCTCGACGACAACGACGTGCTCTATGGCAACTCGATTACCACCGACGAAAACTCAACCCTCGCCATCGTTTCGCTAAACGAGGCCGGCTCACCTACCTACTCGTTCTATGTCAACGGCACCGCCGACTGGGGCTGGACCCCAGACGAACTGCCAACCAACGCCGAGCTCACCGACATGGGCATCAAGTGCATTCAGTTTGGCTGCCTCACCATGGCCATGGAGCCCGGCATGATCACGTCGATCGAGCCTGGGCCAAGCAAACCCAGGGCATCACCATCTCGCACGACATCAACATTCGCGCCGCCCTCGGCTTCGACCCCGAGCACGAGCGCATTCGCGTTGAGCGCGTCAACGAATTCAGCCACATCATCAAGGCCAGCGACGAAGACATCGAATGGCTCTACCAGGGCGCTCGCCACGTGGATGAAGTGGCCACAGACTGGGCTCAAAACGCCCTCGTGCTCATCACTCGTGGGGCCGACGGCACCAGCGTGTTCCGCGGCGAAGAGCGCATCGACGTGCCTAGCCGCAAGATCAACGTGGTCGACACCGTCGGTGCCGGCGACACCTTCTGCGCCAACCTTCTCGGTCAGCTGCAAGACGAGGGCTACCTAGGCACAGACCTAAACCAGATTCCCTCGGATGCTCTGCGCAACTTCGTCTATGTGGCAGGCATCGCCGCCTCAATCACCTGCGAGCGTGCGGGGTGTGAGCCGCCGACGTTGGAGGACTTGGCCTCAGTGACGGGTAGTTCAATCAGCTAACTCACTTTGACAGCAGCAGCTGTCTTGTAGGTTTGCACGTCCATCGCAGTCCTAAGTTTCCAGATGACCTTCATGGGTTTAGAGCCTTTGCTGCTGACAAAGTCAGCAAGCCCTAAGAGTTTGAAGTGCGGCGTGAATCCGTAGCTTCCCTGGCTTGATTCGCGAACTGCAATAAGAATGTCATTCCCAACTTGAGCTTGATTCAGATACCTTTTTCCAACTGGGGTGTCGGGTGATGTCTTGCTTTGGCTCTCCCAGTGAAAGAGACGATCTGATATCGCGTAGTCATGGAATCGAGTGCTCGGGGAGAAATGATCTCCTTTTTCGAGGGTTACGAGGAACAAATCGATATCTTCTGGCTCGCTTCTGAACACTCCCTCGAGTGCAGCTTCCGGCGCTCGCGACGACCCGTCTGCGTTGATGGAACCAGTGGAAAGATGTGCCCAACCAATTGCACCCACGAGCTCATTTCTTGAGTATGTGGCATTTTCAAATCCTCTTTTGTCATTCTACTGACAGGCCGTTGTAATTAAAGTAATCTTGAATATCCATCCCTAGCTTGTGTAAGCAATTCGTAATGCCCATCATGTGCGATGTTTTCCACACTTCAGACGCCATCTTTTGAAAGGCGTCCTTCGGTGGGGAGACCTGCAACGCTTTGAGTTCCTTCGTATAGGCATTTAATTCAATTAGGATGGCCATCATTTGCTTGGCATCCATTTGTTCTAAAATGGGATTCATATCGTAATCCATTTGGGTTTGTTAGTTAGTGTTACTCTAAAGTCACCCTATTA
>JAURIU010000071.1 GCA_030832605.1 Rhodoluna sp. | reverse complement strand
CGATTAGAGCCACGCTCTTACCCAGTTGGGCCGATCGAAGTGCTGTTGTGTTTCCGCCGCTTCCGCCACCGAGAATAACTACATCAAAGTTGTGGTCAGCCACGACTTACTCCATCTATTTGTTTGAGGGACTAGACAAGCCTACTAGAGGCTCTTGGCTACCTGAACGAGGGTGCGCAACATGACACCGGATGCGCCCTTACCCGTGTATCCAAATGGCGCTCCATCGTTACTCGCCGGGCCCGCGATGTCTAGGTGCGCCCAGTCAATCTGGTTCTGCTTCTCGCGATCGTGATAGCCGACGAATTCCTTCAAGAAGTGCCCACCAACCAACATGCTGCCGGTTGGGTCTCCTAGTTTGCTGTTGACCATGTCAGCAGTCTCTGAATTCAACAAAGCCCGCAACTCTTTTGGTAACGGCATAGCCCACAGCGCTTCGCCTGAATTATTCGCCGCCTCAACCAAGGTGTTGATTCCAGCGCCTACGCCCATGAGGCCAGTTGTGCGCACACCCAAGGCCACTCTCGCTCCACCGGTCAAAGTTGCAACGTCAATGATTAGGTCGGGTTTTTGTTCACTGGCAAGAATCAAGCCGTCTGCCATCACCAGGCGCCCCTCGGCGTCTGTGTTGGTGATTTCAACGGTTTTGCCGTTTCGGTACTTGATGATGTCGCTTGGGCGAGTAGCTGTGCCAGAAGGCATGTTCTCGGCGACACACATGTAAGCAGTAACTCGAACATTGAGTTTTAGCGCAGCAATTGCAAGTGCGGCGTGCCCCACCGTCGCAGCGCCAGTCATGTCATATTTCATACCCAACATGCCCAGTCCCGGTTTGAGAGTTAGACCGCCGGTGTCGAATGTGATGCCCTTGCCTACCAGGGCGAGGTGTTTCTTCGCGCCACGTGGCTTGTACTCAATCTTCACCAAGCGCGGAGGACGCACCGAACCCTTACCCACCGAAAGAATTCCTGCACATTTCTCGGCAGTCAAGCGCTTTTCGTCCCAGACTTCGACCGTAACGCCCTTGCCTCGAGCTGATTTCTGCATCAGCGTCGCGAATATTTCGGGATATAGGTCGTTAGGGGCAGTGTTGACCATGTCGCGAACCAGATTGATCGCTTCTACAACAGTTTTAGCTTCATCAATTTGTGCAGGCAGCGGAACCTCGCGAGCCAAAACCCTAATTTCATTGAGTTTCCGTGTTTTTTTGACAGATTTGTACTCATTGAACTCGTAATGCGCCAGGAGGGCGCCTTCAATTACAGCAAGGCAAGCACCGGATGTATTTGTCGGCAACCCGATTACAACTTTCTCGAAGTCGCCAAGATTTCGAACCGCGGCCCCAGCAAGCTGCCTAAACTGCTCATCGTTGAGTTCCTCATCACCAAGTCCTATGGCTAGGTAAATAGATCCATCAGGGCCCTGCAGCCGAGTCATGTGCTCAAAACTAGTCTTGGCACCAAGTGCTTTAAGGTCCACTTTGGCTAGAGCGGATGTCTCGACCAAACTGTCGCTTATCTGCATTTTGTCTTTGACACTGACGATGCCAAAAACGTAAGCAACACCGTTGCTCAGCGGGACGGATTTGTTCACAACTTCGATGTTTAGCTTGGTCATGCTGCAATCGTAACCTTTCGATTTACAATGAATAAGTGAACACGCAAACCCTCTTCAAATTCGTCGACCCTGAGGTGCGAATTCCCCTCGAACTCAAGATGTTGGCTGGCTTGAACGGTTTCACCGATGCGGGTGGCAGCATTTCGCAGGTCTCAGACAGCATTTTCGCGTCGCTTAATTCAGAGTTGGTAATTCAGTTCGATAACGATCAATTGCTCGATTACCGTTCCCGACGTCCAGTGATGTATTTCGAGAAGGACCACATCGAATCATATGAGCCAGCAGTCTTAGGGCTCTACCTTTGCGAAGACGAAGCTGGCCAGCAGTTTTTGTTTCTTCACGGTTACGAACCAGATTTCAAATGGGATGCATTCGCCGAAGCCATTTCGCAAATCGTTGAAGATCTAAGTGTCTCGGAGTTTGTTTGGGTTCACTCGATTCCTTTCCCAGTCCCTCACACTCGTCCTCTGGGCGTAACGGTGAGCGGTAATCGTTCCGACCTGGCCGCGAGATTTAGCGAATGGCGCCCTGAGACTCAGGTTCCTGGCAACGTTCTCCACTTGCTCGAGTACAGACTCACCCGACTGGGGTTACCGTGTACCGGGTTTGTTTTGCTGGTTCCGCACTACATTTCCGATTCCGAGTATCCAAAGGTCGGTTTCACTGCCTTCGAGTTGATTTCCGCAGCAACGGGTTTGGTTTTTCCCACAGACGATTTGCGCGAGCAGAATGTTCGATTCGAGTCAAAGCTCGGCAAGCAAATTGCCGAGAACGCAGATCTGGCCCGAATGGTTGAGAATCTAGAACAGGGCTACCAAAGTGAGCGGAACGCACCTATGCGCGCAAGCGTGAATCCCGTGACACCGGTAATTCCGAGTGCAGATGATTTAGCCGCCGACATCGAAGAGTATCTAGCTACCCGACGTCGCAATAAAACGGATGGCGAAGACAGCTGAAACTGACATCTAGCAGGGGCGTCGTTGCTCTCGTCGCGGCCAACCTCGCCTACTTAATTGCGGTAACGCAGCGCAGCAGCATGGTTGTCGCGTCTCTAGACGCCACCGAGAGATTCAACACAACGGCGGCGCAGCTTTCTTCTCTAGCGGTGCTGCAATTGGTGGTCTACGCCTCGATGCAAATTCCAGTCGGCATCGCCCTCGACAAATTTGGACCGAGAATAATGCTTGGCTGTGGCGCGCTAATCATGGCGTCTGGTCAGTTGATAGTCGCATTTGCTCCTGGGCTGGAAATGGCCGTTTTGGGGCGAATGTTAGTTGGAATGGGTGACGCATTCACTTTCATTTCAATGATCCGGATGGTCAACAACTGGTTGACCGGCAAAGCTGCTGCTTTGGCACAGCAGTGGCTAGCAACCATTGGGCAGCTGGGTCAAATTGTCTCAGCTATCCCGTTCGCAGCAGGCCTCGCCGTTTACGGTTGGACATCCGCTTTCTCAGCGCTGGCCGTGTCTGGATTGGTCGCAGGCGTTTTCGTCTTTATCGCGGCTCTCGACTCTCCACAAGGCAGGGTCAAGTCACAATCAAATTTTGCTGATGTGGTTTCTGCTCTTCGAATCAACTTCAACCGCAGCCCGGTGAAGGCGGCTTTCTGGACACACTTTCTAACCCAGTCGTCGGGGAACGTTTTTGCCTTGCTTTGGGGCGTGCCTTTTCTCGTTGAGGCGAATGGCAAAAGCACTGCATTTGCATCTGGGATGCTCACGCTCTTCGTCATCACAAACGCAGCCATGGGACCCGTGGTTGGCTTCTTGACCGCACGCTACCAGGGTCAACGTCACGTTCTCGTTCTCGCAAGTGGGTTTTCGATTCTCGCTATCTGGGCGATAGCCCTATTCGTTCCAAGCCCGCTGCCCGATTTCCTGGTCGTACTTTTGGTAATTGTTTTGGGTTTCGGGGGACCTGTTTCAATGGTCGCATTCGACTACTCCCGTTCTTATGTCTCGAATAGAGAGCTTGGTGCTGCCAACGGGTTCATCAACATCGGTGGGTTTTTGGCCGCACTATTGATGATTGGGGCAATCGGCCTCGCACTCGACGCTCAGAGGGCCGTGAACCCCGAGCTTGCACTATACGACGCTGGGCATTTCAAGCTTGCACTTTGCGTGCAATTCGCAGTTATCGGTTTTGGGCTTTGGAGATTCGGTGTTGCTAATCGCAAACTTCACGAAGAAGCACTGCTTTCTTAGAAACCTCGAATAGGTATTTTCGGAATACTTCGCAGGTCTTTCACGTTTCAGACACTATAGAATATGCCGTTCAATGTCGTTAGTTGGTGGCATACTTGAAACAGGACCCAGTCGGTTTTGATTTTTCAAAACTTGACATGGGTCCTTGTGTTGCCTAGATCATCGCCGATCACCAAGTGATCGGACCAATGAAGGGTTCAAAGTGGCCAAAGATAAAGACGAATCTGTCGGCAAGAGGCGTGGACTTTTTTCGCGCATGCTTCACCCTGAGACCAGCAAATCTAAGCAGCAAACCGAAGTGAACACCAAGCCAGAAAGCAACATCATTACTCCTGCAGTCAAGACCTCAAAGACCAAATCTGAACCAAAGGCAGCCGCTCAGCCAAAGGCGACTTCATCGAAATCGCCAGCAAAGAAATTGGCTGCAGCGAAGCCCGAATTGAAAGCTGGCTCGGCAAAGCCAAAGGTGGCAAAGCCCGCTGAAAAACCCGCCGTCAAGACGCTCAAAACGCCTGTGGCAGAGGTTAAGAAATCAACCGCAGTAAAAGGGACAACCCCAGTTGCCAAGGCAAAAGTAGAAGTTGAAAAGAAGGCTAAAGCGCCAGCCAAGACGCCAG
>JAURIU010000070.1 GCA_030832605.1 Rhodoluna sp. | reverse complement strand
GGTGTCGATGAAGGTGATTGCGCGGTCGACACCCTCGTGCTCAACGTGTACCTGGTAGGCACCGATGTGCTGGGTGATTCCGCCGGCTTCGCCAGCGATGACGTTGGCGTTACGAATGGTGTCGAGCAAACGGGTCTTACCGTGGTCGACGTGACCCATAACGGTGACGACAGGTGGGCGAGCTTCGAGTTCGTCTTCTTCGTCTTCGTAGTCGGCCGAGATGTCGAGACCGAAGCCTTCGAATAGCTCGCGCTCTTCGTCTTCTGGCGAAACAACTTCGATCTTGTAGCCGAGCTCAACACCGAGAATCTGGAAGGTGTCTTCGTCTAGAGATGCGGTTGCGGTAGCCATCTGACCGAGGTGGAACAGAACGGTGATTAGCTGACCTGCGTTGGCATCAATCTTGTCGGCAAAATCTTGGATGCTCGCGCCGCGGCGCAGGCGAATAACCGTGCTGCCGTCGCCACGTGGAACTACCGCTCCACCTAGGCTCGGCGCGGTTCTTTGTTCGAATTCCTCGCGTTTTGCGCGCTTGGATTTGCGGGCCTTTGAGTTTCCGCGCGGGCCACCCTTACCGAATGCACCCGAGGTTCCACCACCGACACCGCGTCCGCGACCGGCACCTGGGCCACCGCCTGGGCGAGGTGCACTGAAACCAGTGCCTGCTCCGGCACCTGCACCAGCGCCGCCGCCAAAGCCTGGGCGTTGACCGCCAAAGCCAGCACCAGCTGGGCGACCTGCGCCACCCGGGCCACCTGGACGACCTGGACCACCAGCGCCAGCCGGACGACCAGCACCAGCTGGACCACCTGGACGACCTGGACCACCGGCACCAGCCGGACGACCAGCACCAGCTGGGCGAGGAGCGCCTGGGCGACCCATGCCCTGTGATGAAGAGAATGGGTTGTTACCTGGGCGTGCAACCGGGCGTGGAATGCCCATGCCCTGAGCTGAAGCGAATGGGTTGTTACCTGGGCGTGGAATGCCCGAGGTAGAAGACGGAGCGGCTGGAGCGGTAGGTGCTGCCGGAGCGCCGCCTTGTGGCTTGGTGTCTTTTTTGACTTCGGCTGCGGGAGCCTGCGCAGCCGGGGCGGCTGGCTCGTCCTTTGGCGCGGCCGGGGCCACCGGCGCCTCAACCTTTTCTGCTACTGGCTTCGCAGGAGCAGCCTTCGGTTCATCCTTCGGCTTGGCGTTGGGAAACGCGTCACGAAGTTTTTTAACGACCGGTGGAGCAATAGTTGATGAACCACTCTTGACGTACTCGCCAAGTTGTTCCAGTTTGGCCAAAGCATCCTTGGTATCGATACCAAGTTCTTTGGCGATGTCATAAACGCGAAGCGCCATTAATTTCCTCTGTTCGGGGGCCTACCCCGAACAGGGCAGGCCGTTAAAGCTGTTGGGCTCTCATTTCGAGCTACTCATTTGTTGCCAACATCGTTTCTGCCTGTTCTATGAATGTGATCAGACCCGCACTATCTAACTGAACAGAAACCCGAAAAGCTCTAGCAAAAGCTCGACGCTCTATAGCGGTTTTTGTGCAGTTTGAACTCGGATGCACCCACGCACCTCTGCCTAACAAAACACCTTGCGGGTCTGGTTCGATTCGAAAATCGACACAAACAACTCGAAGGAGTTCGGTTTGGGAAGCACGTTGGCGACAACCAACGCAGGTTCTAACAGGTTTCATTCTAGCCCTTCGCGTTCGTTTGGGCTAGAACTACTCGCCGTCGAGAATGCTCTCGGGCTGAATGTCGATCTTGGCACCGGTTAGATCGGCAGCCAATCGCACATTCTGGCCCTCTTTGCCGATGGCAAGGGAGAACTGATAGTCGGGCACTAGAGCACGAACGTGAGGTCGACCATCCACGTCTGATGGAATCACGTATGCGCTCGAAACCTTGGCTGGAGACAGAGCCTGGGCCACAAACTTGGCGACGTCTTCGTTCCAGTCGACGATGTCGATCTTTTCTTCGTTCAGCTCTGCCGATACCGCACGAACACGCTGACCGAGCGGGCCGATGCACGAACCCTTGGCATTTACGCCAGACTCAGTGGCTCGAACGGCAAGCTTGGTGCGGTGGCCGGCTTCGCGGGCAACCTGCATGATTTCGACTACGCCACTGGCGATTTCTGGAACCTCGAGGGCGAAAAGTTTGCGAACCAACATCTTGTGGCGGCGCGAAACGGTGATCATTGGGCCGCCTCGATTGCCTTTTTCAACCTTGGTGATGTAAACGCGAATCTTCTTGCCGTGGCTGTAGTCTTCGCCAGGAACCTGCTCTTCAGCTGGCAACTGGGCTTCAAGTGGGCCAAGGTCGATTGCAATCATGTGCGGGCGGGTGCCCTGCTGAATGGTGCCCATAACGATGTCGCCAACTTTGCCGGCAAACTCCCCCATCAAACCCTCGTCAGCGATGGCGCGGAGTCTGGTGGTGATTACCTGTTTTGCCGAATAGGCAGCGATTCGACCGAAGTTTTCTGGGGTTACGTCGATTTCTTCATCAGCGATGGTGCCGTCTTCGGCTATCGGGCGGTCATAAATAGTGACCTGGCCGGTCTTGCGATCTAGTTGGGCGCGAGTGGTGACCGGGCTGTCGCGCTTCGGGATTACGCCTACGGTCTTTTGATAGGCGGCAAGAATCGCACCTTCGATGATCTCGACGAGTTCACCGAATGGAATCTCTTTTTCGCTTTCAAGGGCCTTTAGAACTCTCAAATCGATGTCCATGAAGACGCCTCCTCGGCCACTAGTTAGTTTTCAATTGACCAGAATACGGTGTTACCCGAGTTCTGCTAGAGCCGATTCTACCTTGACCGAGCGGCGTTCGCCTGTGCGGCGGTTCCAAAGGTCAACTTCACCGGTTTCAAGGCCTTTGCCGACGATGACAATCTGCGGAACACCGATGAGTTCGGCATCGCCAAACTTGACGCCCGGGCTCACCTTGGCACGGTCATCCAAGATCACCGACTTGCCTGCTGCCTCGAACTCGGCAGCCAACTTTTCGGCCGCTTCATAAACGGCTTCGTCTTTACCGGCGGCGACAACGTAAACATCGGCTGGTGAAACTGCGGCCGGCCAAATGAGGCCCTTGTCGTCGTGGTTCGCCTCGGCTAGCACGGCAACTAACCGGGTAACACCGATTCCATAAGAACCCATGGTTACCGTCACAAGCTTGCCGTTTTCGTCGAGAACCTTGAGTTCTAACGCCTCGGCGTATTTGCGGCCGAGCTGAAAGACGTGTCCGATTTCGATTCCGCGGGCCAGCTCGAGCGGGCCCGAGCCGTCTGGAGCCGGGTCGCCAGCACGAACCTCGGCAATGTCGGCAACGCCGTCGGCGTCGAAGTCGCGACCCTTGACGAGGTCGAAAACGTGCTTTTCGCTGACGTTAGCGCCGGTGATCCAGGCGGTGCCGTCGACCACGCGAGGGTCGAGCAGGTAGCGAATGCTGGTCGATGACTTCGAGCCCAGCACTGCCTGACCGTCTTTGACCGGGCCGATGTAGCCCTTGACCAGGCCAGGATTGGCGGCGAAGTCGGCTTCGGTTGCCTGTTCTACATCGTTCGGGGCGAAGGAAACTTCGGCGCGCTTGGCATCGACTTCACGGTCGCCAGGTAGCCCAACCACAACGAGTGAGCGCTTGCCCTCTGGCGAGGTGAGTGCCAAAACCACGTTCTTCAGGGTGTCGGCGGCAGTCCAATCGCGACCATCCCCGCGCTTGACCGATGCGTTGGCAAGGTCAACCAGGGTAGCGATGGTCGGCGTGTTTGGTGAGTCGTGAACGACCGCGGCCGGTAATCCTTCGGTCGGCAGTGCCGCCGGGGCCGGGGTTTTGACCGCTTCGACGTTGGCCGCGAAACCACCAGCCGAACGAACGAAGGTGTCTTCACCAATCGGGCTCGGGCTCAAGAACTCCTCGGATGCGGAGCCACCCATGGCACCAGCATCCGCTTTCACGATCACATAGTCGACACCCAGGCGGGTGAAGATGCGCTCGTAGGCATCGCGCTGGGCTTGGTAGGCCTTGGCTAAACCCTCGTCGGTGACATCAAACGAGTAAGCGTCTTTCATGACAAACTCGCGGCCACGAAGCAGACCGGCGCGAGGTCTAGCCTCGTCGCGGTACTTGTTTTGAATTTGGTAAAGCGCCAGTGGCAAATCTTTGTATGACGAGTAGAGGTCTTTCACCAACAGGGTGAACATTTCTTCGTGAGTTGGAGCTAGAAGATAGTCGGCTTTCTTGCGGTCTTGCAATCTGAACAGGTTATCGCCGTACTCGGTCCAGCGACCGGTTACCTCAAATGGTTCGCGTGGCAAAAGTGCCGGAAAGAAAACTTCTTGTGCGCCGGCGTTGGCCATTTCTTCGCGCACAACCTGCTCGATTTTTGCCTTTACGGCCAGCCCCAACGGTAGCCAGGTGTAAACACCGGGGGCTGCGCGACGAATGTATCCAGCGCGAAGCAGCAGTTTGTGGCTGGCGACTTCGGCCTCAGCTGGATCTTCTCTGAGGGTTCTCAAAAACAGCGATGACAGGCGAATAGGCATAACGCCTAGGTTAGCAGCGAAGCGGTTTACTTCTCG
>JAURIU010000006.1 GCA_030832605.1 Rhodoluna sp. | reverse complement strand
CTACTACTGTGTTGTCGATCTGCACGCCATCACCGTGCCGCAAGAGCCAGCCGCGCTTCGTCAGAACACTCGAATCACCGCAGCTCAGTATCTGGCCGCCGGCATCGACGTGAACAAGTCGGCCCTTTTCGTTCAGAGCCACGTTCCAGCCCACGCCCAGCTCGCCTGGGTGCTCAACTGCATCACCGGCATGGGCGAGGCCGGTCGCATGACCCAGTTCAAAGACAAGACTCAAAAGGGCGGTAGCGAGAGCGCTTCGGTAGGTCTCTTCACTTACCCGATTCTTCAGGCAGCCGACATCCTCTTATATCAGCCGAAGGCAGTGCCGGTTGGTGAAGACCAGCGTCAGCACCTCGAGCTAACCCGCGACCTCGCGATGCGCTTCAACAGCCGTTTTGGTGAAACTTTTGTGATTCCAGAGGCCGTCATTCTCAAAGAGACCGCCAAGATTTATGACCTGCAAAACCCCGAAGCCAAGATGTCGAAGTCGGCGGCTGACCCTAAGGGTCTAATCAACATCATGGATGATTCGGCCGCAGTCGTGAAAAAGATCAAGTCTGCCGTGACTGACACCGACGGAGTTATTCGCTTCGACCGCGAAGCCAAGCCTGGCGTTTCGAACCTGCTCGGCATTCACAGTGCTATCTCGGGTGAGAGCATTGCCTCTCTCGAGGCTCGCTTTGAGGGTGCCGGTTATGGTGCGCTGAAGGGTGAGGTGGCCGATGTTGTGGTTGGCGCTATCGAACCGATTCGTAACCGCACCGAAGACCTATTGAGTGACCCGGCCGAGCTTGACCGCTTGCTTGCCAAGGGTGCTGCCCGAGCATCCGAGCAGGCCGAGGCAACTCTCGCTCTGGTTTATGACCGCATCGGGTTCGTCAAGGCCTAAAATAAGGTTGGTTTTCGGGCAGAACCACCTACCGCTTTGGGTATCAGCCTAGGGTTAAAAAGATTGTGGACCTGAACTTTGGTTTCGAGTCGCGAGTGAAAACCGTTGTCCAGCTTGCCGTAGACAATGATTGCTTGTGGCTCTAAACGCTCAATCATGGCCTCGACCCCATGTTGGAAAATGAGCCTTTTGTTCCTATCCCTGTAGGAGCCTAATGCGCCAAAGGCAACGACGCTTCCCCTGGGAATCCCGTCTCCCACGAATTCATAGTCAGCAGGATTTGCCCATCGGATTGAGGGAATCACTTTTAGGCCACGAGCCTCCCATGTTGCCCCTATGCAGCGCGAATAAACCGTGTTCTTAACTCTTTGCCACGGGGCCATGCTCTCGCTCAAACTAATGTCCGGTGTAAAGACACACTTGTACTTCGCAAAACGATTGACCCATCGAAGGGGATCTGAAATTACAGAAATGAACTTTTGGTCATCACAGTAAAAGTGCAATCCAACGTCCTGAGATGGAATCTCTGCTAAGTCGGCGTTGAAGGGTATCGCAAAGCTTGGGATTGCTTCGAGCGAAGCACCAGATAGAACGGGTATCATCTGCAGCCCTTCAACGGCAAAGTGCCCTTCATACCCTTTGGTGAGACCACCGAGGATGTCGTGTTGGCAGATTTGGCGCCCCTGGTCACCCCGAAACCAACCATCAGGCATCGGGGTCATTCAGCAAAATTATTTCATCGTGAACTTGATACCCAGTCTCCAGATCTACCTCAAAATAACTTGTAGTTTCTGGCACCTTGCCGATTTCAAAGCCATGCATGTCCGTAATCGCCAGGGCTTCATCGTGCTCGCCTAATTTACTTAGGCACAACTGCGTGGTACCAAAATCAAGAACAACAGCTCTAGATGTCGCAAGCGTCCATGATGGCACACCCTGCTTTAGTTCGGTGATAACTCGTCGGACAACGTAGACGTTGCGGATTAGTTCGCCGGCATGCTGAAAATAAACATTGCCCCGAATTTGTAAATTTGAGACTTCTTTCGCCGGCGAAGGGTGAACTCTGATCCTTGAGTAGTTCTCTACATAGCCCTCAAAGCCTGATTCGACAACGTCGCCTTCAAAAACTAAAGCGCCTTTAGTTGTTGAGATGACAATTTGACTCGCCACCAGAAACTCTGGAAGGTCCTTACCGCCAACAAAAAGTAATTTGGAACCAATAAGTTCGGAAAGCTGTTGGTTTTCAGAATCTGAAAACTCTGTAGACATGTTGGGCTCAATCATTTGGACTCCTTAGGAATGAAGTGTATTTTGTACGAGGACCCATTTGGGCCTTTGATGCTTATCTCCACCACCGGGCTGCCATCAGATGATGAGACGGGTCGGTGGATCACGCGAGAACCATCGGGGAACGCGGTGAGACGTCCTTTCCCGTTGGGAAGTCTGGATTCCTTACCCCCAGATTTCAACGCAGAATAGACATCCTCCGAGGTTTTTGCTGGATTATCTGAGGCGATCAGCCGAGCCTTGTTTCTGCCCTTAGCCCCCAACCTTCCTTGCCGATCCGACGGAAACTTATTCAAAAGCTTCCCTAAGTTTTGGCTAAGGCCACCCGGGGAAGAATAGCCTCCCCCGCTCGCATGACCCATGTTGAACTCCTCACATTCGAACATTTTTTCGATTATTACAAATCTATAACTATTTTGCCAAAAACGAGGAAGGAAACGCGAGTGTCTGGTATTGAAGAGTTTACGCCTCAAGCGAACTTAATCTACCTCCTAGAGGCATACACTTCGAGGGCAATACTGGGAATAACTTGCCCCTATATCGCTGTTTTCTGCCATGATAGACAAGCATTACAAGTTCTTCGGGGTCAGTGAAAATCTGAGCCGGCGGTTAAAGTCCGCGACCCGACTAGCTGCTCGCGAGAGCAACGGCAATCAAGGCAACTTGAGAACCGGGTTAGGCGGTTGAGCTGGTGAAATTCCAGCACCGACGGTTAAAGTCCGGATGGGAGAAGAACGAGGGTTTGGCGTTTCGCTTTTTTGGCGATGTCGCTAGACCCTTGGCTTTGCGCTTTGCGCGGGCCTTCTCTCGCCAACCCCGAAGACGAATAAGTACTTCGAGAGGTTTGGCCAAATGAGTCACGAGATCTATGAGAGCGCGATGCGTCGCGCACTCGAACTCGCGCTGCTCGGCCCAGCCTGGGGCGTGAACCCTCAAGTCGGTTGTGTGATTCTGAGCGCCGACGGCCAAATCATCGCGGAGGGCTGGCACAAGGGCGCCGGCACACCTCACGCCGAAGTCGATGCCCTAAGCAAACTAGACAACGTGCCTGCAGGCGCAACCGCCGTGGTCACCCTCGAACCTTGCAACCACACCGGCCGCACCGGCCCATGCGCACAGGCCCTGATTGCCGCTGGCGTTAGCCGCGTTGTCTATGCCGTGAGCGACCCAGGTGCAACCTCTGGTGGAGGCGCCCAAACCCTGCGCGACGCTGCAATCGAAGTGGTGTTCGGCACGCTCGAGAGCGAAGCCCGCGAGCAGAACCGCGTGTGGCTAACCGCCAACACCCGCCAAAGACCCTTTGTGACCCTCAAGTGGGCTTCGAGCCTCGACGGTCGCGCAGCCGCGAACGACGGCACCAGCAAGTGGATCAGCGGTCCGGAAGCTCGCGCCGACAGCCACCTGCGCCGCAGCCACGTTGACGCAATCTTGGTCGGCACGGGCACCGTTCTGGCCGACGACCCCGAACTCACCGCGCGCAAACCTGACGGCACGCTATACGAACATCAGCCGCTTCGAGTCGTGATTGGCGAGAGCGAACTGCCAGCATCCGCTCGTGTTTTCAACTCGGATGCCGAGACCGTTCACCTTCGCACCCACTCGCTGCACGGGGTGCTCGCCGCACTCTGGCAAGAAGGCGTGAAGCACGTGTGGGTTGAGGGCGGCCCGACCGTGGCCTCGCACTTTGCTCGACTCGGGCTAGTTGACGAGTATCTGGTCTACCTGGCACCAACTTTGCTCGGCGGCGCGCGCACCGCAATCGCCGACCTTGGCGTAACCACAATGACCGAGGCAAAGTCGCTCGACTTCGTAGAAATCAAGCAACTCGGCGCAGACATTCTTATTCGCGCTACCGAGAGGGGCAACTAAATGTTTACCGGAATCATCGAAGAACTCGGTCGCATCGTGAGCATCGAAGACCAGCCTGATGCCAAGCGCATCACCATCGAGGGGCCTTTGGTTACCAGCGACGTGAACCGTGGCGACTCGATCGCGGTCAACGGCACCTGCCTAACCGCGGTTGAGATCGAACCCGGTAACTTCACCGCCGACGTCATGCACGAAACGCTTCGCCTCACCAGCCTTGGTGCGGCCAAGGTTGGTGACGTGGTCAACCTTGAGCGCGCCATGAACGCAGCCACCCGCTTCGGTGGCCACGTGGTTCAAGGGCACGTTGATGGCCTCGGCCACATCGTGAGCCGTGAACCGAGTGACAACTGGGAATGGGTTCGCGTGAGCATCCCAGCGGAATTGACCAAATATGTGGTGCTGAAGGGTTCGATTACCATCGACGGCATCTCGCTCACCGTCAACGAGGTTGACGGCAACATCATCGGGCTAAGCCTGATTCCTGAAACTTTGCGACTGACCACCCTCGGTGCCAAAACCGTGGGCGACCCAGTCAACATTGAGGCCGACATCATGGCCAAACACATCGAGCGTTTGCTCGAAGCAAGGGGTATCTAATGGCACTTTCGACCATTGAACAAGCCATCGAGGCTCTGAAGGCCGGCAAGCCGATTCTGGTTGCCGACGACGAGAACCGCGAGAACGAGGGTGACGCGATCATCGCAGCCGAGCTCGTGACCGAAGAGTGGATGGCCTGGATCGTTCGCAACACCACGGGCTTTCTGTGTGTGCCGATGGAAGAGTCGCGCGCCAACGAGCTTGAGCTGCCACTGATGACCATTCAAAACGAAGACCCCCACGCGACCAACTACACAGTGAGCGTGGATGCCGCCAACCGCTTCTCGACCGGAGTTTCGGCCGCA
Source organism: Rhodoluna sp. (assembly GCA_030832605.1). Taxonomy (GTDB): domain Bacteria; phylum Actinomycetota; class Actinomycetes; order Actinomycetales; family Microbacteriaceae; genus Rhodoluna. The sequence continues at coordinate 33,879 of JAURIU010000006.1, read as the reverse complement.
GACCGCGCCAACACGGCCAACGTGCTAGCCGACCCTAAGACCTCGGCTGAGGCTCTTATTCGACCAGGACACATGCTGCCATTGCGCGCACACCCACTTGGCGTGCACGGCCGCGCAGGCCACACCGAAGCAACCGTTGACCTGCTCAAACTTGCGGGCCTATCTCCGGTTGGAGTTATCGGTGAAATGGTATCTAGCGATGGAACAATGATGCGTTTGCCTGAGTTGATTGAGGTAGGCAGAGCTGAGGGGTTACCTGTGATCACAATCGAACAACTAGTTGGCTACTTGGGTGAGAACGGCATCTTGTACGAGCACAACCCAAACAACCGCATCCGCTTTGAAGCCGAAGCAAATGTGCCAACCACACACGGAAACTTCAGAGTGCGTGGCTATTACGACATCAAGACCACGGCTGACCACGTTGCCATCATTTCAGGCAACCCGACCGGTGAAGACGTTCTCGTGCGCATGCACTCTGAGTGCATCACCGGTGAGGCTTTCGGTTCGCTCAAGTGTGAGTGTGGGCCGCAACTCGACTTTGCGCTCGACCAGATTGCCAACGACCCTCGAGGCGGAATAGTCATTTATCTGCGTGGCCAGGAAGGTCGCGGAATCGGTCTGTTGAACAAGCTCAAGGCCTATGCGCTGCAAGAGCAAGGACTCGACACAGTTGAGGCCAACCTAGCCCTCGGCTTGCCTAGCGAGAACCGTGAATACGGCGCTGCTGTTGCGATATTGAGCGACCTTGGCGTGAAGTCGGTTCGTCTGATGACCAACAACCCGGCCAAGAGCTGGTTCTTGAACGATGCGGGTATCACCGTAAATGAGTATGTTCCAGTGATCGTCGGTCTCGCAGCCGAGAACGAGGGCTACCTCGATACCAAGCGCGAGAAGATGGGTCACATCATTCCAGAAAGTGCGAAGAACTAATGAGCGGTGCGGGAGCCCCAAAACTGACGATTGATGCGAGCGGCCTTGCGGTGAGCATCCTGGTGACCTCATGGCACACCAACATCACCGATGGTCTGCTGGCCGGTGCCGAAAAGGCCCTCCAGGATGCCGGCAACGACGTTTATTCGATCGTGAGAGTACCTGGGGCATTCGAGTTACCACTTGCAGCCCAGTACGCGATAGAAGATGGTGCCGAAGTGGTCATCGCGCTTGGCGTTGTGATTCGTGGCGGAACCCCGCACTTTGAATACGTGTGTCAGGCAGTGACCGAGGGGCTAACTCGCGTGCAGCTAGACACCGGCGTGCCGATTGGTTTCGGTGTGCTCACCGTTGACGACGAGCAGCAGGCGCTCGACCGCGCTGGTCTGCCTGGCTCAAAAGAAGACAAGGGTGCCGAGGCAGTCGAGGCCGCGGTGCTCATGGCTAGACTGAAGCCGTAACGGCAGACCGCTTTGTCGGGGTTGCCAGAAAAGGGAAAAGCAACTCATGGACATCGCAGAAAAAGTTCTTCTAGTCCTTCATTTCGTCGGAATCGGTGCACTGTTCAGCGGCTTCTTCTACCAGCTCAAGCAGTGGGGCGAGGGCATGAAAGTCAATGCCGGCATTTTGCACGGTGCTTGGCTGATGCTCGCAACCGGCCTCGGCATGATCGGCATTCTTCAGATGCCTGGCAGCGAAGAGCAGGTCAACAATTTGGTTCTGGTGGTCAAGACCATAGTGATCACAGCAGTTTTCTTTGTGGCCTACACCTACAGGAAGAAAGAAAGCACTCCAACCTGGGTTGTGCCTTCGATCGCCGGTCTAACCACCTTGAACATCATTGTGGCTGTTGTGTGGGGCATCGTCAGCTAACGCAAGAACAGCGCCGTGAGGCGTTTGGTGGTGAACACCAGCCCAACCACAATCATTACGACAAAGTAGAGCACGTGGCCGAGTGTGGCCAGCCCAACTGCGCCGGTCATGAGGCCGCGAACGAGTTCGATGGCTTGCCAGAGCGGTAGCGCTTGAATGATCCAAACGATGAAGTCTGGGTAAGCCTTGGTGATGTCGAAGAATGCCCCCGAAAACAAGAACATCGGCAACAGCACGAAGTTGACCCAGTTCATCTGCTGAAAGTTCTTTAGGTAAGACGTAACACCCATTCCCACGGATGCGAATCCGAAGGCAATCAACACAGCAGCCGGTATCGCCATCAGGCCCCACCATGAGGTGACCAAACCGAGCGGCGTGACGACAATCATGAATCCGATTGCATAGACCAGACCGCGAAGCAGCGCCCACCCGATTTCGCCGAGCGCGACATCCAAGGGGCCAAGCGAAGTCGACATCATGCTCTGGTAAAGCTTGCCGAAGTGCATCTTGAAATAGACGTTCCAAGTGCTGTCGTAAATGGCGCCGTTCATGGCGCTGGTGGCGAGCAGGGCGGGCATGATGTACATGGCGTAGGCGCTTGCCTCGCCCTCCATCAGGCTGCCGATGCCGTAGCCAAACGAAAGCAGATAGAGCACGGGCTCGAAAAAGCCCGAGATGACCGCAACCGCGTTCGAGGTTTTGAGCGCATAAAAGTTGCGCATTAGAACCGAACCCGAGCGGCCAGCGTAGACGCCAGCGGTTGCCTTGTTACTGCGACGTTCGGCGATTGCGACTGCTGTGTCTACCGTGGCATTAATGATGCTCATGCTGACAACCTCTTGATGAATTGTGGATAAACCCAGGCGAAGCCACCGATGGCCATAGCGATTAGAAAGCCGAAGTGCACAATCATCAACCAACCGTCAACATCTGCGCCATAAGAAAGTGCGCGACCGATGTCGGTTGAGTGCCACAGCGGCGAAATCCAGCCGATCCACTGTAGATAAATCGGAGTGTTTTCTAGCGGATAGAAGGTGCCCGAGAACATGAACATCGGCGTGATCACGAATCGACCGATGATTGCGAAGAATCCATCGTCATCTTTGATCTTCACAGTGACCGCAAACATGACGGCAGCGAAGGCCAGTGCGGCAAACGATGAAGACAGCAGAAGCGGCAGCACTGCATCCATGGTGATTGCCCCAAACATCAGCAAAATCAACTCATAGATGAGCACGGTGGCTACCGCACGAATCATGGCGGCCACCATCATGCCGTTTACGATTTGTGGGCCGGTGATACCCGTCGAATTGGTTGCGAAGAAGGTTTTGTCCCACACAAACCCCTCGATGGTCGGAAACGACACTTCATCCATCGCTGCTTGAATCGCGGCCGTTGCAAGCAGGGCCGGTGCGAGAAACGTCAAGTAACTAACGCCGTCAACCGGGCCGCTGATCAGAGAACCGATACCGACACCAACTGAGAACAGGTAGAGCACCGGGTTTCCAATGCCAAAGGCAACGATTGCGGGCCACCACTTTGACATGTTGCGCAGGCGGGTTTCGGCGACATACCAAAAACCCCACCGTTGAGGCACGGCCGGGTCAACCAGCGTGGCCGCCCCCTGCCAGGTTTCTTGCAAGGTTTGCATTACTCGACCAAGCTTCTGCCGGTTAGGCGCAAGAAAACATCTTCGAGACTCGAGCGGCGAACCAGTGAGGTGACCGGCTTCAGGCCCTTCTTGACAATCTTCTCGAGTTCTTTCTCACCATTGGCCGAATAGACGAGGATGCGGTCTGGAAGAATCTCGAGACGTTCGCCGATGCCGGCTAAGTCTTTGGCAACCTGCTCGTTGTTTGCAGAACCAAAGCGAACCTCGAGCACCTCTTTGCTCGAGTACTTCTTAATCAGCTCGGCCGGGCTGCCCTCGGCCATGATCTTGCCTTTGTCCATGACCACCAGGCGGTCGCAAAGCTGCTCGGCTTCATCCATGTAGTGGGTTGTGATGACCAGAGTCACGCCAACCTCTTTTAGGCGAAATAGGCGGTCCCACAGAATGTGGCGCGCCTGGGGGTCTAGACCGGTGGTTGGCTCATCGAGCAGAAGAATCTCTGGCTCGTTGATCAGGCCACGGGCGATGGTGAGTCGGCGCTTCATGCCGCCTGAAAGTTCGTCGGTTTTGCTGTTGCGCTTTTCTTGCAACTGCGCGAAGTCGAGCAACTCTTCGATCTTCTTCAAGATGAACCCGCGCTTTAGGCCAAAGTAGCGGCCGTAAACGTAGAGGTTTTCCCACACCTTGAGCTCGCGGTCAACGAGGTCTTGCTGAGGCACGACTCCCAGGTGGGCGCGAATCTCAGGGCCCTTCTTGTCTGGGTCTTTTCCAAGAATGACTAGCTCGCCCGAGGTGCGCTGGCTGGTGGCGGCAATCATCTTCATTGTGGTTGATTTGCCGGCACCGTTTGGGCCGAGAATTCCGAATGATTCACCGCGCTTGACCTCGAAGTCGATGCCGTCGACAGCAACAAACTCTCCGTAGGTCTTGGTGAGTTTGCTCGCCACGATCATTGATTCGCGCTCTGCTTGCTTAGCCAAAATGAAACCTGTTTCTTCTTTGAAAGCCTTATGTGACTTTGGGCCCTAATCAGGGCAGCCCTTCAGACTAACCGAAAGCACCCGCGACTTCGGCGCATTTTGGGTAACTTTTTTTGTGGTGTTTGCGAGGGTCAGTTGCCGATATTCTTGACATGTGACCAAGCCCGCACCCAAGAACCTCGAAACCGCATCCGTGGTGAGAGTGCGCCCCGGCAACACCCGCGTCACGGGCAAAGAGCAGTACTACACACCCGCACCCCTGGCGGCAAAACTGGTCGCCGAAGTGGCCGCGTTGGTCGGCGACTTCAAGACTAGAACCGTCATCGAACCTGCTGGGGGCACGGGGTCATTTGTCGAAGCAGCCGAGGCAGCCGGTGCGGCAAAAGTAGTAAGCGTCGACATTGAGCCAAAGCACGCACGAGTGAACACCGGCGACTTTCTCGAGGTTGAGCTCGCAGCCCACAACGCCATCACCATCTCGAACCCGCCATTCGGTCGAAACAATTCGCTGAGCATCCCCTTTTTCAATCGAGCCGCCGAGGTTAGCGAATACATCGCGTTCATCGTGCCGCGCTCGTGGCGCAAATGGTCTGTAATCAACCGCCTAGACCGCCGTTTTCACCTGGTGAGCGATCACGACCTGACTCTCGACTACCTCGACGACGCCGGCCAGAGCCTGAGCAGCCGCAAGTTGCTGGCGACCTGTTTTCAGGTTTGGCAGCGGCGCGAAGAACTGCGCGAGCGTGTGTTGGTTATCGACCACGGGTTCGTCACCAAGTGTTCGCCCGCTGAGGCAGATGTAGCGCTCACGGTTTTTGGGTTCGGCTGCGGCACCGTCCGCACCGAGTTTGAGCGCAAGCCAAATTCAACTCGGATGTTTCTAAAGCTGGGTCATCCTCGCGCGCTCGAAGCGCTGCAGTCGGTCGACTTTTCGCACTTTTACAAAAACACCGCCTATACCGAGGCGCTGGCATTTGGTGAGATCAACTACCTGCTAAACGAATATCTGACCGGCGACCCTGGGCTGAGCCGTTAGGTTGCGCATTTAGCGAAAAATCTCTCTCTGGGTAATTTTTCGCTCTCTTATGCCATTGAATAGACGTATGAGCATGCATTCGAGCCGCCCAAACGCGCGCGCAGCAAGAGAAGACAAAAAAGACTCAGGTCCAAAGGCCAAGTTTGCACAGTTAGTCCCTTATCTCAAGGAGCACACTGCCGCACTCTGGGTTGCAGTCATCCTGAGCCTCGTAGGCGCTGGCACCAGCCTCGCCCAGCCGCTCGTGGTTGGTCAAGTGATTGACGCAGTCACCAACGGCGACGACCTCACCACCATCATCGTTCTTCTTGTTGTGATCACTCTCGCCTCGGCCATTACCAGCGGCTTCATGTATTACGTGCTCGCCAAAGCCGGTGAAGGCGTGGTCTTCTCGGCCCGCCGCAAGCTCACCCACCGCCTACTGCGCCTACCGGTTGTCGAATATGACACCCGCCGCACCGGTGACCTAGTTTCGCGCGTTGGCTCAGACACCACCCTGCTTCGCGCCGCCCTCACTCAGGGCCTCATCGACGCAGCCGGTGGCGCACTCATCTTCTTGGGTTCGGTAATCGCCATGGCGATCATCGACCCGCTCTTGCTCGGCCTAACCCTGCTCATGATTTCGGTTGCCGTTGCCAGCATCGGTTTCTCGGCCCGCCGCATTCGCAGCGCTACCACCAAGGCTCAGGCTCGCGTCGGCGATATGTCGGCATCGGTCGAGCGCGCGCTTGGTGCGGTTCGCACCATCCGTGCTGCAAGTGCCGAAGATCGTGAAACCGCTCAAATCACAGCGGATGCTTCGCAAGCCTTCGACCAAGGCGTCAAGATTGCGCGCATCAACGCCGCCATCACACCGATTGGTGGCCTCGCTGCGAACGGTGCTTTCATGGTGGTCTTGGGCGTTGGCGGATTCCGCGTTGCGACGGGCGAAACCGACGTTGCCAGCCTGATCACCTTCATCTTGCTCATGTTCCTAATGATTCGCCCGGTTGGCCAGGCGTTTCAGGCCTATTCTTCGGTGCAGAGTGCACTCGGGGCCTTGGCGCGCATCCAAGAAATTCTTGACCTGCCGCTCGAGAACGCCGACGAGGCGAGCGACAAGCCGGTTCGTCGCAAGGGTAGCAACACGGTTGCCATCGAGTTCAAGAAGGTCAACTTTTCTTATGCGCCGAGCGAGCCTGGCACGGTTGCCCCGGTTGTGCTGAACGGCATTTCGTTCAAGATTGAGCGTGGTTCGCGCGTTGCCATCGTTGGGCCCTCGGGTTCTGGCAAGTCGACCACACTCTCGCTCATCGAGCGCTTCTATGAGCCGAGTTCGGGTCAGATTTTGCTCGATGGCCAGCCAGTTACCAACATCAGTCGACGCGAACTGCGCGCCCAGATTGGCTACGTCGAGCAAGATGCGCCGGTGCTAGCCGGAAGCATTCGCGAAAACCTGCTGATTGGCAAGCCGGATGCAACCAACAAAGAGCTCAAGGCGGTTCTGGCTGCCGTGAACCTCACCGAGGTCATCAAGCGCGATAAGCGTGGCCTAGACGCCGAGGTTGGCGAGCAGGGCATCATGCTTTCGGGTGGTGAGCGTCAGCGTTTGGCTATTGCCCGTGCGCTGTTGGCCGCGCCTCCGATTCTGTTGCTCGATGAGTCGACCTCTTCGCTCGACGGCTTGAACGAACAGCGCATGCGCGAGGCGATCGATGCGGTTGCCCAACACCGCACCATGATTGTGATTGCCCACCGGCTCTCGACCGTGGTCGACAGCGACCAAATCATCGTTATGCAAGACGGAAAGATCGTCGGCGTTGGCACTCACAAGCAGCTGCTCAAGTCGACGCCTCTCTACAAAGAGCTGGCCGCGACTCAGATGCTCGACTAGCGCAATCGCACTAGGCTGAAGCCGAAACCTTTCGAAGAAGAGAGAGACAAGTGCAGCCAACCGAACGCGCTTTTGCCGAGGCGCTCGATGCGGCCGACCCGCTTGCGCACTATCGCGAGCAGTTCGTCATCACCGACCCTGATCTCTGTTACCTAGATGGCAACTCTCTCGGTCGCCTGCCAAAAGCAACCGTCGAACGCGTGGCCAATTTTGTAACCAACGAGTGGGGTCGCGAACTGGTCAATGGCTGGGCCCACTGGATCGACGAGGCAACTACCGCCGGTGACCTGCTCGGTCGCGCAGTGCTCGGTGCAGCATCCGGTCAAACACTTGTCTGTGACACCACCTCAGTGAACTTCTACCAACTTTGCAGCGCTGCCATTCAGGCTCGTCCTGATCGCAAGACCGTGATCATCGATGCGGCAAACTTTCCGACCGATCGCTACATTTTGGCCGGCATCGCCGAAGCGCACGGTCTAAACCTGGTCACCCTCGACAACGACGGCAGTGGCGGGCCCGGCTCGGTTGCCATCGACTGCGAGAACGAGCTCATCACCGCTGAGGCGCTTGCCCCGCACCTGAACGACGACGTTGCGCTGGTAACACTGCAAGCTATTCACTACCGTTCGGGATCACGCCCTAACATCAAGGCAATCACCGACCTGTGTCGCGCGAACGGCACGCTTGTGGTCTGGGATGCCAGCCACGCAGCGGGCGCAATCGAACTCGACTTCGATGCCAACGGCGTCGACCTCGCGATTGGTTGCACCTACAAATACGGCAACGCCGGGCCTGGTTCGCCGGCTTGGCTATACGTTGCTAAGAGCATCCAAGAGGAATTGCGCGTGCCGATTCAAGGCTGGTTCGCCCAAGACAAGCAGTTCGAAATGGGGCCGTTCTTCGAGCCGAGCAACCAGATGCGCCGGTTTCAAATCGCCAGCCCGAGCATCATCGGCATTCGGGGCGTGCAAGCCAGCTTCGAGATGATCGAGCAGGCGGGCATCCGTGCGATTGCTCACAAGGCAGCCGTCGGCACCGACATGATGGTTGCCCTGTTCGACGCGTGGCTGGCACCGCTCGGCTTCACCCTGCTCACTCCGCGCGAGTCGAGTAAACGTGGCGGCCACATCACCGTCGGCCACCCAGACGCCAAGGCCATCGCGGCAGGCATGCGCAAGCTGGCGAACGTGATTCCCGACTACCGCACGCCTAACTCCATTCGCCTGGCCATCGCCCCGCTGCCAACCTCGTTCGTCGAGGTTTTCGACGGCATGGCTCGAATGCGCGACCTAGTGGCCAGCGGCGACTACCTGAACATCGAAGACAACGGAAGCAGAGTCACATGAGCGGCAACGAAAACGGCCCGGCTAACCACGAAAAGGCGCTCACCTACATTTCGTATTTGAAAGTGGATGAACTGCTCGAGTTGCAGCAGCCCGTGTCTGACGGCCCCGAGCACGACGAGATGCTCTTTATTGTGATTCACCAAACCTACGAGTTGTGGTTCAAGCAGTTGCTGCATGAGGCCTCCGCACTGCAGTCGTCGCTCACCGCAGGCGACACTCACCGCTCGCTCGGGTTGCTCGGCCGCATGCGCACCATCATGAAAACCTGCGTTGCCCAAATCGACATTCTCGAAACCATGACGCCGCTGCAGTTCAACTCGTTCAGGGGTTTCTTGCAGTCATCCAGCGGTTTTCAGTCGGCTCAGTTTCGCGAATTCGAGGCCGTTCTCGGCCGTCGCGACAAGGCTGGCGATGGGGCTCCGGCGGGCAGCGGCATGGGCATGGCCGAGCACCTGATCTATGGTTCGCCGGCTCGTTCTCGGGTTGAGGCCGCGATGAAGAGACCTTCGCTGTGGGACAGCACACTCGCCTACCTAGCCACTCGCACCGACAAGCTGCCAGCATCCGCTTTGAACAGGGATGTCACGACTGCCTGGTCGCCGAACGAAGAAGTTCAGGCGGTACTACTCGACATTCATCGAACCGACGCCGACGCGGCTGCGGTGTGTGAGCGCTTGGTCGACCTCGACGAGGGTTTGCAAGAGTGGAGATACCGTCACGTGAAGATGGTTGAGCGCACGATCGGTCGCAAGGCTGGTACGGGCGGCTCGCTTGGAGTCGACTACCTAGCTTCGACGCTGTTCAGGTCGGTGTTCCCTGACCTTTGGGCTATTCGCTCGAAGTTCTAGAGCCGCTACCCAATCTGCGCGATCGGATTCAACTCGATTAGCCCCTAGTAGCCGTGTCGACCACGTTTTTGATAAGCATTGCGCGGGTCATTGGGCCGACTCCACCAGGGTTTGGTGAGAAGTAGTCGGCAACCTCGGCAACCGCCGGGTCGACATCGCCGACCTGTTTTGCGCCTTCTGGACCTTCAACACGAGTGATGCCAACGTCTAGAACGGCGGCACCCGGTTTGACCCACTCTGGGCGAACAAAGTGTGGCACTCCAACTGCGGCAACCACGATGTCGGCACGACGCACGGCCGCCTCGATGTCGAGCGAAGCCGAGTGCAATAGTGTGACGGTCGAGTCGATTCCCTTGCGAGTCATCAGCAGACCGAGCGGGCGACCGACGGTAACGCCACGACCGATAACGGCAACCTCGGCGCCGCGAGTTGGCACGTCGTAGCGACGCAGCAGCTCGACAATTCCGGCCGGGGTGCAAGGCAGCGGCGAGGTCAGCTCACTCGAAACGCCAAGCACAAGGCGACCAAGGTTGGTTGGGTGCAGACCGTCGGCATCTTTCGCAGGGTCCATCAGCTCGAGCATCTCGTTGGTGTCAATGCCAAACGGCAACGGCAGCTGAACGATGTAGCCGGTAACGTCACTGGCCGAATTCAAATCACGGATGGCCGCCCGCACATCAGCGCTAGACGCCGAAGCAGGCAAATCGATGCGCACGCTGTGCACACCAACCTCTGCGCAGTCGCGGTGTTTGCCGCCTACGTAGATGTGTGAACCAGGGTCGTCGCCAACCAGCAGAGTGCCGAGCCCCGGAGTGATGCCGCGCTGCTTGAGTGCAATGACGCGTTCGGTTAGTTCTGCCTTGATGGCATTGGCCGTTGCCAGGCCGTCTAGCTTGACCGCAGTCATTCGACTACCAGTTCTCGAGGCCGTCGTAAAGCGGGTAAGCCTCGGTAAGAGCGCGAACTCGAGCCTGAAGGGCTGCAACATCTGGGTTCGGCATCAACACGTGAGCGATGATGTCTGCAACCTCGGTGAACTCGGCCTGCCCAAAGCCACGGGTGGCGAGGGCTGGGGTTCCGATGCGAACACCCGAGGTCACCATTGGTGGGCGAGGGTCGTTCGGCACCGAGTTGCGGTTGACGGTGATGCCAACTTCATGCAGTAGGTCTTCGGCGGTCTTGCCGTCGATCGGAGCGTTGCGCAGGTCAACCAGAACGAGGTGAACCTCGGTGCCTCCGGTTAGCACCTGAACGCCGTTGGCACGGGCATCCGCCTGGGTCAAACGCTCGGCAATCAAACGAGCGCCATCGAGAGTGCGCTGCTGGCGGTCTTTGAACTCTGGCTGCATTGCTGCCTTGAAGGCAACTGCCTTGGCGGCAACCACGTGCATTAGCGGGCCACCCTGCTGGCCAGGGAACACCGATGAATCGATCTTCTTGGCATACTCTTCGCGGCAGAGAATCAGACCCGAACGAGGGCCGGCCAGAGTCTTGTGAACGGTGGTCGAAATCACGTCGGCGTATGGCACCGGGCTTGGGTGCAGGCCGGCGGCAACCAGACCGGCAAAGTGAGCCATGTCGACCCAAAGCTTGGCTCCTACCTCGTCGGCAATCTTGCGGAACTCGGCGAAGTCTAGGTGACGGCTGTATGCCGACCATCCGGCAATCAAAACGTGAGGCTTCACCTCGTGGGCACGTTGGCGAACGATGTCCATGTCGATCAAGAAGGTCTCTGGGTTCAGACCGTAGGCGTGAGCTTCGTACATCTTGCCCGAGAAGTTCAGGCGCATGCCGTGGGTGAGGTGACCACCGTGCGCAAGTTCAAGACCGAGGATGCGGTCGCCAGGGTTTGCCAGCGCCATAAGCACAGCGGCGTTCGCGCTCGCACCCGAGTGTGGCTGCACGTTGGCGTGCTCGGCACCGAACAGCGCCTTCGCGCGGTCGCGGGCTAGGTTTTCGGCGACGTCGACGGCCTCGCAGCCACCGTAGTAGCGCTTGCCCGGGTAACCTTCGGCGTATTTGTTGGTGAGCACCGAACCTTGCGCCTCGAGCACGCCGCGGCTGACAAAGTTTTCAGACGCGATCATTTCGAGGGTGTGACGCTGGCGGTCGAGTTCGGCCTCTAGAACGGCTGCGATCTCTGGGTCGGTTTCGCTCAACGGCTGGTTGAAAGTCGATGGCAGTTTTGACATGTCGGGGCTCCTAAGAGTGTTGCAGTGCACGGCGTATATGTTGGCCCAGGCGCACGACCAAAAATGCCTATCGCTCCCCGATGGATACCCATCTTTAGCGCCAGTTGCGATGACGTAATTCTAACCCCGAATAGACTTGACCCTATGACTTCTGAAGCAAAACACTGGGTGCTTACGTTGGTTTGCGACGACCAGCCCGGAATCGTGCACGCGATCTCTGGCGCGGTGGTGGCCGCGGCCGGAAACATCACCGAATCGCAGCAATTTTCTTCAGAAGACACCGGTCGATTCTTCATTCGCCTGCAGATCGAATCGAGCGTTTCTCGCGAAGCTTTCGTGGCAGAGCTTCAGCCGGTAATCGACCACTACGGCATGACCTGGCACCTCGACGAGGTTGGCCGCAAGGTTCGCACCCTGGTTCTGGTTTCGAAGTCGGCCCACTGCCTCAACGACATTCTCTTTCGCCAGCGTGCGAGCCAGTTGCCGATCGAGATTCCAGCGGTTTTTAGTAACCATCCAGACCTGGCCGAGCTCGCGGCGTTCTATGACGTGAAGTTTGAGACCCATGCAATCACGGATGCTGGCAGCAAGGCCGCGTTCGAGCACATGTTGCGCGACTACATTCACGCCGCCGGAATCGAGCTCATCGTGCTCGCCCGCTTCATGCAGGTGCTGTCACCCGAGTTTGTAGCTGAGTCCGAGGGTCGAATCATCAACATTCACCATTCGTTCTTGCCGGGCTTCAAGGGCGCTAACCCCTATGCCCAGGCTCACGCTCGAGGCGTGAAGCTGATCGGTGCAACCGCCCACTTTGTTACCGCCGACCTCGACGAGGGGCCGATCATCGAGCAGAACGTGGTTCGTGTAACCCACAGCGACTCGAAGAAGCGTCTCGTTTCAATCGGTCAAGATGTTGAATCGAAGACGCTGGTTCAAGCCATGCGCTGGTTCGCCGAACACCGAGTTCTGCTCGATGGCGACCGCACCATTATTTTCGAGTAACCGCTAGCTTTTTCGAAGCAGCCAGCGAACGCCCGAGCATCAGGGCCGCCGAGGTGGCTGCGATTGCAGCCAACCCGACATCCGCGTTTTTGAACGCTTTGGCAACCCCGAACGAAACCGCCTTCATCGAAGACGCACCGCGAGTTGTGGTGCCTTCTTTCGCGATTACACGAGGCCGCGCCATGCCGCCACCGGTCGTGGTGCTGCCGCTCGCCGCGTCGATGATCACCGAAGCCGAATCGATTCCGGTGGTCGGGCCGAGGTTGCCGCCAGGGTCGGTTACCGACGAGGGTGGAATGCCGAGCGAGACGGTTCCGACCGAGCATCCGCTGGTTGCAACCCTGAAACTGACTCCGGCGCTCAACTCGGTGAGCGTGAATCGGCAGCCCGTGGCCGTGCCCGAGTGCGTGAAGGTGTCGAGGGTTAGCCCCGAAACCGACTCGCTGAAGGTGACCGTGAAGCTCGGGCTAACCGAGGCGTTGGCACGGGCATCCGCGCTGATTGTCACGCGAGGCAACTGGTCGTCGACCTTCACGGTTGGCGAAGAAACATCGACAGTCGGCCCGGTGTTACCGGCCACGTCGGTCAGTGCACCGGATTCGAGAACAACTTTCGCGCTCACCCCCTCGGCACAGTCGGTGACCCAGATCGAATAGACGTTGGCGACGCTGCTGACCTTGGTGATCACGCAGCCAGAACCGCTGACCGTGAAGGTTTGCGGGTCGTTAGTCAGCGCAGCCACGCTTTCAGACAGGGTCAGTTCGAACACAATCAGGTCGTTGCGCGAGGCGGTCGACTTGGTAAACGCGCTCACCGTTGGGCTGACGCGGTCGATAGCCACCGAACTCGATGCGAGAGCGGATGCTGGCCCGACGTTACCCGCCACATCTGCTCCCACACCGACCTTGACGGTCAGCGTTGCCGTGGCCGTTGAGGCGCAACCGGTGACGTTGACCACATAGCTCGCGCCGGAACCCGTGACCGTTCCGATCGCGCACGACGTGCCTGTGACGCTGAACGAGGACGCGCTCAGGCCGGTGACCGGCTCATCGACGCTCACGGCGAATGGCAGCACGCTCAGGTTGGTTGGCGTCGCCGGTGGCGTGATTGCGAACACCGGCTTTTTGCGGTCGATGGTTAGGGTCGATGAGGTTGCCACCTGGTTTGGGCCGGTCGTCGCGCCGAATACCCCGTCGGCTGCGAGGTTGAGCAAAACCGTGCCGTCGCTGCAGTTCGAAACCGCTACTGTGTAGCTCGCGTTCGCTCCGCTGATCGAGCTGACCAGACATCCGCTCGCTGTGCCCGCGAAGGTGAAGTCGGTTGCTTCGAGGCCTTGAACATCTTGGCTAAAGCTCAGCGCAAAGTTCGTCGCGTTGGCGTTTGTGATAGCGGATGCTGGCGCAAAAGCCGTCACCACCGGCGCGTAGGTGTAGGTGAGCACAACTTGGCCGTTGCCCGTGCGAACGCCTTTGGCGTGCGAAATGGTCGAGGTGCTGGCGATGCTTGCAAACGATGAGCCGCCACCGCCTCCGCCGCCGTCTAGGCCAGATGGAATGCCGTCTCCACCAGCTCCGCCACCGCCGAAGTATCCCCCGCCACCGCCGCCGCCACCGCCGGCCGAGCCGTTACCGCCTGCGCCACCAGTGCCCAGCGAACCCGCCGTGCCGTTGTTTGCCGAACTGCCGGTTCCGGCCGATCCTCCAGCGATTTGGGTTGCTCCGCCGCCTGCGCCGCCCTGGCCCGCTGTTCCTGCGCTGGCAATCGTGCTTCCGCCAGCGCCACCCGCGCCGCCAACCCAGCCTCCGGTTCCGCCGCCGCCACCGGCAACCACTAGTCGATCGGCTAGCGCCGTCGATGAGCGCAGATCGCTGGCCCCTCCGCCCGACCCTTCGTCAGCGTGACCAGAGCCGCTCGCGCCGCCGCCACCGAAGCCGCCGGTTTGCCCAGAGCCGGTCTTACCCTGCCCGCCAACATAAACAAAAAGTGAAGCTGGGATGTTCGTGAAGCGGCCCGAGATCTTGCCGCCTAGCCCGCCCGAACGCCCACCCTGCGCGCCGAAGACATCGAACCAAAGGGTTTTGATTCCCGCCGGCGGTGTCCATTGGTAGTAGTCGCCCGTGTGATCGAAGGTGACCGTGCAAGAACCGTTGGCGCAAACTGCGGCCGGGTTGACGCTGACTGCCGAGGCGGGAGTCGCGACGAGCACACCGATAACGGTGGCTAGCGATGTGGCGGCGGCTAACAGCGCGCGCACCTTGTTGCTCTTAGTTGATTTCATGCACGAAATGTAAAACTCCCGCCAAATTGTTGACGGGAGTTATACACAAGTGCTTTTGGGGTAACGAGTTATCCCCAGATTTGAAACTAAGCCAGACGTGCTCGCAGGTTCTCTGCAAGAGTTGCCATGAACTCGTCGGTGGTCTGGTATGCCTGCCCGTTGCCAACCAAAAGCGCTAGGTCTTTGGTCATGTGGCCAGACTCGACGGTCTTGATGATTACGTCTTCAAGGGTCTCAGCAAAGGCGGCAACCTCTGGAGTGCCGTCTAGCTTGGCTCGGTGCATTAGACCGCGAGTCCAGGCATAGATCGATGCAATCGGGTTGGTCGAGGT
Source organism: Rhodoluna sp. (assembly GCA_030832605.1). Taxonomy (GTDB): domain Bacteria; phylum Actinomycetota; class Actinomycetes; order Actinomycetales; family Microbacteriaceae; genus Rhodoluna. The sequence continues at coordinate 18,574 of JAURIU010000006.1, read as the reverse complement.
TTTCTTACCTGCCTGCCAGTCGCGGTAGTGACGGGTCACGGTGCCGTGAGCCGCCTCGGCGAGCGCGGTTGCGCCGTCTGGAGTGGTTAGCACCGAGGTCATCAGACCCAGCGAACCAAAGCCCTGAGCCACGGTGTCTGACTGCACGTCACCGTCGTAGTTCTTGCAAGCCCAAACGTAGCCACCCTCCCACTTGAGGGCCGCGGCGACCATGTCGTCGATTAGGCGGTGCTCATAGGTGAGACCGGCTGCCTTGAACTTGTCGGCGTATTCGGCCTCGAAAACCTCTTGGAAGGCATCCTTGAAGGCACCGTCGTAGGCCTTCAGAATGGTGTTCTTGGTCGAAAGGTAGACCGGAAAGTTGCGGGCCAAACCGTAGTTGAACGAGGCGCGAGCAAAATCACGGATGCTGTCCATGTAGTTGTACATACCCATGGCCACACCACCGTGCTCTGGGTAGTCTGCAACAGTCATGGTCTGAACTTCGCCGCCGTCGGCTGGGGTCCAGGTCATGGTGACGCGACCGGCACCAGGAACCTTGAAGTCGGTTGCCTTGTACTGGTCACCGTGAGCGTGACGGCCGATGACGATCGGCTTGGTCCAGCCTGGAACCAGGCGTGGAACGTTCGAAATAATGATTGGCTCGCGGAACACAACACCGTCGAGGATGTTACGAATGGTTCCGTTTGGCGACTTCCACATCTTCTTCAGACCGAACTCGGTAACTCGAGCCTCGTCTGGGGTGATGGTGGCACATTTCACGCCAACGCCGTGCTTCTTGATGGCGTTCGCAGCGTCGATGGTCACCTGGTCGTCGGTGGCGTCGCGGTGCTCTATCGATAGGTCGTAGTACTCAAGGTCAACGTCTAGAAACGGGAGAATTAGTGAGTCTTTGATGTTCTGCCAGATGATGCGAGTCATCTCGTCGCCGTCGAGTTCGACGACCTTGCCAACAACCTTGATTTTCGACAACTTGGTATCCATTCGTTACATGTGAAAAGGCTTACAGTTACCCCCTAGAACTAGCCTACCGCCTCGTGGCGCTTAGACTTTTGCTATGAAAACTCGACTGTTTCGCCGTGCATCCGCGCTCATTTCTGCCATCGTTTTGCTAGTTTCTGGCGTTTCAATTTCACCAGCAGCTGCCAACGGTTCGGCGGTGCCAAACAAGGTAATTGATGAGAGCACAGTGGGCATTCAAATGTTCATGTATTCGTGGAACTCGATCAAAGACGAGTGCACCAACCACCTCGGCCCAAACGGCATCGACTGGGTGCAAATTTCACCCCCACAAGAGCACATTCGCGGCGAGCAGTGGTGGGTTCACTACCAGCCGGTTAGCTACAAGATCGAGTCACGCCTAGGCACCCGCGCCGAGTTCGCCGCTATGACCCAGGCCTGCAACCAAGCCGGCGTGATGATCATCGCCGACGCCGTAATCAACCACATGGCAAACTCTTCGGGCATCGGCTGGGCCGACACCGAATTCGACAAGTATGGCTACCCAGGCCTCTATGGTGAGAGCGACTTTCACGCCACCATGGACCCGAGCGAAGACCGCTTCTGTGACAGCAACATCGAGGCCTATGACGACCTTTGGGAAACCACCAGCTGTATGCTCGGCGGCCTGCCTGACCTCGCCACCGAAAAGCCCGCCGTGCGCGCCAAGATTGCGGCTTATCTAAACGACCTGATTAGCCTCGGCGTTGCCGGTTTTAGAGTGGATGCCGCGAAGCACTTCGGCGCAGCCGACCTAAAGGCGGTAGTCGACCTGCTCGACCCAATCAACGGTCGCCAGCCAATCATCATGTCTGAGGTAATCGGTGGCAACGGACAGAATGAACCTTTCACCGAATTCGGTTATGCGTGGGCATGGGATATGCCGAACATCCTGGTTAGCAACCTGAACCAGAACACCCTGGCATTCGCCAAGACCGACTTCTGGACGGTTGGCTTCAACGCAAGCAACAAGACCATCACCATGGTGAGCAACCACGACACCGAACACCACGGCCCATCGTCACTCGCCTACTGGGAAACTCAGAAGTACCAGCTCGCGCACGTGTTCATGCTGGCGGCCAAATTCGGTATTCCTCAGATTTACAGCGGTTACAGCTTTAGCGACGAGCGTCTTGGCCCAAACACCGACCCAAATACTCAAAAGGTGGTGCAGGCCAAATGTGCCAGCTCTACCAAGCCGGTGAACATCATTCGTGAAGGCCTCTACAACTGCATTCAGCGTTGGCGCTCAACCAGCGGCATGATTGCCTGGCGCGATGTTGCTGGCTCGGCACCAGAGACCAAGGTTGGCTACACGAAGCACGCCGACGGTGCCAAGATTCTCAAGTTCAACCGCGGTGCGAACACCTTCATCGCCATGAACTCGACTCAGAAGGCTCGCAAGATGGGCATTCTCACCAACCTGCCAGCTGGAACCTACTGTGATCTGCTAACCGGCGGTCGCGGTGCGGTTGTTTCCAGCACCAAGTGCCTCGGCACCAAGGTTGTCGTCGATGCCCGTGGCAAGGCAGTGGTCACCATTCCGGCCATGCTAGGAATCGCCCTAACCACCAGCCACAAGCTGCCGTAACTCACACGAAAAAACCGGTCAACCCCGAGGTGGAGTTGACCGGTTTTTTGCTGTTTGACCAGCCGAATTTCTAGACCAGCGAGTCGCGCCAAGCCTTGTGCATCTTGGCGAACTTGCCGGTGCCGGCAATCAGCTTGGCCGGGGTGTCGTCTTCGATGATGCGTCCGTGTTCCATAACCAACACACGGTCGGCGATTGAAACGGTAGACAGGCGGTGAGCGATGATGATCGCGGTGCGGCCGGCGAGCAGGGTTTTTAGACCGTGCTGCACTAGGCGCTCGCTCGGAATGTCGAGCGAAGCGGTGGCCTCATCGAGAATCAGCACGCGAGGCGAAGCAATGAACGCGCGCGCGAATGAAATCAGCTGACGCTGACCGGCACTCACACGACCTCCACGCTTGTTCACGTCGGTGTCGTAGCCATCTGGCAGGGCCATGATGAACTCGTCGGCACCAACCGCACGAGCGGCGTCGCGAATCTCGTCGATGGTTGCGCCTGGCTTTCCGAGGGCGATGTTGTCGGCAACGCTGCCCGAGAATAGGTAGGCCTCTTGCGTCACCATCACGATTGCGTTTCGCAGGTCTTCATCACGGATGTCGCGCAGGTTCACACCGTCTAGACGCACGATTCCCGTGGTTGGGTCATAGAAGCGCGACACCAGCTTGGCCAGCGTCGACTTGCCCGCACCGGTGGTTCCCACCAGAGCGATGGTTTGACCGGCAGGAATGTCGAGACTGAACTCGTGCAAAACCTCTTTGCCGTCGCCATAAGAGAAGCGAACGCCGTCGAATTCGATGTGGCCCTTTGAATCGCTTACCTCAACAGGCTCGGCTGGGTCAGCAACCGAAGGCTCTTCTTGAAGCACACCCGAGATCTTTTCTAGGCCAGAGTTTGCCGACTGGAAAGAGTTGTAGAACATCGCCAACTGCTCCATTGGGTCATAGAAGCGGCGTGCATAGAGCATCGCGGCCATCATGACGCCAACGCCCAAGGTGCCCTCCATCACGCGCAATCCGCCATAAAGCAGAATGAACGCGGTGGTTACCTGGCCGATCAGAATCAGACCCGGGTCGTAGATACCAAACAGCTGAATAACCTTGGCGTTTACGCTTCGGTAGTCTTCGACCAATTCGCCGAACTTCTCTTCGTTGGCGCGCTCCTTGCGGAAGGCCTTGACCGCACGGATGCCGGTCATGGTCTCAACAAAGTGCACAATCTGCTTGGCCGAGGCCACGCGAGTCTTGCGGTAGTTGAGGCGGGTCATCTTTTGGAACCAGCGGGTCAAGAACCAGAGCGGGATGAACGAAATCACCATGATGCCGAAAGAGGGAGCATCCAGCAAGATAAGTGCAATGGCCGCAAAGATCATGTAGAGCAAACCGGCGATCATTTCGTTACCGCCCGAGTTGAGCAGTTCCATGATCGAGTCAAGGTCGTTGGTCTGGCGAGAGATTACGCGACCCGAGGTGTAGGTTTCGTGAAACTGAACGCTCAGTTTCTGTGTGTGCCTAAACAGGCGACCGCGCAGTGCAAACATGATGTCTTGGTTGATTCGCGCGGCATAGCGCACGAAGAATGCAATCAACGCCGACGAAACCACTGCTGCAATCAGGTAAGCGCCGCTGACTGCCCAAAGTGGCTCGAGGTTACCCTTGATGGCGGCCGGCAGAGCGGTGTCGATAGCCACGGCCATCAAGAAAGGCATCGAAACGCGCAGACCCTGCGAGCCGATTACCAGAAATAAGCTGCCCCAGAGACGGTTGCGAACCGGGCGAATGATCGACCCGAGCAGAGTCATCGAGCGCTTGCGAACCGCCCGTTGCTCTTCTTTGTCGAGCTCAATCTTTTCTTCGTTTTGAACGCCTTGCATTGACATATCTACTTCACCTCAATCAGGTCGCCCGCAGCATCCAAGCTGCTGATTACAAATCGGTAGTGCTCGTTGGTGGCGAGCAGGTCGCTGTGTTTGCCGATGGCGGTAATCTTGCCGTCTTGCATGAGCGCAACCTTGTCGGCCAGTTGAACCGTGGATGGTCGGTGAGCGACAATCAGCGCGGTAGTGGCCTTGAGTACCGTGCGAAGTGCGTCTTCGACCATGGCCTCGGTGTCGACATCTAGAGCCGATAGCGGGTCGTCGAGAACCAGCACGGCAGGCTTGGCGGCAACCGCCCGTGCTAGAGCAAGACGCTGACGCTGACCACCCGAAAGACTAAGGCCCTCTTCACCGATCTTGGTGTCGAGGCCATCTGGCAGGTCGTAGACGAACTGAGCCTGAGCAATAGCGAGCGCCTGCTTGAGGTCTTCTTCGGTTGCATCAGGTGCACCGAGCAGCACGTTCTCGCGAACGGTTGCCGAGAACAAGGTGGCGTCTTCGAACGCCATCGCAATGTGGCTGCGAAGCTCTTCGCGGTTTAGGTCGCGAATGTCGACCCCGTCGATTTTCACCGAACCGCTGGTTACCTCGTAGAGGCGAGTGGCTAGAGCGGTGAGGGTGGTCTTGCCACAACCGGTAACGCCGATCAGGGCCACCGATTCGCCAGGCATGAGCTCGAGGTTCACACCGTTGAGTAGGTCTGGCTGCTCTGCAGGAGCATCCTGGTATCTAAAGTGAACGTTTTCGAACACCAAGCGGCCTTCGACCTTTTCGACCTGCTTTGGCTTGGTTGGGTCGTCGATTCCGACCGGCTCATCGAGCACCTCGAAGAAGCGCTCAACCGCGGTGCGGGCGTCGATGGTCATCGAAAGCAAGAACCCGATCGAGTCCATTGGCCAGTGCAGCACGGCTGCGGTTAGCAAGAACGCGGCCAAGGCACCAATGGTCAACTGGCCATCTTGAATCAGCCACACACCAACGAATAGCGCGATACCGACGGCCAGCTCTGGAATGACCGAGAGGTACCACCAGAGGCTCGAAACCATGCCGGCCTTCTTGAGCTCGGTCTTGCGAAGTTCGGCGGCGTCGCGCGAGAACTTGTCTGACATAAAGCCACCGCGACCAAAAGCCTTTAGAACGCGGATGCCGTGAACACTCTGCTCGACCGACGTCGCGAGGTCACCGGCCTGGTCTTGGCTCTGGCGTGCGGTCTTGTGATAGTTCTTCTCAAAGTTGAAGCCGATAATCCATAGCGGGGCAACAATGATCAAAAAGATGGTGCCGAGAATCCAGTGGAAAGAGAAGAGCACGACCATTCCGACGACGATGGTGATGCCGTTGGCAACCAAGAGCACGAGGCCGAACGATAGCCAGCGACGAATAAGGCTCAGGTCTTGGGTGGCACGGCTGAGCAGCTGACCGCTCGGCCACTTGTCGTGAAACGCAACCGGTAGGTCTTGCAGCTTTTTATAGAGAGTGTTGCGAAGACCGGCTTCGACGAAGGTACCCGGGGTCAGCACTAGCCAGCGGCGAAGTAGCACCATGGTGGCCTCGAGCACGCCTAGGCCAAGAATCACAAAGAACGTCGGCCAAATCAGGCTTTCGACGCCGACCTTGTTGAAAGAGTCGATTAGGCCGCGCAGATACTGCGGAATGGCCAGTGCGATCAGGTGCGCGCCAAGTGCGGCAAAGATGCCGAGAATGACTCGCGGCAAAGCCGATTTGGCAAACGGAAAGATGCGCAGCAACGTGCGCACGTTTCCGGGCTTTTTAGTGCTTACAGACAAGACAACGCCTTCGTGTTCTTTTGGGTTTTGAAAAAACTTTGAGCCGACACAATGAGGTCAGCTTTGTAGGCTAACACGCCCAAGACCCTCGTTATGCCTCATCGGGTAAAGAAAAAGGGCCCGATTTCTCGAGCCCGATTTCTTGTAGTTCTTTTGCGTGGATGCGCGTGCTTAGAGGTTCTCTACGTCGGCCTGCTTGGCGCGAACAGCCTCGGCCGCAACCTTTAGGTTCTCTAGCTCTTCGGCGTCTAGCGGGGTCTCGACAACCTGCTTGATTCCGCCCTTGCCCAACTTGGCCTCGACGCCCAGGTAAACACCCGAGATTCCGAACTCGCCGTCAACCCATGCGCAAACCGGGAACACAGCACCCGAGTCTTCGTGCACGGCCTTGGCCATGCGGGCAACAGCGGCGCTTGGTGCGTAGTAGGCCGAACCGGTCTTCAGCAGCTTCACGATCTCGGCGCCGCCGTTGCGGGTTCGGTCAACCAACTCGGCAACCTTCTCGGCACCTAGAACGTCGACAATCTTCTTGCCGTTCACGGTCGAAACGCTCGGTACCGGAACCATGGTCTCGCCGTGCGAGCCAAGGGTCAGGGTACGAACATCCGCTGTTGCAGCGCCGGTAGCCTCGGCCACAAAGTTGGTGAAACGAGCGGTGTCGAGCACGCCGGCCTGACCGATCACGCGGTCCTTAGGGAATCCCGATGCCTTCTGAGCCAGCGCGGTCATTTCGTCTAGCGGGTTTGAAACCACGAGGATGACGGCGTTTGGCGCGTACTTCGCAACGTTCTTGGCAACTCCACCGACGATGCCGGCGTTTACTTCGAGAAGGTCCATGCGAGTCATGCCAGGCTTGCGTGGCAAACCGGCGGTGATGATCACGATGTCGCTGTCGGCGATAGCCTCATAGCCCGAACCGTCTGGCAGGGTGGTGGCACCGACAACTTCGGTCTCGAAGCCTTCGATTGAGCGGCTCTGGTTGATGTCTAGGGCAACGCCCTGAGGCTTGCCGTCGAGAATGTCGGTGAGCACGACGGTGTCAAAGATGTCGTATTCGGCTAGACGCTGGGCGGTGGTTGTGCCGTAGAAGCCCGATCCGATAACCGAAACTTTTCCGTGACGCGACATGATTTTCTCCTTTTGGGATGTTCTTTGGATTGGTTTAAAGCCTAGTGATAGAAATGACGCTCGTTGGTGAAATACATAGTGACTCCGGCCGCCTTGGCTGCCTCAATCACTTCTTCGTCACGCTTCGAGCCGCCCGGTTGAACAATGGCCTTTACGCCCGCCTCGATTAGCACTTCAACGCCGTCTTTGAACGGAAAGAAAGCGTCGGATGCCGCGACCGCACCATTGGCGCGACCGCTGGCGCGCTCGACGGCAAGCTTGCACGAGTCAACTCGGTTTACCTGACCCATACCGATGCCGACCGATGCTCCCTCTTTGGCGAGCAGAATCGCATTCGACTTGACCGCACGGCAGGCACGCCAGGCGAAGACGAGGTCTTGGTAGGTGGCCGGGTCGGCCTTGGTTCCTGAAACGAGGGTCCAGTTGCTTGGGTTGAGCGATTCGAAGGTGTCTGGCTCTTGCACCAGCAGGCCGCCCGAAATCTGGCGAATCTCGAGTGAGTCACGGCCAAAGTTCGGTGGCAAAAGCAAAATGCGCAGGTTGGCCTTGGCGGTGAGAATCTCGAGCGCCTCAAAGTCATAACCCGGCGCGATGATGACCTCGGTGAAGATGCTGGCTACTTGTTGGGCCATGGTCTTGGTCACGGTGCGGTTTGCGGCAATCACACCTCCGAACGCAGAGACTGAGTCGCAGACGTGGGCCTTTGCGTGAGCATCCGCTATTTGATCTGGCGCGTTCGGGTCACCGATTGCAACTCCGCACGGGTTGGCGTGCTTGATGATGGCGACGGCCGGCTCGGTGTGGTCGAAAGCTGCGCGCAGGGCGGCATCGGCGTCGACGTAGTTGTTGTAAGACATTTCTTTGCCGCCGAGCAGGCGGGCCTGGGCGATGCCCGCGGTAGCCTCGGCCGACGTGTTGCGGTAGAGCGCGGCTGCCTGGTGCGAGTTTTCGCCGTAGCGAAGGGTGTTGGCAAGTTCGGCCTGAAGCTCGAAGGTGCTGGCGAAACCAGGGTTCTTGCTCTCGTTGTTCTGGGTCTGGCCGGCGTCTTTGCGCCACTGGCTCTCGATCTCACCCGCGAACCACTCGGCAACCGCTGCGTCGTAGCGCGCGGTGTGGGCGAAGGCATGAGCGGCAAGTTCGCGACGCTGAGCCAGGCTCGTGCCGCCGTCTGCAATCGCCGCGATGATTTCGCTGTACTTCGATGGGTCGACCACGATGACAACGTTGGCGTGATTCTTGGCGGATGCTCGCACCATCGCAGGGCCACCGATGTCGATTTGCTCAACCACCGTGTCACCCTTGGCGCCAGAGGCCACGGTTTGAACGAACGGGTACAGGTTCACAACTACAAGCTCAAACGGCTCGATGCCTAGTTCGTTCAGCTGGTTTTCGTGATCGACGAGGCGAAGGTCGGCTAGTAGGCCGCCGTGAATCTTTGGGTGCAGGGTCTTGACGCGGCCGTCGAGCACTTCGGCGAATCCGGTTACTTGCGAAACCTCGGTGACCTTGAAGCCGGCTTCGGCGATGGTCTTGGCGGTTGAGCCGGTTGAAACCATGTCTACGCCGGCGGCGGCTAGCGCTGCGGCTAGTTCGAGTAGGCCGGTCTTGTCGCTAACCGAGATGAGTGCGCGCTTGATGGCGACGCGGTTGCGGTGACGGTATTCGGTTGGGTTGCGGTCGGCAGAAGCCACGAGCAGCCTTTCGGTTTTAGTCGTCTCAGCGAAATTCGCTGTGAGCGCCTATGCGGGTTGTTGAGCTTTCGCCTCGGCGAATTGTTTGACCACGTCGACCAGCAGTTCGCGCTCAACAACTTTGATGCGCTCGTGCAGTTCGGCTTCGGTTTCGCCGGGGTGAATCTGAACCTCGGCCTGTGCCAGGTGAGGCCCGGTGTCGACACCCTCGTCGACAACGTGAATGGTCACCCCCGTGCGAGTTGCTCCGGCGGCCAAGGCGTCGCGCACGGCATGCGCTCCCTTGAACTCGGGCAACAGCGAAGGGTGAGTGTTGATTAGGTTTGGGCTCAGCGCCTGCACAAAGTTCGGCGGCAGAATCTTCATGAAACCAGCCAAGACAACTAAGTCTGGCTCGAAGTGTTTGATGTTGGCCAAGAGCGCATCGGCCCAGGCTTCGCGTGATGCAAAACGGCCGGGCTCAACCACGAATGTCGGCACTCCGTGCAATTCGGCATGCTCTAGGCCGGCGGCCGGGTTGTCAGAACCAACGGCCAAAATGCGGGCCGGGTAGAGCGGGTTTGCGGCGGCGTCGAGCAGGGCACGCAGGTTAGAACCTGACCCAGAAATGAGAACGACGACCGACAGCACCGCTCTAGTTTATCGCTTGAGATGTTCGGGAATCGGGGCCGCCTTGTCTGGTCGAGCGCTATAGAACGCCGCCAAGAATGACACGGGGGCTACCTCGACGAAGACCACCAGCGCGAGCATCCAAGGGTTCACACCAAACTCGGCGAGACGGTCTGGGCCAATGCCACCGCTGGCCACCCAGGCGAGCAGCGCCGCCTCGAGCGCCGCCACCAAACCGATGCCGAGACCGAGCGATATTGCCGCACTGAGTGGCGATGCGAAATTGAAGCGGATGTCGGCTGCATGAGGTTTCACGAGCACGGTTGCGGCCAACGCCAAAAGTACCGGCACGACCAAAACCATTAGGCCGAACGGGTTTTCGCCGATTGGTAAACCGCCAAAGAATGGAATCGACGGAATCGGGCCGAGCTCGGTGCCGAACGGCGAAACGGTCGAGCCCGCCCCGATCGAGAAGCCGAGGCCGGTGAGCCAGGCCGCGCCGAAGATGATGAGGTTGGGCAGCAGTGCAAGCTGCGCGAGGGTAACCGCGATGCCGCCGATGAGGCTCACCTGCAGGCCTTCGTAGAGGCGGGTTACCGAAACCCAGTTGAAGGTGAGGCTGACCGCGAGAAAGATTGCCGAAACGGCCAGCAGGCCAACCACCACGGCGGTTCCAGCGATGAAGGCCGGCTTGCTGAGTGACGCCAAGAACCAGTTAGCGGTTTGCGAGCGGCGAGCGATTTGGTCATCGAGCCAAGCGCGTTCGCGGGTGACTACCTCGGTGTTTTGCGAGCGGCCGAACAGGTTGGTGACCACCATCGAAGCAACATAAAGCAGCGCCGGAATCGAGGCCGCCTCGTTGGCCACCGGGTGAACCGTTGGGCTGGAGGCAATCGGTGTGAGCACAATCGCGACGGTTGCGTAAACAATGAACGCACCCAACCACCCAGGCCAAAACTCAAGAGCGCCCCAGAGCTTGCGAGCGGTGCGGCGACCGAACAGGTAGACCACAGCCATCAAGCCGAGCGGTGCAAGTGAAATGTCGAACGCCGGTGAATCGATTCCGGCGAGCGCTTGTTCACCAACGTGGATGCTCACGCCATGCCCCGCAAACCACAGGTTTCCCATCGTCTGTAGCGACATGATCCACGGAATGTCTGGATCGTTTTCGATGAGCCAAACCGCGGTGCCGAGGCCGAGCAGAATGACGATGGTCAGGGCAGAAATAAAGAGCGCATCCAAAGCACCAACCAGCAGGGTTAACCTGCGGCTACTTGCGTTGGATGCGCCCTTTGCCACTTTTGTTGTGAGCTAGAGGCTCTTGACCACTTCGCGCATCAGCGCTGCGGTCTCGCTTGGAGTTTTGCCAACCTTCACACCGACGGCTTCGAACGCTTCTTTCTTAGCCTGAGCGGTTCCGGCTGAACCAGAAACAATCGCACCGGCGTGACCCATGGTCTTACCTTCTGGTGCGGTGAACCCGGCAACGTAGGCAACCACCGGCTTGGTGACGTGCTTGGCAATGTAGGCGGCAGCCTTTTCTTCGCTGTCTCCACCGATTTCACCAATCAGCACGATGGCCTTGGTTTCTGGGTCGGCTTCGAATGCTTCGAGTGCATCGATGTGGGTGGTTCCGATGATCGGGTCTCCACCAATACCAATGGCGGTCGAGAAACCGATGTCGCGAAGTTCGAACATCATTTGGTAGGTCAGGGTACCCGACTTAGACACTAGGCCGATTGGTCCACGTCCGGTGATGTTCGACGGAGTGATTCCGGCGTTCGACTGCTCTGGGCTGATGATGCCTGGGCAGTTAGGGCCGATGATGCGGGTCTTGTTGCCCTTCGAGCATGAGTAAGCCCAGAAGCTAGCCGAGTCGTGCACCGGAATGCCCTCGGTGATAACTACTGCCAGGCCGATCTCCGCGTCGATTGCCTCGACCACAGCGGCCTTAGCGAAGGCTGGTGGAACGAAGATGACCGAAACGTTTGCACCGGTTGCTGCCATGGCCTCGGCCACGGTGCCAAACACCGGCAGGCTCTTGCCATCGATTTCAACGGTTTCGCCGGCCTTGCGTGGGTTCACGCCACCAACGATGTTCGAGCCACCGGCAAGCATGCGGGTGGTGTGCTTCATGCCCTCGCTACCGGTCATTCCCTGAACGATGATTCGCGAGTTGCTGTCTAGAAAAATAGCCATTCTTATGTGTTCCTTCTCGCGTCTATCGGTTGGCCAGTTCGGCGGCCTTGTCGGCAGCCTCATCCATGGTTTCGGCCACGGTCACTAGCGGGTGAGCAAAATCAGCAAGGATGCGGCGACCCTCGACCACGTTGTTGCCATCTAGGCGCACAACGAGTGGCTTGGTTGCAGCAGAGCCGAGCTTCTCGAGAGCACCGACGATTCCGTTGGCAACTGCGTCACAGGCGGTGATTCCACCGAAGACGTTTACGAACACGCTCTTCACCTGGGCGTCGCCAAGGATGACGTCGAGACCGTTGGCCATAACCTCAGCCGAGGCACCGCCACCGATGTCGAGAAAGTTTGCCGGGCGAACGCCACCGTGGCGCTCACCTGCGTAGGCAACCACGTCGAGGGTCGACATAACCAGACCGGCACCGTTTCCGATGATTCCAACCTGACCGTCTAGCTTCACGTAGTTGAGATCCCAAGCCTTGGCCTTTGCCTCTAGCGGGTCAAGGTCGTCGCGCTCCATCTCAGCGCGCTCGTGACGAAACTCTGCGTTGTCGTCGAGGGTCACCTTGCCGTCTAGGGCGAGAATCTGGCCGTCGTGGGTCAGAACCAATGGGTTTACTTCAACCAGGGTGGCGTCTTCTTTTACAAACACGTCATAAAGCTTGACCAGAACCGGGGCAACCTTGTCGGCTAGCTCTGCCGGAAAGTGACCGGCCAGTGCGATTTCGCGAGCCTTGGCGAGGTCGATACCGGCAACAGCATCCACGGCGATTTTGGCTAGAGCGTCTGGGCGCTCGACGGCGAGCTGCTCGATGTCCATTCCACCCTCAACGCTGCATAGCGAAAGAAAGGTGCGGTTTGAGCGGTCGAGCATCACCGAGAAGTAGTATTCCTGGTCGATTGACGCGCCCTGCGCGATCATGACGCGCTTGACAACGTGGCCCTTGATGTCTAGACCCAGTATGGCCTCGGCGTGAGTGCGAGCCTCTTCTGGAGTCTTGGCAACCTTGACGCCACCCGCCTTGCCGCGACCGCCAACCTTTACCTGTGCCTTGACGACAACTACTCCACCAATCTTGGCGGCTGCTGCCTCGGCTTCTTCTGGGGTGTCGGCGATTAGGCCTTGTAGAACTGGTACGCCGTGAGCCTCGAACATGTCTCGGGCTTGATACTCAAAAAGATCCAATGTCATTTCCGTTTCAATGGGATTAGAGGCCGAAAGAAACTCAGAAAAAGGTCTTCGACAACCAAAAGTTTATCGCTGTTGGGCGCCGATGATTGCCTTTACCGGCTAAACGCCGCTACCGCCGCCACCACCACCACCGCCACCGGCGGAACCTCCGCCACCAGAACCACTGCTCGAACTGCTGGCAAAGCTGGCGGAAATCGCCGAGTTGAGCGAAGCAATGCTTGAGCTGTGGATGAACGCCAGAGGAACATAGTTCGGTGGATTCTGGTCTGTGTAGTAGAGCGACAGAACCTTTGCCCATTCGGTCTCGAGCCCAAGCAAGACTGCCCATGGCAGCACTTGCTCGTAAAGATGCAAAACCTCACCCTGGCCTAGCGGGCCTTTTGCCCTTACTGCCCCAGTAGGTGATTGCAAAAATGCGAGTCGGTCTTTTTCAACCAACCGAATGAATTCGCTCAAACCTCGCATGTAGATGCTCAGTTCCACACCGGCCTGCGTAGCCTGTCGCTTGGAAAGCATGATGATGGCGTGTGCGATGCTCGCCACGAAGCCCAAAAGAATCGGAATCAGCACAAAACCCGCGTCGACTCGCGCGTCTAGGCTTGCCGCCACAAAAGTCATTCCCACCGTGACGCCAAAAATGGGTAGCCAACTCAAGAATGTCGTCTTGACCGCAAAGTGCGAGTAATACCGCTCGTCAAGGCCCTCTCGAACCGCCAGTGCCATGTGCTCGTTGAACACGGCGGCAATACGCCCCGATTCGGGTTCTACTACTGCCGCGCCAAGCCTGACCGATGCGCCGACCGATGCGCCGACCGAATCACTGCCCGGCTCGCCAACCAGCAAAGCGCCAAGTAACTGTTGCAGGTTCGGTTCGACCACTTTCTTATCGGTTCGAGTCACCAACCAGGTGCCGCCTTCTTCTGCCAAGGTCACATAGCCGAGCACTGCGGCTTGCATCAAAAGCGCTGCCTGCCAACGTTGACTGCCAATCACTTGGGAAACGACCGCGAGGTCTGGATCTTGGGGGCCTTCGTATTGAACGGTTACGAACCTGCGCCATTTGCGCCCGCCAATGTGAACGATTCGGTAGTAGACCGACCAGACCAATAACGCGAGGATGCTCGCACCGAGCACCCAGAGCAGCGCATACTCAACAGTGCCCGTGACTTGCGAAACTGATCCGGTGTTGACCACACCTGCGGTGAATGGCAAAACAATGGTCAGAGTCTCGCCGGCTGCTAGCTCGGCACTCTTGAATTCGACACTTGTCGAGCTCATTGTTCTATTCAGCTGTTTCTGGTCGCAAGGCGCGCTCCCGCCTTGAGCGCCTTGATAGCAAGAGATTTCGTCGACCAGCAACGCGTCAGATAACTCAGGAGCAACCACCACAGTTGCGCTTACCGAGCCAAATGGTTGAGCCCAACCGGTGCCGTTGACATCCCAGTAGAACTCATCGGTATCGCCGTAGTTTGCGATTACCCAGCGTTGGCTATAAGTGATCACATAGGTCTGGTCGAAATGCACAAAGCGGTCGTCACTGTGCTTCGACACTAGGTTCACATAACCGTCGGCGTATTCGACCGTGAAATCTCTTGGTGCGCCGTTCTCATCGGTGACAGAAATGATGTTGGTCGCTAGGGAGTGATCTTGGTGAAAGTCTGGAATCAAGCGGCGAATGCCACGGTTCTGGTCGGTTTCAGGAAAGACAGCCACCAGCGTTTCGGTGACCTTCAGTTGTGCAATGTCATATTCGCCGAGTGAAAGTTCGTAGCGAACATCCATCGACTTGAATTCAAAGTCATCGACGCCCGCGTGTGAGATTTGCGGTGTGAACACCAAAGCGAAGACGGAAGTGAGAATCAGCGCCAGCAGTTTCAAAACGCGAGTTTTACCCATGCACTAAACCTATCCCGCGAGGCCGCGTTAGAGCTTTGTGATGGGTGCGACTTTGACCAACAGGCGTTTCGTGCCGTGGCCGCCAAAGTTGATCTCGGCGGTCTGCTTTGTGCCCTCGCCCTGCACCGCAACGACCCGACCTTTGCCGAATGCGTCGTGTTCAACGGTGTCGCCGACGGCCAACTGCAAGCCTTCGTTATTGCGCACCTGGTTGATAGCGCCAGCCCACTCGGTCTTCGGCTTTTCGACGCTTCTGAAACCGGTGGTCTCGGCAATCGAAGGCGTGTAGCGCTTTGGCGTGCCACCGCGACCCGAACCTGATTCGCGCCATTCGACTAGGTGCGCTGGAATCTCTTGCAGATAGCGAGACGGGGTTGCCGATTCGCTCTCACCATAGAGAGAGCGGCTCATCGCGAGCGAAAGATAAAGTTTTTTCTTGGCTCGGGTAATGCCTACATAAAAGAGTCGGCGTTCTTCGGCCATTCCGCCAGCCATTACGAACGACATTCGGTGCGGCAGCAAGCCCTCTTCGAGGCCAGTCAAAAACACGATCGGATACTCGAGGCCCTTTGCGGTGTGCAGAGTCATGAGTGAGACGGTGCCCGACTCATCGTCTAGGTCGTCAGCGGCAGCCACCAGAGCAACCTCGTTCAAGAAGTCGGGCAGGCGGCCCTCTGGATTGTTGCGCTGAAAGTCGCGTGCCACGACGATAAGTTCTTCGAGGTTCTCAACGCGAGCTTCGTCTTGTGGGTCGCGGCTGGCCTTGAGCACATCGAGGTAACCGCTCTTTTCGAGCACGCCCTTGAGCAGCAGGTCGACCGGTTCGGTCTCGATGATCGCGCTGAACTCGTCTAGCAGTTCACCCAAGCGCTTGATTGAGCTGGTGATCTTTGGGCCGAAGCCGAGGTCGTCAACGAACGCGAGCGCCTGGCGAACAGAAATGCCGTTTCGTTCGGCATAACTGGCCAACTGCGTTTCGGTTGCGTCACCGATGCCGCGCTTTGGCACGTTGAGAATGCGTCTGGTGGCGAGGTCGTCGCGAGCATTCGCGATGGCCACTAGGTAGCCGAAGGCATCTTTGATTTCTTGACGCTCATAGAACTTAGTGCCGCCGACTACGCGATAAGGAATGCCGGCGCGAATGAAAATTTCTTCAAGGGCACGGGTCTGGGCGTTGGTTCGATAGAACACCGCAACATCGGCGTAGTTTGCGCCGTCGCGGTGCTGTTGGTTGATTTCGTCGGCGATGAACTGAGCTTCGTCGTGTGCCGAGTAGCCGGTGTAGCCAACCAGCTTGTCACCAGCGCCGCTGTCGGTGAAAAGATTTTTGTTTGGTCGGTCGAAGTTGTTCGAGATAACCGCGTTGGCGGCGTCGAGAATGTGCTGGGTCGAGCGGTAGTTTTGCTCGAGCAAGATGGTCTTGGCCCCGACGAAGTCTTTTTCGAACTCGACGATGTTGCGAATGTCGGCCCCACGAAACGCATAGATCGACTGGTCGCTGTCGCCAACCACGGTGAGGCTTGCTGGCGACATAACCTCGCCGGTGCGAGCATCCACGTCGCTGAATTCGGCAGGCACGGCCTTGGTCAGCTCGCGAATAAGGGAATATTGCGCGTGGTTGGTGTCTTGGTATTCGTCGACCAAAATGTGGCGAAACTTGCGCTGGTATTGGGCAGCAACCTCAGGAAAGTTGCGAAACAGAAAGACCGTTTCAGAAATGAGGTCGTCGAAGTCGAAGGCGTTGTTGCGCTTGAGCTCGCGCTGGTAGCGGCCAAAGATTTCGGCAATCATGCGCGCGGCCGGGTCGGCGGCGTCGGTGTTGCGCATAAAGTCTTCGGCGTCGTGCAGCTCGTTCTTGGCGTTGGAAATCACCGAGGCAACAAGACCAGGCGTGAGTTTGTGAATGTCGGCGCTCATCTCTTTGATGAGGCGCTTGAGCAGGGCGCGTGAGTCGCCCGAGTCATAGATGGTGAAATTTGGGTCGTGCCCGAGACGCTCTGCCTCGCGGCGAAGAATCATTACGCAAGCCGAGTGAAAGGTCTTGAGCCACATGCCATTGGCATCATCACCGAGCAGGTGACGCACGCGCTCGCGCATTTCGCCAGCGGCCTTGTTGGTAAAGGTGATCGAAAGAATCTGGCTGGGCCACGCCTCTTTGGTGGCCAGCAAGTGAGCGATGCGGTGCGTCAGCACCTTGGTCTTGCCCGAACCAGCACCGGCCACGATCAGCAACGCAGGGCCTCGATAGACCACGGCCGCCCGCTGCTGCGGATTTAGCCCGTCAAGAAGTTGATCGGGGCTGGCCGAAGGGGTTGAAAAGAGGTCAATTTGCGTCATAACTTAGGCAAGTTTAGGCGTGACCAGCGACATAGTTCTGCAGCAGGTCGGGGTGGTCCGCAAAGATGCCATCTGCGCCCGTGTTGACGATGTGCGAGAAATACTCCTCGACCGAATACAGTGCCTGCTCAACTCGCGCCGTCCAGGTGTAGACCCTGAATCCGAGAGCGTGCGCCCGCTCAACCAAGCCCGTCGGCGAACCAAAATCTGCGCTCGAAAAAGCCGGCTTCTGCCCAAGCAGCAGGTCGAGATCGAAGCTCACGCCGTGCACCTTGCCAACCAGCGCAGCTAAAAACTCGTCACTCACATAACGCGTTTTGCCAGGCAGGTGGTCGCGATCAACCAAAAAGACAAATTCGCCAATGTCGCCGAGTCTGGCGCGGGCGCGGGTCAGAACATCCAAGTTGAAGGTTTCAAAAATCAAGCGGATGCCCCGCTCACGCCAACCGCTCGCCTCAACCTCGGCGGCCAGCAACTCGAGAACCGGAATACCCAGTTTTTCGAAATAGGCCGCGTGCTTGAGCTCGAGAATCACGGCGCGATTATTGAGAAACGGAGCTGCCAAAAGTTCGCCGAGGGTGGGCACGACAAACTGACCGTCGAACGCCGCAGAACCAGGGCGCCATTCGGGCAAGCGCTCGATGGCTCGAAGCTGCCTGATTTCGGCCAAGGTGAAATCTTCGGTGAACCAATCGTTCACGGCCATGCCGTCGAGAAATCCCGCGCGCTTGTGATGTGCGAATTGGGGGCGGGTGGCAACATCGGTTGTGCCCGACAGCGCGTTCTCATGGCGAAGCACCAGCGCGTGATCTTTGGTCGGCACAATGTCGCACTCAATTGCGTAAACGCCCTGCTCATAGGCGAGAGCAAATGCCTCGAGCGTGTTCTCAGGTCGGTACGCGCAAGCGCCTCTGTGGCCGAAGACTAAAGGTTTCACGCTCATGAGATTAGGCGGGCGAGGTTAACGCTCGGTTACTCCCACTCGATAGTGCCAGGTGGCTTTGAGGTTACGTCGAGCACAACGCGGTTGACCCCTTCGACCTCGTTGGTGATGCGGTTCGAAATCTTGGCCAGCAAATCATAAGGCAGGCGCGACCAGTCGGCGGTCATGGCGTCTTCGCTCGAAACCGGGCGAAGCACGATCGGGTGGCCGTAGGTGCGGCCATCGCCCTGGACTCCAACCGAACGAACGTCGGCAAGAAGCACAACCGGGCACTGCCAAATTTCTGCGTCGAGACCCGCGGCGGTTAGTTCGGCACGAACAATTGCATCTGCCTT
>JAURIU010000069.1 GCA_030832605.1 Rhodoluna sp. | reverse complement strand
TGATCGGCAAAGATATTTGCGATCTGAGCAAGAACACCCGGCTGGTCCTTGGCCTGAATGGTTATCTGGTAGCGGGTGTAGATGCGCTCGATTGGCAGCACCTCGAGGTTGGCGTGAACCGAGTCGGCCAAACCTGGGCCTCCGGCCACGTGACGCTTGGCTGCCGAAACTAAGTCGCCCAAAACTGCCGAAGCGGTCTGAACTCCACCGGCACCCGCGCCATAGAACATTAGCGAGCCGGCTGCTTCTGCCTCGACGAAGACTGCGTTGAACGCGCCGCGAACGGCTGCTAGCGGATGCTCGCGCGGAACTAGCGCAGGGTAAACGCGTGCGCTCACACCCTGTTCACCCGAACCATCGGCATCGATTCGCTCGGCGATTGCCAAAAGTTTGATGACGTATCCGTTTTCGCGAGCCGCAGTTATCTGAGCCTTGGTCACCTTGGTAATGCCCTCGCGGTAAACGCGGTCTAGAGGAACCTCGGTGTGAAAAGCGAGCGCTGCCAAAATGGCAACCTTCTGGGCTGCGTCGTAACCCTCGACGTCGAGCGATGGGTCTGCCTCTAGGTAACCAAGCTCGGTGGCCTCGGCCATGGCGGCTTCGAGCGTCAGCCCAGCAGAATCCATGCGGTCAAGAATGTAGTTAGTCGAACCGTTCACGATTCCCATGATGCGGTTGACCTTGTCGCCCGCGAGTGACTCGCGCAGCGGGCGAATGATAGGAATGGCAGCGGCTACGGCAGCCTCGAAGTAAAGCTGGGCACCAACTTGCTCAGCGGTTTCGAAAAGCTCGGTTCCGTGGGTCGCAAGCAGTGCCTTATTAGCCGTGATGACGTCTGAACCAGAGTTCAGCGCCTGCAAAATGTAGGTACGGGCCGGCTCGAGACCGCCCATGACTTCAATGACTATGTCTGCCGCAACGATAAGCGATTCGGCGTCGGTGGTGAGCAACTCCACGGGGATGTCGGCGGAGCGCTTGCTCTTGATGTCGCGAACGGCAACGCCGATGAGCTCGAGCTCTGCGCCAACGCGAGCGGCGAGCTCGGCTTTGTTTTCGAGTAGCAGACGGGCAACCTGGGCTCCCACAGAGCCAGCGCCGAGTAGCGCTATTCGAAGCGGTCGATAGTCAATCACGATTAATCCTTGCCATTTAGCGGTTGGGAGTTCAAAAGCTCTTGGTAGCGCACATCACGAGCGAACAAATCGGCCTCGGTTTCACCACGCACAATCAATCGTGCCTGACCTTGGCTGATTGCCACAACTGGCGGGCGGGTCAACATGTTGTAGTTGCTCGACAACGAGGAGCAATATGCGCCGGTTGCCGCCACTGCAACGATGTCATTGTTGGAAATGTCGGCGGGCAGGTAATCATCGCGAACCACAATGTCGCCGCTCTCGCAGTGCTTTCCGACAACGCGCACCAGGGCTGGCGCAGCGCTGCTGGATCTCGAAGCCAACCGAACCGTATAGGCCGCGTCATAAAGGCTTGGTCTAGCGTTGTCGCTCATGCCGCCGTCGATGCTCACGTATTTGCGCACGGCACCGGCGCCCTCTTCGCTAAGCGCGACATCCTTGATGGTTCCAACGGTGTAAAGGGTAACGCCGGTTGGGCCAACAATGATGCGCCCCGGCTCAAAAGCCAGCACTGGCACCTCAATACCAAGTTGGGCGCACTCGGCAGCCACTCCCTCAGCGATTTTGAGCGCAATCGATTCGATGTCCGGGGCTTCATCGGCAGTTGTGTAGTTGATGCCAAAACCGCCACCAAGGTTCAGCTCGGTCACGTCGCCGAATTTCAACAGCTCGGCTTGAATGGCAAGCAACCGCTTAGCGGCTTCGATGAATCCGGCGGCTTCAAAAATCTGCGAACCGATGTGCGAGTGCAGCCCAAGAAACTTCAGGTGCTTTTCGGCTCGGATGCGCTCGACCAGCCGCGGCACATCAGCGCGCGCCAAACCAAACTTCTGGTCTTCGCGTGCGGTGGCAAGAAACTCGTGGGTGTGGGCGTGCACGCCGGCGTTGACGCGAAGGCGAACGGGTTGCACACGACCCTGTGCCTGGGCGGTGGATGCGATGCGCTCAAGTTCAATCTCGCTGTCGATGACAATCGCGCCAACGCCAGCGGCAACTGCTCGGCCGATTTCAGAAAGCGACTTGTTGTTTCCGTGCAGGCCGATGCGAGCCGGCTCGACTCCACCGGCAAGTGCTGCGGCAAGTTCGCCACCCGAGGCAACGTCTAGGTTTAGCCCGAGTTCCGCAATCCAACTGGCAACTTCGGTAGTTAGCAAGGCTTTGCCGGCGTAATAAACCTTTGCGCTGGTACCGATCGACTCGGCCGCTGCAGAAAGTGCGTTCTTTACGCGAGTGGCTCGAGCGAAAAAGTCATCTTGGTCGATCACGTAGAGCGGGGTGCCAAACTGTGCGCCAAGATCGGTAACGCCGATTCCGCCGATTTCGAACTCGCCGTGGCTCGAACGGTGCAGGTTTGCTGGCCACAGCGCAGCATCCACGTGGTTTAGGTCTTTGGGCTTCTTGAGCCACTCTGGAGAGATTGCCATGGCTACATACGCTCCGGTGCGCTCACGCCGAGCAGGTTCAAGCCGTTGCGCAAAACCACGCCCGCGGCGTCGTTCAGCCACAGGCGGGTGCGGTGGATGCTCTCAACGGGTGCGTCGCCCATCGGAGTCACGCGGCAATTGTCGTACCAGCGGTGATAAGCGCCGGCAACTTCTTCGAGGTAACGGGCAATGCGGTGGGGTTCTTTGAACTCGGCGGCGGTGGCCATTACGCGAGGCAACTCGATCAACTTGGCGAGCAGCTCTTCTTCGCTAGCGTGGGTCAGCAGGGCCGGCTCAAACTCGGTGCGGTCAACGCCGAGCGTTGCCGCGTTATTGGCTACCTGCGCGGTTCTGGCGTGGGCATACTGCACATAGAAAACCGGGTTGTCGTTGGTCTTCTTTTCGAGTAGGGCCAGGTCAATGTCAAGTTGTGAGTTGATCGAAGATCGCACGAGTGCGTAACGAGCTGCGTCAACCCCAACGATTTCGACAAGGTCTTCCATGGTCACAACGGTGCCGGCGCGCTTCGACATGCGAACCGGCTCGCCGTCGCGCACTAGGTTGACCAACTGACCGATCATGATTTCAAGGTTGACCCCAGGCTCGTCGCCGAATGCGGCGCACATTGCCATCATGCGCGGAACATAGCCGTGGTGGTCAGCGCCAAGCATGTAGATGCAGCGGTCGAACCCGCGGCCACGCTTGTCTAGGTAATAGGCGAGGTCGCCTGCGATGTAGGCCGCCTCGCCATCGCTCTTGATGATTACGCGGTCGCGGTCATCGCCAAACTCGCTAGAACGCAGCCAGGTTGCACCGTCAGCTTCGAAGATGTGGCCAAGCTCGCGCAGCCGCGCAATCGCCTTGTTTACCGCCCCCGACTCATAGAGCGAGTTTTCGTGAAAATAGACATCGAAGTCAACACCAAAGTCGTGCAGGGATGCTCTGATTTCGCCAAACATAAGGTCGACGCCAGCGGCTCTGAACGCCTCTTGCGCGTCGGCTTCTGGCAGAGCAAGAATGTCTTCGGCGGTCTCGGCCAGCACGCGTGCAGCAATCTGGTCGATGTAAGCACCCGAATAACCGTCTTCTGGCGCTTCTTCTTTGCGAGCGGCGGCCAACAGGCTGCGTGCGAAACGGTCAATCTGAGCACCGTGGTCGTTGAAGTAATACTCGCGGGTAACCGAAGCGCCCTGCGCCTGAAGAATTCTGGCCAGAGAGTCACCGACGGCTGCCCAGCGGGTTCCGCCGATGTGAATCGGACCGGTTGGGTTGGCCGAAACGAACTCAAGGTTCATGTTCAAGCCGGCCAACGCCGAGCCAGCACCAAAACTAGCGCCCTGTTCGACGATTTGCTTGGCAATCGCGCCGGCTGCTGCGGCAGAAACCGTGATGTTGATAAAGCCGGGGCCAGCGATGTCAACCTTCGAGATACCCTCGGTCTTGGCCAGTTCGGCTGCAATCTTTTCGGCAAGGGCGCGTGGGTTTTGACCGAAGCGACCGGCTGCCTGCATTGCTACGTTGGTGGCCCAATCGCCGTGCTCACGGTTTTTTGGGCGCTCGATGACAACCTCGGTCGGTAGGTCGCCGGCCGGAAGCTCGCCAGAAGACTGCAGCGCGCCAAGAATGCGCACGATTGCTGCAGAGAGTTCGGCAGGAGTCACGGTTCAACCTTCGAGAAATTTGATGTTTCGGGGATCAACTGTGACCGCATCCGAGTCTCTTGAATTCTACCGCCAAGCCATAGGTGGCGATAGGTGAGCACGAATAAAAAGAAGCGGCGGGCCAACCGACCCGCCGCTTCTGATGGTTCGATTTGGGCTACTTAACAGCGCCCGCGGTTAGACCACGAACAAAGTAACGCTGCAGGGCAAAGAACACGATCAGTGGCAAAGCCAACGAGATGAACGAGCCGGCGGCAACGTCCTGCCAACCCTCACCGTACTGACCGAGCATCTTGAGCAGTCGGTAAGTCATAACCGACTTCTGCTCGCCCACGAAGATGAAGGCAATCAGGTAGTCGTTCCAGACCCACAAGAACTGGAAGATTGCAATTGCTGCAATACCAGGGATAGATAGTGGCAAAACAATCATGCGGAAAACTTTGAAGTGGTTTGCTCCATCAACGTGGGCAGCTTCCATCAGATCGCGTGGAAGAGATGCAATGAAGTTAT
>JAURIU010000068.1 GCA_030832605.1 Rhodoluna sp. | reverse complement strand
GAACCGTGGTCGGGGACTTTTTGCGCCGAGTATTCATGATTCAACAAGAAGCCGTGCGTGGCCGCGACTCGTTGGAGCTTGACGTTCAACTACACAACGAGGTTTACGAGGCCATCAACCGCGGCGATGGGCAACTCGCTGCAGACACGATGCTGACCGTTGTTCTCGAGGGAAAGAATTCGCTAATTGCCGCTCTGAGATCAGACGCGAAATCAAGTGAACCAACCCAGGGGTGAGTGATGGCAGCGTCGGTGCTTCTAAGTTTGGAAGCGTCGCGCGCCGAAATTTTGCCGCTTGAGGGCGGTGTGCTGGCGAGGTTTCTGATGCAGGGCCACAGCCTATTGGCAAACACCCCCTGGGCAGACGCCATTCGCCGGTCGCAGACAATTGCTCCAGACGAAAAGACCTGGGTTGAACAGTGGCGGGGTGGCTGGCAATTGTGTGCGCCAAATACCGGCTCCGCGGGTCAGGGGTCTGCGTCATCTGCCTTTCACGGTGCCGCTTCTCAGGCCGACTGGCGAGTAGTCGCCTCTAGCGAAACCGCCTTGGACTTAAATTGGCTTGATTCGAAGGGTGAGATTGAACTGACCCGAAGGTGGAAACTTGACGAAGACGGGGTAGTTAGCACCGAAACATCCGCCAAAAATCATTCGACAGAAGTAAGAGCCGTGGGCTTTGCAGAGCACTTGATACTGGGCTCGGATTTTCTAGATTCGGTGAAGAATGGTTCGACCGTTTTTCTAGACATTTGTCCCAAGGCTTCGATTATCGAATTGGATTACTCGGGCGCTCCAACCGGAAAGCGAGCCGGTGTGCTGACTTGTGATCCTCAGTTTGTAGAACTCTCAATCGAGCAACCGGCCAAGGTTTTCGCAATCGCTGACCCAGAGAGAAAATCAGTAACTGTTCGACTCGAAGACTGGGTTGCCAAAGTTGAGTGGGACGGTTTAGACCATGCGCTGGTTTGGCAGGAATTCGGCACCTCGAGGGAGCATCCGTGGAATGGTCAGGTTTTTGCCCTCGGCATTGAACCGACGAATGTCGCTCACGGGCTTGGTGCCAACGACCTAGAAGGCCCATTCTTGCAGCCTGGGCAAACCATTTCGTGGAACACTTCTTTGCAGATAACTAGAAAGGCGAGTGGGTCAAATGACCGAACCACTTAGAGCTTTGGTAACCGGTGTTGCCAGCGGAATTGGGCGCTCAATGGCGCAAGCCTTGCGAGATAGAGGCGACCAAGTGTTTGGTGTAGATCACCAGTCAGGTGCCGGATGGTTGCAGGCAGACCTTTCGGTGCCTGCGGAGCGAACCAAAGCGGTGCAATCGGCGCTGGCAGAGCTTGGCGGCATCGATGTTCTTGTGAACGTGGCCGGAATCTATCGGCCCACGCCCTTTGCAACCTCCACTCTGCAGGAGTGGCGCGATGTTTGGGCGGTGAACCTAGAGGCTCCGCTGGAGTTGATGGCCTTGGTTTTCCCTCACATGCGAGACCAGGGTTTTGGTCGAGTGGTGAACATCACCAGCGTGCACGCCAAGTTCTCGCGGCAAGACGCTCTCGCCTACGACGTTGGTAAGGCGGGCCTCGAGGCCGCGACTCGATCGTTCGCTTTGTCTGGCGCTGAATTCGGGATACTCGCGAATTCGGTAGCACCCGGTTTCGTAAGAACGCAGATGAGCCTGAACGACGAGGGGGTAGACGAGGCTGACACCGAAGAGTTTCGTTTGCAGTATGTCGAGTCTGGAAGATTACCCCTCGGGCGAGCATCACTGCCAGAGGAGGTGGCCGAATCTGCCCTCTGGCTAACCTCGCGCTCAAATACCTACACAACCGGCCAGACCATCACCGTTGACGGTGGCCTCACGGCAACTTTCTAAAAATGCGAGTGCTCAAGCAGTTGGGTGGGCTTGGTTTCGCCGAAGCTCTTCGCTGGAGAAATGGCGAACTCTGGTTTAGCGACATGTTTAGAGGGAACGTAGTCTCTTGGAATCCCGATGGAAAGACGACCACAAGGCTCTCGCAATCGCAGGGCGGGCCAGAGATGCCGGGAGGCTTGGGCTGGGCTCCAAACGGTGACCTTCTTGTCGTGGATTGCCTAACACGCTTGGTACTTAGGCTCGATCGCAGCGATAATCTTTCGGTTTATGCCGATCTAACTCATCTCACGGAGCATCCGCTAAATGATATGCACGTTGAGGCCGACGGAACCGCCTGGGTAGGTGGCTACGGATTCAACCCAGAGGGCGATCAGCCCGTGGATTCGCCGCTATATCGCATCTCACCTCAAGGTGAGCTGAGCAGCTCTGACGCCAGATTCGTGTTTCCAAACGGATGCGAGAGGCATGGAGATCTGCTGGCGGTGGCCGAGACATTTGCCGATCGAATCAGCTTCTTTGACGATGGTTCGCGCATTGTCAAAACATATACCTGCTCTGCTGGCTCTGGACCCGATGGCATTTCTTTTGATGCCTCAGGAAACCTCTATGTGGCCATGGCCTTTTCGGGCCAAATTGACAGATTTACCGCTGACGGTGAGTTGACTGAGTTTTACAAACTTGAATCAGCTTCTGAAACTGTTGGTGGACCTCGGGGAATATTCGATTGCGCCGTTCATCCGAGTGGAAAGCTCATTGCGTTCAGCAGCGCTTGTGCCGATGAAAACTATGCAATGGCGAATGACACTGGTTCAATTACGATTCTTGAGCTCTAAACCACTGGCGGCCGAGGTCTGCTCAGTTGAGATTTTTCGGGTCAAAGACTTTTCCGGGGTTCAAGATGTTTTTCGGGTCAAACAGTTTCTTGATGCCCCACTGAAGATTCCACTGAGCTTCACCGAGTTCATCGATCAACCACTGCCTCTTGAGTAAACCGACGCCGTGCTCACCGGTCAGAGTTCCACCTAACGACATGGCCGACCTAAAAAGTGCATCTGCCGCGTTCCAGATGTTCTCAGGAACCTCTTCTTCGCTGTAAATGAAGTTTGGGTGCAGGTTTCCGTCGCCGGCGTGTGCCACGGTCGGAATCTCGAGGCCAAACTCCTTCTCGATGCGACGAATGGCGAGAAGCATCTCACCCAGTTGAGAAATCGGCACCGCTACGTCTTCGATGAGCACGCGACCGAGGGCATTCAGCGCGGGGAGCATTGCCCGCCTAAAGCTAAGTAGGTCTTCGCCGTCATGTTCGATCTGCACCTGCAGACCAAGACTTTTCCAAAATTCGGCGATTTGCGCGGCGAGGGCTTCTGCCCCAGCGCCATCTGTCTGCGCAATCAACATATTGCCGCCAGAGCTCGCAGGGGTCTTTTCGAGAAATTCAGCGATGTAGCGCGAGCACGGTTCATCGATCAGCTCAAAAACGCTCGGCTGGTAGCCGTGCTTGATTGTTGCTTGGATGGCATTTGCCGCGTCTTCGATGTTGTTCGCC
Organism: Rhodoluna sp.; assembly: GCA_030832605.1. GTDB lineage: Bacteria > Actinomycetota > Actinomycetes > Actinomycetales > Microbacteriaceae > Rhodoluna. The sequence goes on along the minus strand of JAURIU010000068.1, from coordinate 1,820 downwards.
GAGGCGCTCAATGTCCACACGGGGTAAGTGTCGATCGGTCTCAGCGCGACTATCGCCTCGGTGATTACTCCAAGAGTTCCTTCGCTTCCGACCAAGAGCCCGACCAAATCGAATCCGGTAACACCTTTTACTGTTTCGTGGCCAAGACGCAGAACTTCTCCATCGGCCATTACGACGGTCAGCTGTCTTACGGCTTCTCTGGTTACGCCGTACTTGGCGCAGAGGAGACCGCCGGCATTGGTAGCGATGTTTCCGCCAACGGTCGACCAAATTCGACTTGCTGGGTCGGGCGCAAACCACAGCCCCAACTCTTGAGCGGCCAGGTTTAGGTCTTGGTTGATGACTCCCGATTGAACCCGAGCCCAACGATTTTCGGTTGAAATCTCGATTATCTTGTTCATTCTGGCGAGCGATAAGACAATCTCACCAGCCGAACCAATTGCGCCACCGGCTAAACCGCTACCCCCACCGCGCACAACCACAGGTGTTTGAGACCGGTTAGCTATCTTCATCACGGCCACAACGTCTTGAGTGTCTCTGGCCTCCACCACACACAGCGGACTCGCGTCACTGGTTTTGCCAGACCGGTCGCTCCTGGCTTCGGCGAGACTTGCTTCATCGGTCATCACAGACGCACCCAGCGCCTGAATCAGTTGGCCCAGAACGGTGTTGACTTCTTCGGGCTTAGAAATCACAAGGAGTCCTTCCGGCAGTTATCCCAAGAATAACGGTTCTGCACGAACAGGTCTATGTGTCGGAGTCTTGAGCGATCGCGCATCCGTGTTGCCCTTTTGAAGACTCAGCCAGTTCAACTTTTTGTGGCATTTTTGCCAGTGTTAGGCTTTGCTCACCAGCTTTTACAACCTAAGTGACCACATTTAGAGAGGTAGACGATGAAACTGATGCGCATAGGTGCCGTCGGTCACGAGCGTGCGGCTGTGGCCGTAGACGACTCGCACTACGTGGACATTTCAGACCTTGTTGCCGACTTCGACGCCGATTTCTTTCAGTCGGAAAAGTGGATCGAACTTCGCCCAGAAGTGCAAAAACGCATCGAACAAAAAGGTTTTCGCAAGGTTGAGGGTCAGCGCATTGGAGCGCCGTTTGCGAGACCACACCAAATCATCTGCATCGGTCTCAACTACGCCGATCACGCCAAAGAATCTGGGGCTGAGGTTCCACCTGAGCCAATCATTTTCACTAAAGCGCCGAACACCCTGATCGGACCAAACGATTCAGTGATCATCCCAAAGAACTCCCTCAAATGCGATTGGGAAGTCGAGTTGGGTGTCGTCATCGGTAAGCAGGCAAAATATTTGTCAAACCCCGAAGAGGCTGCCAAACACATCGCCGGGTACGTCTTGTGCAACGATGTCAGCGAACGCGAGTTTCAACTCGAGCGCCAAGGCCAGTGGTCGAAGGGCAAGAGCAGTGAAACTTTCAACCCAGCCGGCCCGTGGTTGGTCACCCGCGACGAGCTGAGCGATGTATCTGATCTGAAGATGTCGCTAAGCGTGAGTGGGCAGGTTAGACAAAACAGTTCCACCGCCCAGATGGTGTTCAAGCCAGACTTTTTGGTCTACTACCTCAGCCAGTTCATGGTTCTTGAGCCGGGTGACCTTATCAACACGGGAACACCACCGGGTGTGGGTCTAGGCTTCAAGCCGCCGGTCTACCTAAAAGACGGCGACGTTATGCAACTTGAAATCGAAGGCCTAGGGCGACAGACCCAACCCGTAGTTGCATACCGGGGCAACTAGCGCTCGAGCGTTAGTTGACTAACCCGCGAGTTCCAAACGCTTCAACCAACTGAATGAAGC
>JAURIU010000067.1 GCA_030832605.1 Rhodoluna sp. | reverse complement strand
GTCGATGTCGTCAGACGAAACGGTGATCTTGGCGTTCTTGCCGCCCATCTTCACGTTGAACTCAAGCAGCGAGCCAACAGCAACCGAAGCGCTGTTTGCGATGCTCTGGTCGAACAGAAGAAGGTACTTCAAGGTTGCAACGATGTCGTTGACGGTGAGGGTGGTGATGTCGCCAGCCTCGTTTAGACCGAGCTTGCGGTTTAGCTTATGGCGACCAACCTTGGCCAAGTTGTAGCGCTTGGTCTCGAAGTAGGTGCTCTTTAGCCAAGCTTCGGCGGTGTCTGGGCCGGCTGTCTCGCCGCGTACCTTGCGGTAAAGCTCGCGAAGAGCATCCTCTTTGGTGACAATCGCGTTAGCGAAAACCTTTGATCGGTCGTAGGCGAGGGTGTTCTCGATCAGGTCCAGGTCAAAGGCCCAGTTCGGGGCATCCTTGCCAACAGCGGTACCTAGATCGGCGAACTCGTCGCGAATCTGCTCTTCGCTTAGGCCTAGAGCCTTTAGGAAGATGGTTGCCGAAACCTTGGTCTTGCGGTCAACCTGAACCTGAACGATTGGCTTACCGAATCGAGCGATTGGCTTGCGGTCGTCGCGAACCCACTCGGTTAGGAACTCTAGGTAAGAACCGCGGCTCGGAATGATCTGAGCCTTGTTGTTACGAACGTCGAGGTTACCGGTGGTGTTGGTGGTTACCGAGAAGTAGACACCAGGTGAGCGAACCAGCTGCGAAACAACAACACGCTCGGTGCCGTTGATGACGAAGGTTCCCTTTTCGGTCATCACAGGGAAGTCACCCATGAAGACGGTCTGGCTCTTGATCTCGCCGGTTAGGTAGTTGGTGAACTCTGCCTTGATATAAAGAGGCTTGGTGTAGCTCTTGCCCTTGGTCTTGCACTCGTCTGGGTTGTAGAGCGGGTCGTAGAGCTCAGGCGCGGCAAACGAGAGGCCCATCTTGGCATCTTGTGTGCTGTTCGCGGCGTCTTCGATTGGCGAGATCTCTTCAAAGATCTCCTCGAGGCCGGTCTTTGCGTCTGGGCCGACTAGCTCGCGCCAGGCAGGGTTTCCGACGAGCCAGTCAAAGCTCTCGGTCTGCAGGCTCAATAGGTCGGGAACCGCAATCGGTTCGGTTACTTTCGCGAATGATGGGCGCTGGGCCGATCGGTCATTCTTGATGGTCTTTGCGTTTTTCGCAGCCAAGAAGATCCCTCCAAGGGCATTACTCGTAGTGTGAGCGGATGTGAGATCGCGACCCAAGACTTTTAGTGCCGCCAAAATATGCAGACACGAGAGCACGCCACAATTTGCGCGCAGAGTTTTTGGGTCGAAACAAGTAGTCTATAACGATTCCATTGCGACTGTAAACCCAAAGTTCTAAAAACTTTTGAGTATTTTTCGGAACTTCTAGCAGTCGATTAGCACTCGGTTAGAGCTGCATTTATAGCGTCTGCATGCCCTTTGGCGTCTTTCACGCCCACAACGACTCGGCTGTACTTGTGGCCGGTGAGGTTGATTTGCAGGGGCTCGGTGCCGCGCATCCACGAAACATAGGCCTTGTCGCCGCGCTGAATGTAGGTGCCGGCGATCACAACGCCTGGGATCATCGAACCCGGGATGCGCCAACCAAGGCCAAACCACCAGCGCTTTTCGAGCGGCTGGGCACCGACGATGTTTTCGGCGGGGATGCTCAGACTGCGGTGCAGCCCCCAAATCTGCTCGGCGGCGGTGAGTTCGACTCGCAGCTCGCGGGCGTCAATGTGAATGGTGGGCATGAGCCCAGTTTAAACGAAAAAGCCCCGAGCTAACTCGAGGATTTTTAGTGGCGGTGACGGTGGGATTTGAACCCACGGTGGACTTTCACCCACACAACTTTTCGAGAGTTGCACCTTCGGCCGCTCGGACACGTCACCGTGGGATAGATTACTACATCGGAGGGTCACATGAGTAGCGAAGGTTCGACCAAGGCAATTCTGGCAGCGCTAGGCGCAAACATCGGAATCGCTATCACTAAGTTTTTTGCCGCAGCCGTTTCGGGCTCGGCTTCGATGTTTGCCGAAGGCATCCACTCGGTTGCTGACTCTGGTAACCAGGTGCTGCTCATCATCGGTGGCAAACGCGCCAAGCGCCAGGCCACATCGACCCACCCGTTCGGCTATGGCCGCTCGCGCTACATCTATGCCTTCATGGTCTCGATCGTGCTGTTTAGCATCGGTGGTCTGTTCTCGATTATCGAGGGCTGGAACAAGCTCAGCCACCCGCATGAACTAGAGCAGGCTTGGTTGCCGCTCACCGTGCTTGGCATCGCGATTGTGCTCGAAAGCTTCAGCCTTTACACCGCACTCAAAGCGGCCAAAGAAGAGCGCGGCACCGCGAGCCTCTACCAATTCATTCGTCACGCCAAGTCGCCCGAGTTGCCGGTTGTGCTGCTCGAAGACATGGCCGCTCTGCTCGGTCTGGTGCTGGCATTCGGCGGCGTTGGGTTCACCGTTCTAACCGGCGACCCAATCTGGGATGCCATCGGCACACTCGCCATCGGTCTGCTGCTGGTTTTGGTGGCCGTGATTCTAGGTGCTGAAACTTCGAGCCTGCTGGTTGGCGAAGGTGCGACCGCTGACGACACCGAGAAGATCGAATCTGCGCTCGGGGCAACCCGAGGCGTGAACTCGATCATTCACATGAAGACCCTTTACCTCGGCCCTGAAGAGTTGATGGTTGCTGCGAAAATCGCCGTAGACGTTGACATCACCGGCAAAGACATCGCGGCGATTATCGACGACGCCGAGGCGCGCATCCGTGCCGAAGTGCCAACCGCTCGCGTGATTTACCTCGAGCCAGATATTCTCTTGGCTTCAAAGAACTGAGTCATTAGCGCCGAACATTCGGCTTCGAGCACTCCCCCGATAACTTCGACCGGGCGGCCGAGCCTGCCGTCGCGCAGTAGGTCATAGAGCGAACCGCCGGCGCCAACGCGGGCATCCCACGCGCCAAAAACCACTCGCGGAATTCGCGCTGCAACAATCGCACCGGCACACATCACACAGGGTTCGAGAGTGACCACGAGGGTTAGCTCTTCGAGGCTCCAGGCGCGCGATTTTGACTCGGATGCTGCGCCAGCGCCAAGCGCTTCGACAGCGTTTCGGATCGCAACGATTTCGGCGTGACCGGTTGGGTCGCCCGTGAGCTCCCGGTCGTTCCATCCGACGGCGACGACCTCGGAGTCGGGCCCAAGTAAGACGGCGGCAACCGGAACATCGCCGCTGCGAGCGCATTCGGTTTGGGCATCCGAGATGGCAATGCGCATGGCCCACTCAAAATCGGACTTGCTGGGCATCTGGCACCTCCTTCTCGGTTAGATTTAGCCTATGCGAGTTCATGTAGCCGACCACCCGTTGATTGCCCAAAAGGTCACCGTTCTGCGCGATGAGCGCACGCCGTCACCGCTGTTTCGCCAGCTGACCGCCGAGCTGGTTTCGTTGCTGACCTACGAGGCAACCCGTGGCATTCGCACCGAGAAGGTTGCCGTGACCACCCCGGTTGGTCCGGCCGAGGGTGTTGCGCTGAGCCACCCGCGACCACTGATTGTGCCGATTTTGCGCGCCGGCCTCGGAATGCTGCAGGGCATCACCGAACTGCTGCCAACCGCCGAGGTTGGGTTCTTAGGAATCAAGCGCGACGAAGAAACCCTCGAGCCACACACCTATGCCAACCGCCTGCCAGATGACCTAACCGGTCGCCAGGTTTACATCATCGACCCGATGCTCGCCACCGGCGGAACCCTGATCGACTCGATCGCCTATGTGCTCGAGCGCGGGGCCACCGAGGTTACCTGCATTTGCCTGATTGGTGCGCCTGAGGGTGTGAAGGCCGTCGAGGCTGCGGTGGGCGACGCGAATGTCACCATCGTGCTCGGCGCGCTCGACTCGCACCTCAACGAAAAGGGCTACATCGTGCCTGGCTTGGGTGACGCGGGCGACCGCCTGTTCGGCACCGCCAACTAGCTGCTTACTTTTTTAGAGCGTGATCGCTGCGGCGAGCGCGGCGACTCGAGGCTTTAGCTGCTCGAACGTTTCGCGGTAATCGTCGATCGGCATACCCCACGGGTCGCTCAAGTCTTGGTCGCCGAGCATCAACTGCACCTTGGATGCGTCGGCTGCGGCATAACGCAAAACTCTGCGTCGAACATCCTCGGTTGCAACCAACACCAGATCGGCCTGCTCGAGCATTTCGTCGGTGAGCTGACGGGCTGCGTGGCCGTCGCTAGCGATACCGGCCTCGGCCAACACCGCGCGCACCTCGCGGGTTGCAGGGCTGCCAACCTCGGCCGCAACACCTGCCCCGTGCACCACGATCGGCTGACCGCTGAGCGACGGGCGACCCTCAACCGCATCGCGCAGCATGAACTCGGCCATCGGCGAGCGGCAGATGTTGCCGAGACAGACATAGAGAATGTTCACGAGGGGCTTCGACTTTCTGTTGTTGCGGTACAGCATCCATGTTAAAGTTTGAAACATGACAAACGGCAAACAACACAACTTGATGGCTTCGGCGAACGCTGCCCCATCGATGATGTGTGCCGTTATGTGTATGCGAATGTGTCGCTAGTTTCGACACCTGCTCTGCCCCCACCCACTGTGCAATGAACGCACTCGCAAAGACGCATACCTAAAGTCAAAGGATTCTCATGAACACCAAAACAAACCACTCGGATGCTGCGGCAAACGCTGCCGCTTCTGCCAATAGCCAGCCAGTCGCCCGCGGATTCGCCCTCTACATTGGAGTCGACGCAGACACCGCGGCGGCTAATGGAACCAGCCTCTCGCAAATCGCCGCCGCCCTGCGCAAAACTCTCGACGAATTGGTGCCCGGCTCGGGTGACGAAACTCACGCGGCCGTGGCCCTTGCCCCGCGCGAAACCGAGGGGCGCAACCTCGACGTGGTTCGCGCCGCACTTCGTGACCCGCAGCTCACCAAAGTTGTGAATACCGAGCCAGAGGGGCAGCGCGGTATTCGCATCGACCTTCAGCGCCGCCGCCTACTGGCCGATGGTGAAAACGCCAACCTCACCTACCGCGAGTTTGAACTCATCAACTACCTGGTTGACCGTCAGGGCGAAACCGTTTCGCGTCGAGAGCTAATCGACGCGGTTTGGGCCGACGAGCCAGATGCCGCGCCGAACGACCGCACCATCGACGTTCACGTGCGCCGCCTTCGCGCAAAAATCAACGGATACGAAGACATCATTCGCACCATTCGCGGCGGTGGCTATCGCTTC
>JAURIU010000066.1 GCA_030832605.1 Rhodoluna sp. | reverse complement strand
CAAACATTAAATTCAGCAAAGACAGTTGATTTTCCAGGCGAGACATATTCGATCTCGCTCCGCTTATCCCAGACAATGTAACCCTTACCCAGATTCTTCATAATCATCACCATGTGGAAAGGGTCGGTCAGCTTTGAGACCCCAATGCTTTTCACACTCGGCTTCTTGACCACGTTCATCTTCGGTGGTTTGACCGGTGTAATTCTTTCTTCACCAGTACTCGACTTTCACCTCTCTGACAGCTACTTCGTTGTAGCGCACTTCCACTACGTGGTGTTCGGAACCGTAGTATTCGCAATGTTCGCGGGTATCTACTTCTGGTACCCGAAGATGACCGGAAAGATGCTCAACGAGCGAATCGGAAAGGTTCACTTCTGGTTGCTATTTTTCGGCTTCCACATCACCTTCTTGGTTCAGCACTGGCTAGGTGTTATCGGTATGCCGCGTCGCTACGCTACCTATCTGCCAGAAGATGGCTTCGACTGGATGAACATGGTTTCCACCGTCGGTTCGGCAATCCTTGCCATCTCGATGATTCCGTTCTTCTGGAACATCTACATCAGCCTGCGCAACGGGCGAAAAGACCACCCTCAACGACCCTTGGGGTTATGGTCGCTCGCTTGAGTGGGCTACCGCTTCGCCGTTCCCACGCCACAACTTCACTTCGATCCCACGCGTTCGCTCTGAGTCGCCGGCATTCGATTTGAACCACCCAGAGCTAGCTCCTGAGCCTGAAAAAGCGCCAGCGAAGCCTAAGGTCAAGAAGGGATAAGGCCAGTGCGCACTAATGCAAACATCTTTTGGCTCCTAACCGTTTTCTACATCGTTTCGGCCGGCGGTTATGCCGCTTGGGGTCTGCTTGACCCAAACTACGGCCACATCGAAGTTGTCGGTTTTGCTGCCATCTCAATGCTGGTTTTTATGTCGGGTTTCATCGGTTTCTACATCGAGAAGACCGCTCGCGTTCAGGGTCCGGTTCCTGAAGACAACGTGGATGCGCGCATCGAAGACGGCGAGTCAGAGATTGGTTTCTTCGCTCCGTGGTCTTGGTGGCCATTCTTCCTAGGTCTATTCGCAGCCCTTGCCTTTGCATCGCTCGCTGTAGGTTGGTGGCTGTTCTTCATCGCCTTCCCACTGGCTCTCATCGCGATCATCGGCTTTGTATTCGAGCACAGCCGCGGGCAGCACGCTCACTAAGTTCACAACAAGAAAAAGCCACCAGGAGATAGCTTGGTGGCTTTTTCTTTGCCACTAGCCTCGTGCCCGTCAACTTGCTCGCCATTTAGATTCACGTGAAGACTAAGCCGCGGAGAGTCCGGTTCAAAACAGCCCCAGGGCAAAGAAAAAGCCGACCAGATTTCTCTGGCGGGCTCATTCTTCGAATGCTTAGTGCAGTTCCTTGCCGTGGTCATGTGCCGCCTCGATCTCACCCTTGGTTGGCGGAACCACGCGGTCTTCAAAGTAGAAGCGCGAAAGAACGGCGCGGATGCGCGAACGCAAGGTAATGACACCCTTCGCGTTCGGGCGAGCCAACATCGGCTGGTAAGCCTTGTAACCGACGAGCTTGTATAGCTCGTACTCGTCCATCGGCTCGTGAACTTCGATGTACTCACCGTGAGGCAAACGCACAACGCGACCTGTTTCGCGGCCGTGAAGGGCGATTTCGCGGTCTTTTCGCATGAGTGACAAGCAAGCACGCTTGGTGATCATGTATGCCGCGATAGGGCCAACGATGAGCAGGATCTGCATCGAGGTCAGAACGTGGTTCAACGAAACCTGGAAGTGCGTGGCGATCAAGTCTGTCGACGCGCCAGCCCAGAGAACCGCATAGAAGGTAACTCCGGCAGCGCCAATACCGGTGCGAACCGGAGTGTTGCGCGGACGGTCAAGAACGTGGTGTTCACGCTTGTCGCCGGTAACCCAGGCCTCAATGAACGGATAGAGGGCTACTACGACAAGGAACAGGACACCAACCACTAGAGGAATCAGAATGTTCATCGACAGAGTGAAGTCGCCAATCATGAACTCCAGGTGAGTTGGAGCCAGACGAAGCGCACCATCGAGCCATCCGATGTACCAGTCCGGCTGAGTACCTGCCGAAACGGGGGAGGGGTCGTATGCGCCATAGGCCCAAATCGGGTTGATCGTGAAGGTCGCCGCGATGAGCATGATCACACCGAACACGATGAAGAAGAATCCACCAGCCTTGGCAACGTAAACCGGCATTAGCGGATAGCCAACGACATTGTCGTCGCGCTTGCCAGGGCCCGCATAGTGGGTGTGCTTGTGAATGACCACCATGAAGAGGTGAACGGCCACGAATACCAGAATCAAGGCAGGCACAATCATGATGTGCAAGCTGTAGAGTCGCGCAACAATGGCTTCGCCAGGGAACTCTCCGCCGAACAACAGCGAAGACGTGTAAGCGCCGATGTAAGGGATTCCCTTGATCATGCCGTCGATGATTCGAAGACCGTTACCCGATAGCAAGTCATCAGGCAGTGAGTAACCTGTGAATCCACCGGCCATACCGAGCACGAACAGAACGAATCCGACTACCCAGTTAATCTCGCGTGGCTTGCGGAACGCGCCGGTGAAGAAGACGCGAAGCATGTGTAGACCAGCAGCGGCTACGAAGAGCAGCGCAGACCAGTGGTGAACCTGACGGAACAGCAAGCCACCGCGAATTTCAAATGAGATGTCCAGGGTCGATGCGTAGGCGATCGACATTTCGGCACCCTTTAGGGGAGCGTATGAGCCCTCGTAAATCACTGGAACCATAGATGGCTGGAACCAGAAGGTTAGGAAGGTACCCGAAAGTAGTAGAACGAGGAACGAGTAAAGCGCTACCTCACCGAGCATGAACGACCAGTGGTCAGGAAAGACCTTGCGTCCGAACTCTTTCAAAATGCCAGCTACACCAACACGCTCGTCGAGGTAGTTGGCGGTTCCGGCTAGAAAGCCGCCCTTTTTCTTGGCTGTTGCAGTTGCATTACTCATTTACGCTACGCTCCCAGAAGCTAGGGCCTACTGGCTCATTGAAGTCATCTTGTGCAACCAGATATCCTTCTGCATCAACTGCGATTGGCAGCTGTGGCAGTGGGCGAGAGGCCGGCCCGAAGAGCACTTTGCAGGCGTCGGTCAGGTCGAAGGTCGACTGGTGGCACGGGCAGAGAAGGTGGTGGGTTTGCTGCTCGTAAAGAGCAACAGGGCAACCAACGTGGGTACAAATCTTTGAGTACGCAACGATGCCGTCATAAGACCAGTCTTTGCGCTCGGCAGATTCTTTCAAGATTGACGGGTCTACACGAACCAAAAGAACGGCAGCTTTCGCCTTCTCTTCTAGTTTGTGGTGCTCTAGCTCGGCTAGACCCTCTGGAATCACGTGGAACACCGAGCCGATGGTCACGTCTGAGGCCTTGATTGGCTTACCGTCTGGGTCGCGAGTCAGGCGAGTGCCCTTCTTCCACATGGTGTGCCTGAGGCTGTCTCCCGGGTTTGGGCCTAAATCAGCAAAAACAATTAGTCCTGGCAGTGGGAAAAAAGCCAGTGCACCGTAAAGGCTGCGGCGAATGAGCTTGCGGCGGCTGAAACCAGATTCTTTGTTCGCCAGGTCGATGATTTCGATTGCGCGAGCACGAGTTTCTTCGCTGCCACGAGTCTGGTGACGAGCTTCAGAAACCTCTGCATCTGGCATAAGTGTCTTGGCCCAGTGGACCGCACCAATACCGATTGCCAACATACCCAAGGCGGCACCGAGGCCGAGCAAGAGGGTGTTGTCGCGAAGGCTAGCGTTGCTACCTTCGACGATTGGGAAGGCGAAGTATGCGTACAGGGCGAATGCGCTGCTTACGATCGAGAACAGGAACAGCGCTGCAACCTGACGAGCTGCACGCTTTTCGTGCGCTTCGCTCTTGTCGGTCATACGAACGCGGTGTGGCTCCATGCCTGGGTCTTTGACGGCGTCTGGTGCGATGACCGCTAGACCTGCCGAATAGTCGTGCTCAGCATCCTCGGCTTTTGCCAGAGATTTGCTCTTGTCGCTCACTTGATTTCTCCTTGATTCTCAGGCACTAGTTCGACTTAGCGCCGAGCCAAATTGTGATCACTACGATGCCACCCAAAACGAAGATCCAAACAAAGAGACCTTCGGCAACTGGGCCAAGACCACCAAGTTCTTCACCACCGGCAGATGGGTTGGCTTCTACGTACTTGAGGTACGAGATGATGTCGCGCTTGTCTTCTGGGGTTAGGTTGGCGTCGTTGAATACAGGCATGTTCTGCGGGCCAATAACCATGGCTTCGTAGATGTGCTTGGCTTCAACACCTTCTAGGCGAGGGGCGAACTTACCTTCGGTCAGTGCACCACCAGCGCCCACTGCGTTGTGACACATTGCACAGTTGATGCGGAACAGCTCGCCACCGTGGGTGGTGTCGCCTTTGGCAAGCGCGGCTTCGCCTACCCATTCTTCAGAAGGAATAGATGGACCAGGTGCAAGTGATGCAACGTACGCGGCCAACTGAGCGGTCTGCTCCTCGGTGAACTGCACTGGCTTTTTCATCATCTGAGGGCCAGATGCTTGACCCGGCATGCGGCCGGTGCCTACCTGAAAGTCAACCGATGCGGCTCCAACTCCGATGAGGCTTGGGCCCATATTGCCGCCCTCGGCGTTTGAACCGTGACAGGAGGCACAGTTCGCTAAGAAGAGTTTCTTTCCGGCGTCAATTGCCTCTTGGCTGGTTTGAGCCGTGGTGCTCGAAGTGACAGCGCTGCTGGCAACCGCGTATCCGCCACCGCTGATGAGAAGGCCCGCGAGAATCACGAGGATGGCCGCAAATGGACTGCGACGCGCGTTGTTCATTTTCTGCTTGGTCATGTTTTTCTTTCGCAAATCTTTATTTCAGTACGTAGATGATTAGGAAGAGGCCGATCCAGACCACGTCTACAAAGTGCCAGTAGTAAGAAACAACGATCGCGCTGGTGGCCTCGTAGTGCCCAAATTTCTTTGCAGCGAAGGTTTTGCCGATGACCAACAAGAAGGCGATCAAACCGCCGGTCACGTGCAGTGCGTGGAAGCCGGTGGTGATGTAGAAAGCGCTGCCGTATGCGTTAGAGCTGAGTGAAATTCCTTCAGCCACTAGGGTTGCGTACTCCCACACCTGACCGGCAACGAAGATTGCACCCATCACGTAAGAGATTATGAACCACTCGACGAGGCCCCATTTGACGGGGGAGAGGCCCGTTGCGCGGGGTTGCATGCGCTCA
>JAURIU010000065.1 GCA_030832605.1 Rhodoluna sp. | reverse complement strand
AAGCGCTCTAACCACCTGAGCTATAGGCCCCTAGAGCCTTTTCAACTTTAGACGATTAACTGCGAATGCTCAAACCGAAAACGAAAAGCGGCGTCTGACCAACTCTAGTTGTTGGTGAAGCCCACCGACAAACCGCCGGTGAACTTGGCTACAACGTTGTAGATCAGGGCCCAGACGCCAGCCAGGAAGGTGCCGACGACCATGTTGAAAACCGAGATTCCCAAAGAGAAGGTCAGAACGCGAGGCAGGGTGAGGGTGTCTTCGACTCCGGTTGTCGCATCGGTTAGGCCGACGGTTGCCAACAGGTTGTTCAAACTCGCGCCCAAACCGGTGAACGAGACGATGATCCACAAGAAGACAAAGCCAACGATGGTCGCGATGCCCAGAGCGAGGGTAAGCATAAAACCCATGCGCACTGCCGACCAAAAGTCGATGTGCACGAGCTTCAGTTTTACCTGCTTGGCCGCCGGAACATCTTTGGCTGCGCGACGCTGAAACAACTTGGCCATTAGGCATCTCCCTCTGTGGTGGCAGGTTCTGCATCAACGCTAGCGTCTACCGCAGCATCCGCGCCATCAATAAGTTCCTCATTGGTCTCAAGATTACGTTCGGAGTTTTTAGCGAGCCCAATAACCGAGTCGCTTTCTTCGAATCTGGCGAACACAACACCCATGGTGTCGCGGCCCTTGGCTGGCACTTCGGCAACTGCCGAGCGAACAACCTTGCCGCTTTCGAGAACCACGAGCACTTCATCCTCGTCGGTCACGATCTGTGCGCCAACGATGTCGCCGCGCTTTTCTTCGAGCTTGGCCACCTTGATGCCGATTCCGCCGCGGTTCTGCGGGCGGTACTGGTCGACCGAGGTGCGCTTGGCATAGCCACCCTCGGTAACCACGAACACGTATGCGCCTTCGACGTCGTTGATCACGCTTGCCGAGAGCAACTGGTCGCCACTTCTGAAGTGCATACCGATGTTGCCCGAGGTGTCGCGACCCATTGGGCGAAGGCTCTCGTCGCTCGCCGAGAAGCGAATCGACATTCCCTTGCGCGAAACGAGCAGCAGGTCATCCGCTTCAGAAACCAACATGGCCGAAACGAGTTCGTCACCCTCACGCAACTTGATGGCGATGATGCCACCGGTGCGGGCGGTGTCGTAGGCGTCTAGTGCGGTCTTCTTGACTAGGCCCTCGCGAGTGGCGAGAACCAGGTAAGGAGCGGCTGAGTAGTCTTTCATGTCGAGAACCTGGGCGACCTGCTCGTCTGGTTGCAGGGCGAGAAGGTTTGCAACGTGCTGACCCTTGGTGTCGCGGCCGGCTTCGAGAACCTCGTAGGCCTTGGCGCGATAGACACGTCCCTTGTTGGTGAAGAACAGCAACCAGTGGTGGGTTGTGGTCACGAAGAAGTGCTCGACCACGTCGTCTGCACGAAGGTTGGCACCCTTCACGCCCTTGCCGCCACGGTGCTGCTGGCGGTAATTGTCGCTCTTGGTGCGCTTGATGTAGCCACCTCGGGTGAGCGAGATGACCATCTCTTCGACCGGAATCAGGTCTTCGGCGTTCACGTCACCGTCGAAACCTGCCACGATCTGGGTGCGACGGTCGTCGCCGTGCTTGCGCACAATCTCTTCGAGTTCTTCGCTGATAATCGAGCGCTGACGAACCGGGTCGGCAATGATCGCCTTGAACTCGACAATCTGCGCTTCGAGTTCGGCGGCTTCGTCGATGATCTTCTGGCGTTCTAGCGCGGCCAACTGACGCAGCTGCATGTTCAAGATTGCTCGAGCCTGTAGCTCGTCAATCTTGAGCAGGTCCATCAGCCCGTCGCGAGCCTCGTCAACGGTGGCACTCTTGCGAATCAGTGCGATGACTGCGTCGAGAGCATCCAGCGCTTTGAGGTAACCGCGCAAAATGTGCGCACGTTCTTCGGCCTTGCGCAGTCTGAACTGGGTGCGGCGAACGATTACTTCGATCTGGTGGTCGACCCAGTGACTGATGAAGCCGTCGATGCTCAGGGTGCGAGGCACGCCGTCAACTAGGGCCAGCATGTTCGCGCTGAAGTTCTCTTGAAGCGGGGTGAGCTTGTAGAGGTTGTTCAGCACAACGCGGGCAACGGCGTCGCGCTTGAGCACGATGACAAGACGCTGACCGGTGCGACCAGAGGTTTCATCACGGATGTCGGCGACGCCCTGCAAGCGGCCCTCTTTGACTAGCTCGGCAATCTTTAGCGCGAGGTTGTCTGGGTTCACTTGGTATGGAAGCTCGGTGACGACTAGGCAGGTGCGGTTGTGAAGCTCTTCAACGTTGACGATTGCGCGCATCGTGATCGAGCCACGACCGGTGCGGTAGGCATCTTCGATTCCGCGGCGACCGAGAATGGTTGCGCCGGTTGGAAAGTCAGGACCCTTGATGCGGGCGATGAGCGCTTCTTGCAGCTCTTCGCGAGTGGCACCTGGGTTGTCCAGTGCCCACTGAGCACCTTCGGCAACTTCGCGAAGGTTCTGCGGTGGAACGTTTGTGGCCATGCCAACGGCGATACCGATCGAGCCATTGACCAAAAGGTTTGGAAAGCGGCTTGGTAGAACGGTTGGCTCTTGGGTGCGGCCGTCGTAGTTGTCTTGAAAGTCGACGGTTTCTTCGTCAATGTCGCGAACCATCTCCATGGCCAACTGCGCCATGCGGCACTCGGTGTAACGCGGGGCAGCAGCCGGGTCGTTACCCGGCGAGCCAAAGTTACCCTGACCCGAAACCAGCGGGTAGCGCAGGTTCCAGTCTTGAACCAAGCGAACCAGGGTGTCATAGATCGCGCCGTCGCCGTGCGGGTGGTACTTACCCATCACCTCGCCGACCACGCGCGAACACTTGCTGAACTGCTTGTCTGGGCGGTAGCCACCGTCGAACATTGCATAAACCACGCGGCGGTGCACCGGCTTCATGCCGTCGCGCACGTCTGGAAGTGCGCGCCCCACGATAACGCTCATCGCGTAGTCGAGGTATGAGCGCTGCATCTCTGTCTGCAGGTCTACCTGCTCGACATTGTCGATGAAACCTGATTCGTTGGTCTGAGTCTCGTCTGCCATTTTTTCGTCTCTTCTGTTCGTTCGCTCGTTCTTAGATGTCTAAGAAGCGAACATCCTTGGCGTTGCGTTGAATGAATGTGCGGCGACCTTCGACGTCGTCACCCATCAGGGTGCTGAACACTTCGTCGGCCAGAGCTGCGTCATCGAGGGTTACCTGAAGCAGGGTGCGGCGGTCTGGGTCCATGGTGGTGGCCCAAAGCTCGTCGTAGTCCATTTCACCCAGACCCTTGTAGCGCTGAATCGAGTTTTCTTTCGGAATCTTCTTGCCGGCAGCCTGGCCACTGGCAAGCTTTTCGTCACGCTCGTTGTCTGAGTAAACATATTCGTGCTCGGCGTTCGACCACTTGATGCGATACAGCGGCGGTTGCGCGAGGTACACGTAGCCGTGCTCGATCAGCGGGCGCATGTAGCGGAACAACAGGGTCAAAATCAGAGTGCGGATGTGCTGACCGTCGACATCGGCGTCGGCCATCAAAACGCACTTGTGATAGCGAATCTTGCTCACATCGAACTCTTCGCCGATGCCGGTTCCGAACGCGGTGATCAACGCCTGAACTTCGGTGTTTGCCATCGCGCGGTCTAGGCGGGCGCGTTCGACGTTCAGAATCTTTCCACGTAGCGGCAAGATGGCCTGGGTCTCTGGATTGCGGCCACGAACGGCCGAACCACCGGCCGAGTCACCCTCAACGATGTAGATTTCAGAAACCACCGGGTCGCGGCTCGAGCAGTCGCGAAGCTTGCCCGGCATTCCGCCCGACTCGAGAAGACCCTTGCGGCGAGTTGCCTCGCGCGCCTTGCGGGCCGCCTGACGAGCGGTCGCGGCCTGAATCGCTTTGCGAATGATGTCTTTGGCCTGGGTTGGGTTGCGCTCTAGCCAGTCACCGAGTTGCTCGTTGACCACCTTTTGCACGAAGGCCTTGGCCTCGGTGTTACCCAACTTGGTCTTGGTCTGGCCCTCGAACTGTGGCTCGCTCAGCTTCACCGAGATAACGGCGGTCAAACCTTCGCGGCAGTCGTCACCGCTCAGGTTTTCGTCTTTTTCTTTGAGCAGGTTGGTGGCGCGTGCATATTTGTTTAGCAGCGACGTCAGCGATGCGCGAAAACCCTCTTCGTGGGTTCCACCCTCGTGAGTGTTGATGGTGTTGGCGTAGGTGTGAACGCTCTCGTTGTAGGCGTTGGTCCACTGCATAGCGATTTCGGCAGAAAGAGTCTTTTCTGGATTTTCTGCTTCGAAGGAAATGATCTCCTGATGGACGATTTCGCCCTTCTTCGATGCGTTCAAGTACTCGACGTAGTCTTCAAGGCCACGCTCGTAGTAGTAGACATCGTTCTTGTCGCTGCGTTCGTCGGTGATCGAAATACGAAGACCCTTGTTTAGGAAACAGCTCTGCTGGAAAACGTGCGCGCAGAGTTTCGTAGTCGAAGTCGACGGTTTCGAAAATCTCTGCGTTCGGCTCGAACTCGATCATGGTTCCGGTCGAGTCGGTGGCGCTGGCTTTGGCTATTGGGGCGTCTGGCACACCGCTTTGGTAGCTCTGGGTCCAGAAGAAACCTTCGCGGGCAACGGCCACGCGCAACTTGGTTGAAAGGGCATTAACCACGGATGCACCCACACCGTGCAAACCACCAGAGACCGCGTATCCGCCACCGCCGAATTTACCTCCGGCGTGCAAGATGGTGAGAACAACCTGAACGGTTGAAACGCCTTCGGTTGGGTGAACTGCAACGGGAATGCCTCGACCGTTGTCTTGAACGCGAATCCATCCCTGTTTTGTGATGGTGACCTGAATGGCATCGCAGTGACCAGCAAGAGCTTCGTCTACCGAGTTGTCGACAATCTCGTAAACCAGGTGGTGAAGACCACGGGGCCCGGTCGAACCGATGTACATTCCGGGGCGTTTACGAACAGCTTCGAGGCCTTCGAGAACCTGAATATTTCCGGCTTCGTAGCCACTGTTTTCGGGTGTAGACATTTTTAGTTGGTACTCCTTTTTGCTGGATTAGGCCCTATGAACTGCGACCTCGGCGGTCGACTTAAATTCGGGGTTACTAACCCTTAGATTTTACCTCGGATGCGCGACAAAATCGGGGATATCCACAATGCGGTGATGGGCGGTTTTGCCCTTTATTTACGGGGAACTCGCGTTTTGGCAAGGTCTCGTTTTGGCAACGAAACGGCGTTTACCCGTAGGTGTCTCTCGGGCCTCGTCCGGGCACTGATCTTGGGCCCTTTTTCCAGCTCGGAGCATCTGGTCCCAGGGTCTTAATTGCGGTGATTCCAAGTGCCTCGTAGCGCTCGTTAACCAGCTCCAAAATCTGCGGAGCCATCAGTCTCAACTGAGTCGCCCAGGCAGTCGATTTGCATCGAATGGTTAGAGTGCCGTCAACGATTTCTTCGGGCTTCGAGTTGGCTGCATTGTTCGCC
>JAURIU010000064.1 GCA_030832605.1 Rhodoluna sp. | reverse complement strand
CGAATGCTACGGACATCTACACCAAATTTATGGTGGTAGTATTCGCACCAACGTTCTCCGGCTTGTTTGGAGATGCCGTAGACAGTTGAGGGCTCCATGATGGTGTGTTGCGGCGTGTTATCGGCTGGTGTGGTCGGGCCAAACATCCCGCTGGTACAAACCACCGAACAGCAGTGGAAGTCTGTATTCGACATCAACGTTCTCGGAACGGCGTCGTTCATCAAGGCGTTTGCACCTGGAATGGTTGAGAACCACTGGGGAAGAATCGTTACCTTCGCAAGCATGGCTGCCAAAGATGGAAATCCGAACCTTTCGATTTATTCAGCCACGAAGGCCGCTGTCGTGGCCCTAACCAAGTCGGTTGGAAAAGAGTTGGCAACCTCAGGTGTTTTGGTCAATGCGATTGCGCCGGCGGTAATCGAAACGCCGATGAACAAAAACACCTCGGCAGAAGTGCTTGCTCATCTGACGTCGCTCATTCCTATGAAGAGGATCGGAAAGGCCGAAGAGGTTGCTGAGTTGGTGGCCTGGCTCTGCTCTGACAAAGTCAGCTTCTCAACCGGGGCTGTCTATGACATCAGCGGTGGCAGGGCAACCTATTAGTCAACGAGGCTAGGGCTTGCAACATCCACCCATGCACCCTCTGCAGCCGACTGCAGAACAGCTTCGGTAAGAACTGCCGCCCTTGCTCCATCAGAGAAAGTCGGCATTCCGCTCGGCTCGGCATTCAGTACCGCTTCGGCGACATCGCGCATGAATGAAACGAAGGCATCGAAGTAACCCTCTGGGTGTCCAGCAGGAAGGTTGGTCAACCTTCTAGCCTCAGGAGACAGCAATGCTGGGTCTCGCATGAGTGTTTTACTGCCGCCCTTTAGGCCAACCCAAAGTTGCTCGGGGTTCTCCTGCTCGAAACGAAGTGACTCGGCGCTGCCGTGAAGTTCGACTTGGAGGGCGTTCTTGTGGCCGGCCGCAACTTGTGAAACCATCAAGCTCACCATTGCGCCGCCCTCCAGCTTGGCAATGACCATGGCTACATCTTCGGTGGTTACCGAACGGCCAGCGCGCTCGGGATAGGCGGTCTGCACGCTCGAAACCAACCTGACGATGCCTTGACCCGAAATGAACTCGACCAGATCGCAAAGATGAATTCCGATGTCGGCGAATGCTCGCGATGCCCCACCCTGATCTTGGCTAACCCGCCAGTTGGTGTCGTGTTGGTTGAGCAGCCAGTCCTGCATATACTCGCCCTTGATGCTCAAGATCGTGCCTAGGTTGCCCGAATCGACTCGGCTCTTAGCCTCTCTTACCATCGGGTGGTAGCGGTAGACAAAGGGAACAGCGCCGATCAAACCAAGTTGCCCAGCGTGTTCGGCTAGGCCTGTGGCCAGAGCGGCGGAGGTGGCGAGTGGTTTTTCACAAACTACATGTTTGCCAGCATCCAGCGCTTGCTGCACTAGCTCTGCATGGCTGCTGTTTGGGGTGAGCACGTGCACCACCGAGACAGTGGCGTCTGACAGAAGTTCATCTAAATTCTCATAGGAACGCGCGATTCCAAGATCTTGTGCTGCCTGCCTGCTGCGTTCTGGGCTAGACGAGAGGATGCCGGCGATTTCGATGCCGGCGGCTCTCAGGGCGCGAGCGTGAACCCCGCCCATGAATCCAGAGCCAACCAGGGCTGCGACTACTCGAGGATTTTTCACGTTGGACATTAGATAACGGTAGCCCAAGGATTGAATGCCACTGGCAGAAGAGCTGGTGAGTCTGCGCGCGAGACAACTTTCACTTCTTCACCCGAAGTAGCAGCTTCTTCGAGCGCCTGCAGAACCTCTACAACGTGCGCTGCTAGATCAATGCCGGCGCGAGGTGATCTACCTTCGCGAATTGCTTGCGCCATTTCTACGACACCAACACCTCGTTGCATCACTTCGCCAACACAAGGGATGAGCTCTGGCTCTGAGTCGTTCGAGTCGATACCGAAGAGTTGCAGGGTGCCCTCGTGAGAGTTCGGGTCAGGCAAAACCAGCGTGCCCTCGGTGCCGTGTATTTCGACAACACCGGCACGGGGTCTAGCGCAGTCAAAACTGAAACTGCTTTGGGCGATCTGACCACCAGCAAAGTCAATCAACGCGATGACATTGGTTGGCACTTCCACAGGAAATTTCTCACCAGCGCGCGGTCCGGAACCAATCACCCTGAAGTCTCGAGCCTGCGAGGAGCGTGCCACCACTCTTGAAATCGGCCCCAGTGCGCAAACCAACGCTGTTAGGTAGTAGGGACCCATGTCAAAGATTGGCCCCCCACCCTTGGCATAGAGAAAATCAGGGTTGGGATGCCAGCTTTCTGGCCCCAAAACTTCGAAGGCGGTAGTCGCACCGGTAACTTTGCCGATTCTACCCTCTTTGACCAGCCGAAGTCCGGTTTGAATGCCAGGCCCCAAGAAGGTGTCGGGAGCGCAGCAAACCTCACGACCACTTTCAAGGGCCTGTTGCCTGATTCGAGCAGCAGATGACTTGTCAAGCGCTAACGGCTTCTCACTCCAAACATGCTTGCCCGCTTTGAGTGCCGCAATCGTGACCTCTTCATGCGCCTTGGGGATAGTCAAGTTGACGACCAACTCGATGTCTTCGCGCGCAAGAAGTTCTTCGGGGGTTCCGAAGGTGGGCACGCCATACTGTCGAGCTCTTTGCTCACTTCTGGTCGGGTCTATATCGGCAATCATTTCAATCGAGACCGAAGGAGCTTTCGTCAGGTTCTCGAGGTACTGCTCACTGATTACACCAGCCCCGATTACCCCTACTTTCATCGCAGCCACTAGCCCACCCCGTTTTGCTTCAGATAATCAAGCGAAAGCGAGATGCCTTCAAAGATGTCTCCGGCATAGTCGTCAAACTCGACCACCACTTGAGCATCCGGTAGGTGTCGAATGCACTCGAGCAACTTCACAGAGCCTGAACCGAGAGGCACCTGATCTTGCACATGTCCTCCGAGCGGGGCGTCTTTCGCGTGCAGCGCGACTACTCGGCCATCGAGAGCTTTCAGGAGTTCGATCGCGTCGACCTCGGCCACCTGGCACCAGAAGAGATCGATTTCGAACACGACATCTTCAGAAACCATCTGAGCGAGCGCCACTAAGGCGGGAACACCTCGAATCTCGTTTCGAATGTCGTGATCGTGATTGTGGTAGCCGATTTTCAAGCCGTGCTCTCTGCCTAGCTCGGCCGCGGCTGAAAGCTGATCAGCTAGCTGCTCCAGTTTTGATTCGCTCTGAAAGATGTCTTCGGGTTGGTATGGGTCGATTAGCACGGATGACCCCAACTCAACAGCTGCCTCGATTGCCCCTCGCGGGTTGATCACCACGTCGCCATGGGCAGTGGGTGCCTTGAGCCCCGCATTCGAAAGCGCGGCCTTGAGTTTGTCTATGTTGGCCGGCAGGCTGAAAGGTTCAACCGACTGAAAACCCATCTCTGAGAGCTTTTGGAGTGTGAGGTCAAAATCACGCTCAAGCTGATTTCTAACCGAGTAGAGCTGCACGGAGTTCACGGGTCTAGTCATCTGATTTTTCTCTCCGATTATCGCGTTTTGCTAATTGTATGACGAAAGCGGAATGCCCCTTCTGTCGAGAACAACAAAAACAGCTCGTAATGTGAAAATGATGCAGCGTGGCCGGACGGCTAGTGCAGGCGGGTTCCTTGACTGACCACGGTCTGCGGCACATTGAGTGACCTGAGACCGTAGCTCGTCTTGCCATAGGCTGAACGCCAAAGAAAGCTGTTTTAGTTGATCGGCAAGCAAATGAGCACTGCTACCAAAAAAGCAATCGCCCTCGCACAGGCAAGCCACCCGATTCCGTGTCTGGCCGTGGCGCTTTTCTCTGGGATGTTTAGTCTCGGCTCGGGTGTTTCTCTTGGTCACTCTCTCGCAATCTTCTGCGCCATGTTGCTGCAGCAAATTTCGGTCGGTTTATCTAATGATTGGCTCGACCACCGTCGAGATCTAGAAGCGCGTCGAACCGATAAGCCCTCAGTGAAAGGTCTTGTCACCATTGCAGAGCTTAGGTTCTGGTCGATAACCGCTGCAATTTTGGCTGAGTTCACCGCTGTGGCGTTGGGGTTCGGCGCCGCCCTGCTAATGGTATTGATGCTCGCGGCAGGTTGGGCCTACAACCTCGGGATGAAATCAAACTGGTCATCGGCAATTCCATACGCCATCGGATTTGGCGCTGTGCCTCTGTTCGTGGGGCTCGCAGCGCCGGAGCCGTTTTGGGTTGAACCGTGGGTTGTTTTGGTATCGGCTCTTTTGGGTGTTTCGGCGCACTTTGCCAATGTGCTGCCAGACATAGCTGTAGACAAGCTAACCGGGGTGAATGCTTTGCCTCACCTTCTGGGGCAGCGTATTTCATCGGTGGTGATTGCCAGCACAGCAGTCGCTGCAACCTTGCTAGTGGTGACTCAATCAAAAAGCTTGCATCCGCTCGTTGCTTTTGCTGGCCTTTTTGCCACCCTCACGTTGGTCGGAATTGCCAGTGGGTTAGCACTGCGCAAGAAACCGCCGAGGGTCATCTTTCCGCTGCTGATCCTGGCCGCACTGGTGAACGTGATTCTGCTCGTACTGGGCAGTGCGAGGTAGCTGCAGCACTACACGCCCTCGGGCGTCAGATCCGGGGGGGGGTCGTGCATGGTTTGCATTGATTGAGATAGCCCACCTGTCATACTCGTGTCTAGGAGGCTAAAACCTACCTAGTTTTGCAGAACTGCTCAAATACAAATGCGTGAGGCGGAAAAATGCGAAAGGCACTCTTTGCACTAGCACTGGGAATAACCGTGGTTTTGACTTTGTCGGCTTGTGGCGCAGGTTCAGATGCTGCCAAAGCGCGAAAAATTATAGATGCCGCAGTCGCTGCGCCTCCGCTTGGGTATGTAGCTGGAGAGATTCAGGGTGGAAATTGGCTCAGCACGGCGGGGAACCAGCAAAACTTTCAAGTCTGGTCCAAGAAATCATTGACGACAGAATCCGTCGATGCCGAATGTAGTTACCTAATCAACTGGGCTACTTCAATCGGAGCAAACCAGTTTCGGGATGGCGACGCAGACGGAAACATTCCTCTAGTTGTATTTTCAGGAAATGAAGATCAGGCCCAGCATAGATGCGTGGAAGTCTTGTCTATAGGTATCGATCCAGAAGATGAGTCTGGAAGCGCAATTTGGCAAATCTTTGGCACCTACCAAAGTGATGGCACCCCCCTTGGGGATTTTTATATTGACTTGAATCACTCATACGATCAGGAACCAGGCAAATCAGAGTTAACACACCATATGAATATGGTCTTTTACACGATGCTCGGTGTGACGCCCTAGATTTTGATTGATCCGCTGAAAGGGCGAATTTTCCAAACCCTTGAGAGATCAGTCAAAAAGCAAAAACCCGGCTCTCGTGAGAAGAAACCGGGTTTTCGTGCGCTTGGAGGGACTCGAACCCCCAACCTTCTGATCCGTAGTTATGTTTCAGTACGTTTCATAAATCTCCCGGGCTCTTGAACCTGGGTGAGTCGAGAATCTAACCAACAAGTCCGACAACGTAAAGAATTTCTCCTCCAGTTGTTATTTCTACTCGAACAGACCAAGTCTGGTTCACAAACGTCGCTCGATACACCGACGAAGAGCTTTCAGTATCAGAGCGCAATTCGAATCCTGCTGCGGCAAAACTTTGAATAGCTCTCGCTTTCGCTTGGGCGGGTTGCTTAG
>JAURIU010000063.1 GCA_030832605.1 Rhodoluna sp. | reverse complement strand
GGCGAAGAACATCACCTCGCTGCCTAGCCAAACGATTGTGCCCACCGAAGTTGGGCTTGGGCGGTTGATAACTGGGCTTGTTTTAGCCGTTGCAACGGTCGAAGACATGTCTCAAGTCTAACCCTTCGGTGGCTGCCAGATTGCCATTTTGAGGGCTAAACACGCGGAAATTGCCCGATAAACTTGGGCACATGACTCATGCGCTCAACTGGCCAAGCATCCTTGGTAAATTGCTGGCCAAATCTGACCTGGATAGGGCAGAGGCGGCTTGGGCAATGACCGAGATTATGTCAGGTGACGCCGCCGAAGCTCAGATCGGTGCGTTCATGATGGCTCTTCGTTCGAAGGGTGAGTCGGTTGACGAGTTGGCGGGGCTCGTCGACGTAATGCTTGAGCACTCGGTGCTGCTAAACACCGGCAATAACGCTGTCGATATCGTTGGAACCGGGGGAGACCTTGCCGGAACGGTGAACGTTTCGAGTATGGCGGCGGTGCTCTGTGCGGCAGCGGGAGTGCCTGTGATGAAGCACGGCTCAAGATCGGCTTCTGGCAAAACCGGTTCGAGTGAGATGCTCGAGGTGCTTGGTATTCGCCTCGATCTTTCTCCAGAGCGCGTGGCCGACGTTTTTCGCGAAATCGGCCTCACATTCTTTTTTGCGCCTGTTTTTCACCCGGCTATGCGCCACGTAGCGCCTGTTCGTAAGGCACTCGGAGTGCCGACCACTTTCAACTTTTTGGGCCCTCTAGCCAACCCCGCTCAGCCGATCGCGACCTCACTGGGAGTGGCAAATCGGGCCGTTGCGCCGCTAATGGCCGCTGAGGTGGCCGCCAGAGGTCGTTCTGCGCTGGTTTTTCGGGGTTCTGATGGCTTAGACGAGCTAACCACCACAGGAATTAGCGAAATTTGGCAGGTCTCTGGGGGAGAGGTGCGCGAATTCGTGCTCGATCCAGCCAATTTGGGGCTTTCGAAGGCAAATTCGGCCGATTTGGCCGGTGGCGACGCCCAGCACAATGCCAAGGTTGCTCGCATCGTGCTTGGCGCAGACAACTGGGATGCTGCGCTGCAGCCAGCGCGAGACATCGTCAGACTGAACGCGGCCGGCGGTTTTGTGGCTTACCGTTTGGCAAAGGATGCCTCGCAAGCAGGTTTAGACATTCACGAGCGTTTCTCGGCTGCGTTGGCTCAGGTTGACGATGCGATAACCGCTGGCGCACCGGCAGAGAAACTATCTGCCTGGATTACTGCCACACAGGCTTAGTAAGTCTCACAAACCTCAGGTTGGGGGCAGTGGCCAGATAAATGTAAGTTGACATAATGTTCATTATCGGCGATATTTATGGGGCTGACTAGAAGGGGTTCTGGCTCAAGAACTCCGCCAGGCCGTGTGGGCCAACCACATCACTGGTGTGTAGCAGCTCCTCCGGTTTCCACCAGCGGAACTCAAGAACATCGCGACGTTCGTCTTCAGTCCAGCCCGAAGCATCCAAGTTCAAACCTTCAACCTTTAGTTGAAAGAATGTGTCGGTGTAGGTGTGGAAATTGCCGTCAGACCAATCCCAACGCCCGGATGTCTGCCAAATTGGCTCCCCAAGGGCTTCTGGGCTGGTTTGTAGCCCAGTTTCTTCGAACAATTCGCGCACAGCGGCATCCAGCGCCGTTTCGCCCTCGTCGACACCGCCACCAGGGGTCAACCAGCGCGGTGGCAAGCCAACTTCGGGGTCGAAATGAGTGAGGAGCAGAAAAACCTCGCCTGCGTCGTTGTGCAGAATCACTCGAGACGTTGGGCGGTGTTGACCGGGACTAACCATTGGTTTTTTGCGGGTCGCGGTATTTGAAGACCTGTAGCGACATTTGCATCAGAAAACCGATGCAGATTGCGAAGATCAGAGTGCCCTCGCGCACCTGGCCGCCGAGTAGCCAACCGATGGTGAGCACAGTGCCTTCGTACATCGTGCGAATCTTCCAGAACTTCCAACCCAGCAGGCGTTGAGTGCCAATCATTAGGCCATCTCGCGGTCCAGAGCCCAAGCCAGCTGAGATGTACATGCCTGTGGCGATGGCAACAATGACCATTCCGACGACGAAAACCAGCAGCTGAAGCCAATAACCCTCGATTTGTGGCACGAGAGGAAGCCAGAAATCGGCAAAAAGACCTATAAAGATGCCGTTTAGAACGGTGCCAATCCCCCAGCGCTGTTTGAGCGGAATCCATGCCAAAAGCACCAACGCGCTAACAATCACCGAAGCCCAGCCGTAGCTGATGCCGAAAGTCTTCGAGAGGCCCTGCGCGAAGACATCCCAGGGTGAAAGGCCGATCGCGGCGCGCAACATTAGGGCTAGGCCCAAACCGTATAGAAAGAGACCAATCCACAGGCGCACAAATTTTTGCAACGTCTCGAGATTTAGTCTCAGGTTCATGCAACAAAGCCTAGGCTGTTTCTAATCGGAGCTTGGCAAATGAGGTGAGCGTTTTGGAGTACTTCTCCCCCATTGGCGTTCACGTTTTCGCCCACCGCGGTCTGGTTAGCGAAAAAGCTGCTGAAAACACGCTGACGGCCTTTCAAGAAGCCTTGGATGCTGGCGCAACGCACCTCGAAACCGACGTTCAAGCCACCAAAGACGGCGTTGCCATTTTGTTTCACGACAATACTCTGGGGCGCGTTGCCAACATCGATAGCGATGTGAAAGATCTGACCTTTGAGCAAATTCGGGCTGTTTCGCTGCCTGGCGGGCCGATTGTGTCTTTGCAAGAGGCTCTCGAAAGGTTGCCGGATGCCCGTTTCAACCTAGACATCAAGCGCGCTAACGCAATCGAGCCCACCGTGCGGGCCATCATTGCGGCTTCTGGGCAAGATCGGGTGCTGGTTTCATCGTTTAGCGAGGCAAGACGCCGCAAGGCCATGCGCTTGCTTCGGGCCAAGGGTTCGTCGGTTGCCACCGGCATGGGACTGGCAAAGATCTTGTTGGCGGTGTTGACAGCCAAGTTGCGCATGCGTCGCGCGTTCAACCTTGTTGTGCAGGGTGTGCAGGCGGTGCAGGTTCCGTTTGAGCATCCGCTGATAAACCCGCTTCAGCCTCGGTTTATTGAATATGTGCTGGATGCTGGGCTGCAGCTCAACTACTGGGTGGTCAACGACGCGCAGACCATGCACGAACTCGTCGGCCTTGGCGCAACTGGAATCGTGTCAGATCGCGCCGATGTCGCAGCCAAGGCGTTGAGGCACTAACCTAATACCTTCGCGCACCCGACGTTTTTGGGAACAAAATGCGCCGCTTCTGCGTTTAGTTCTAGGCAGTCGCACCGAACGAACATAGGAGAACAATGGCTCAGTCAACCATGCGCGGAATGCGCCTAGGTGGCCAATCGCTTGAGAGCGAAAGAGGCGTTTCTTATTCGGAGCGTGCCACTCACATTTATCGTTGCGCCAACGGACACGACAGCTCGATGGTTTTCGCCGCCGAAGCAGAGATTCCGCAAACATGGCAGTGCAAGAGCTGTGCCAATGACGGTATTTTGCTTGCCGATGGCAAAGAGGTTGTGCTTGAAAACGTCGAAGACAAGACCCCACGCAGCCACTGGGAAATGCTTCTAGAGCGTCGCAGCCGCGATGAACTTGAAGAAATTTTGCAAGAGCGTCTTGAGTACATTCGCGCTCGCCGCAAGGCCGGCGAAGCCGACAACTAGAAACGAAAAAGTCTTTTTAAACCCCAACGGGTTATCAGCCATAGTGCCTCACGGACTATGGCTGAACTCATTTTTGAACTGCCAAACTCACGCTCTACGAACGTGATGGGCACTTCGGTGATCACCGCACCCGCTCTTGACGCCCGCCAAGCAATTTCGATTTGAAACGAATACCCGGCCGATGCAACTTCGGTTTCGATGAGTTTGGCGAGCAGGTCGGCGCGAAAGACTCGAAAACCTGCGGTCATGTCACGAATGGTGACTCCCAGCAGCGTTCGGGCATACAGATTGCCGAGTCGAGACAGAGCAACGCGATGCCAGGCCCAGTTTTCTACAGCCCCTCCTCTGACCCAGCGCGACCCGATGACGAGATCGGCATTGGTCGAAGCCTCGATTAGTTTCACGAGGTCCTGAGACCGGTGACTACCGTCGGCGTCCATCTCGATTAGGTAATCGAAACCCTGCGCCAGCCCGAGCCTAAACCCTGCGATGTAGGCGGCACCCAGGCCGTTTTTCGCGTCACGGTGAAGCACTTGGATGCGCGCATCCGCCTTAGCCATGCGGTCTGCCAACTCACCGGTGCCGTCTGGAGAGGCGTCATCGACGATCAGCACGTTCACCTGAGGGTTGTGAGCGAACAAACACTCCAGAACAACTGGCAGGCTTTCTAGTTCGTTGTAGGTCGGCAAGACCACGAGGTACTTAGGCACGCGGGTTTCTTCGTTCGAGAATCCTGCGCAGGAGCATCCAAGCAAGGGCACAACCGAGCAACGCTAGGTTGATGTAGTCGAGGTAGCGACCGAAAATCATCGCGGGTGTCTTGGTGTCGGTGAGGCCGATTTGGGCAACCAGGTAGTCGCGCTCGAAAGCGCCAGAACTATCGAGCAGCTGGCCACCACGGTCGTAAATGGCTGAGGGGCCAACCGTTGAGGCGTTCACGAGTGCTAAGCCGGTTTCGATGCTGCGCAGTTTGGCGATGGCAAGTTGCTGCCACGCCTGGTCTGTGCGACCGAAGTCGGCGTTGTTGGTTTGCGACAGTATCGCGGTGGCACCCTGATCAGAGAGCTCGTAGAAAATCTCGTCGATGGCTACCTCGAAACAGATCAAGACGCCCAATTTTTGGCCATTCACCTCGTAGATGGCGTCACGCTCGCCGAACGCATAGTCTCGGTAAATCAAGCCGATCAGGTCTGGGGCCAGCTGGTTCCAAAATTCGCGGTCTGGAACGTATTCGGCAAACGGCACCGGTCGTTTCTTGTCATATTGGTCGGTTAGGCCAGCTCTTGGCTCCCACAAGAAGGAACTGTTGAACAGGTCGCTGCCGTTTGAGGTGATGGTGCCGAAGGCCAGAGGCACTTTCGCATCGATGTTTACCAAGTTGCTGAGCAACTGCCTAGCTTGCACATCAACGATTGGGCTTAGGTCTGAGGCATTTTCTGGCCAAACAATCAGATCGAGTTTGCGAGACGGTTCGTTGCGCAGTAGTTCGTAGGTGGCATCCAAGTGGTTTTCAAGAATCTCGCCTCGACGCGTGTTGGCAAAAAGACCCGCGTTTGCATTTCCTTGAATGGCTGCGACTTCGAGCTGTGCCTTAGCGCTGGAGATGGGCGGTAAAGCTGGCACCAATACCGCGACCAGCAAGACCAGAGTGGGAACCGCGAAGGATCGGCGTGAGGTTAGACCATCACGTCGCTTTACCCAGAAGCCCGGCAGCCATTCCACTGCCAATGCGGCTAGCAGAGCAAGCACGAGGCCGAGCAGGCTGAATCCGCCGAAGTAAACCCAACCCGCGAGTGGTGATTCGGACTGGCTCATCGCCAAGCGTGACCACGGATATCCGCCGTAGGGAATGTGGGTGCTGGCCCATTCGCGAGCCATCCAGAGCGATGCGAACAAAATGGCCGAACCAAAGATTGTTTTAGTGTGGCGTCGTGCCAGGGCGTAGCTGGCTAGCCCTAAGCCGACCCAAAGGGCCTGTATGAACGAAAGGGCCACCAAAGGCAGCGGGCCCAGGTATTGGCTAAGCCACCAGCATTGCGAGGCATAGAACGCGAAACCGCCGGCGAAACCAACCAATACCGCGCGAGC
>JAURIU010000062.1 GCA_030832605.1 Rhodoluna sp. | reverse complement strand
CGTTGGTGTCGCCTAGGCCAGTGCCCTTAGTGTCGATCGGTAGTGGCGGGTTTACGGCCATCTCGGGGGTACCCGCGCCGACTACAACGTTGCCACCTGCGTCGGCGGTGAGGCCACCGCGGCTGACAACATTCAACTTGGATGCGGTTGCCTTGATGTTGATGTCGGTGACGATCTGTGGCCAGAACATGTCGGCAGACTCGTCTAGCTCGTTAGACGTTGGCCAAAGGTTGAACGACACGAAGCCGCGCTGTCTCTCTTTGGTGTCTGAGTTGATCGAGGTGAATGCGCCGATCTCTTTGACGTTGTTCTTGTTTGGAACACTGTATGAAACGAAGCCTTTTGCATCGGTCAGCTTGGTGGCCTTATACGAGCCCCACTTACAAATCTTGCAGTTCGGGTCTGCTGGCAGGGTGATCGATTTGCCGACCAGTGGCACGCCCCAAATGTCGGTGACGCTGTATTTAACGTAGATGGTCGAGCCGGCCTTGTACGACTTGACGAACACCTGGGCATACTCAGGTAGCCAGTCGCGCTTGAACACAGACCAAGCCCAAGTTTTTTCATCTAGGTCGCTGTCAACACATTCGTAAGGGTTGATGCCACAGACCGACTCCGGGCCAGTCCAGGTTCCGCGAAGCTTGATGATCGGGTAGAAGCCAGGCTCTTGCCAAAGCAAAACCATGTTGCCCACGGTTGGGTCTTCTTCAGCGGTGCCGGCGCGAAGACCAACGTATAGGTTGTCTTCGGCCTGTGCCGGGTTGGTCAGGGTCAGGGTGATCGATGCGTTGCCCAGCTCATCGGTCAGTGCGATGTTGTCGTTGCCCGCAATCGAGTCGGTGAAGTCAATGTCGCCACCTGGCAAGAACTGAACCGACTTATTAGCGTTGGATGCTCCGCCGATGTAACGCACGGTGACCGACTGGCGGTCGGTGCGAATCCAAGCGGTGCTGTGCTGTGAGTCACTCTGAGTCTGCAGCACTGAGTTCACGTCGAACTCGCGGCGGTACTTTTCGAAAACGCCGTCTTCTTGTAGCACGTGCAAGTTGGTCCAGCTCAGGTTACTAACCCAGGTCACGGCAGCCGAGGCTGGAGTGGTGGCAACTAGGCCAACGAGCAGGAGAGATGAAGCAGCGATAGCTGCGGCGATGCGGCGAATAACTGTGCGCACGGGCATCCTTTCGGAAATGTCCAACAAGAAAAATCTCGGCAACGCGCGCACACGCGTTTGATTGAAAGTATAAGTTGTAAAGCGATTTCGTGAAAGCGGTTTCGCGCAATCGTTATCGGTAATTTATTACGAGTTTCCTGTGAAGTTGGAGCCGGTATCTGATCGCCCTGTGAGCAGTTTCGCTCTGGCGGCTAGGCGGTTTCGCGAATAACCAATTCGCTCTTCAGGATGCGCGGTTCAACCTCTTCGCCGCGCAACTGCGCGATCATCAATTCGGCGGCGGCTTCACCGAGCGCCACAATGTCTTGGCGCACGCTGGTTAGTGCTGGTCGCGCGGTTTGGGCGACCACCGAGTCGTCGAAGCCGATGACCTTGATGTCTTCAGGAACCCGCAGGCCGGCTTCTTCGATGGCGGCCATCGCGCCAACAGCCATCAGGTCGTTCGAAGTGAAAACGCCGTCGATTCCCTCGCCCTTTTCGAGCAGGCGAGCCATGGCTGCGCGGCCGCTTTCCATTGACCAGTCGCCGGCGGCGATCAACTTTTTCGATGGTACGTGGCCAGATTCGCGGTAGGCCTGGCTGTAGCCGTCGAGACGTGCGGCACCGGCGGTGGTGTCGATGTCACCCGTGATGATGCCCACATGCTTGCATCCGCGTGAAAAAAGGTGCTTGGTCGCAGCTAGAGCGCCGCCAAAAGAGTCGGTGTCGACAAACGGAAAATCGCTGCGCGAGTGCGGGGTGCCGGTGATCACGATCGGTAGGTTCTGCTTGCGCAGGCGCTTGATCAGGGCATCCTTGTGAAGCTGGAAGAAGATCGCACCATCGACCTCGCCGCCCATTAGGTAGTGGGCAACCGGGCCATCGACAGATTCGAGCGGGGTAACCATGAGCAGGGTCTGCAACTCGTTTTCCATTAGAACGCGGCTGATACCCGAGGTAACGGTGGCCCAGAACGGGTCGGCGAAAATCGATAGGTCGTCGTCGATCACTACGGCAATGAGTCCGGTTCGGCCAGATGCGAGCGCAGAAGCCGCGCGATGTTTTTTGTAGCCAAGCTTTTTGACGGCCGCGTTCACTGCCTTGGTGCGGTCGGGGTGAACGTTTTCGTCACCGTTGAGCACGCGCGAAACGGTTGCCTCAGAGACTCCAGCGGTTTTGGCGATTTCGGCATAAGTCGCTCTAGGAGCGCTCTTTGATGCCATCGTCTTTACCTTGCCTTATTGGTTGTAACTGTGGGTGCTTGAATTAGCGCCCGACCGAAGCGAGCACCGCTCCGTTACTAGCAATAATAGCGGCGTATGCCTTGGCGCTGTCTTTCGGTGTGCGCACCTGGGTATCAAAGTCGACGTGAACAAGTCCGAAACGCTTGGCATAACCTTCGGCCCACTCGAAGTTGTCCATGAACGACCAACCGAAGTACGAGCGAATCTTTGAGCCATCTTCAGCAGCGCGGATGACCGCCGCGATGTGATCGCGAATGTATTCGACTCGACGCTCGTCGTGAACCTCGCCATCGGCGTCGATACCTTCTGGGTAGGCGGCACCGTTTTCGGTGATTGAAATTTCTTGGAACTCGGGCCAGTCGCGCTCGATGCGCATGAGTAGGTCGTAGAGACCATCTGGTGTGATCGGCCAGCCCATGTCTGTGGTCGGCTCAGGAACTTGACCGCTTGCGCGCTGCGGGAACGGGAACGGGCCGCCGTCTTCGGCAGGTTTGTCGCCCTCGGCAGGGTTCGACAGGAACGAGTCTGAGTAATAGTTGATGCCCAAGAATTCGCTGTCGATCTTTGCGACATCCATGTCACCGTCTTTGATAACACGGGCAAGCTTGTCACCGTAGCGATCAACCAAAATCTGTGGATAAACGCCGTGAAGTTGTGATTCGATCCACCAGCGGTTGATGTGGGCATCTTGCAGCGCGGCCAACTCATAAACCTCGGGGTTGCTACCCTCGGCCACTCTGTAGTTGGTCATGTTTAGCGTGATGCCCGACTCGATGTCTGAGTGAACCGCACGCATTGCACGAGTCGCCTCAGCGTGAGCCAGCACGCTGTGGTGGGCAGTGGCAATCGAGAAGTCAAGGTCTTTCATGCCTGGAGCGTGAACACCGCTCATGTGGCCAAGCCAGGTGTAGCACCACGGCTCGTTCAGGGTGATGATCTTCTTGGCGCGGTCACCAAACTCGGTCGCGATTGCAGCGGCGTAGTCGGCGAACTGGGCAACGATGTCACGATTGGCCCAGCCTCCGCGGTCTTGATTGGCCTGTGGCAGATCCCAGTGGTACAAGGTCGGCACCGGGGTGATTCCGGCGTTCAGCAGTTCGTCGATCAGGCGGCTGTAAAAATCAAACCCGCGCTGCTCGCGCTGTGCATCGCCCTGTGGGAAGAGTCTCGGCCAAGCAATCGAGAAGCGGTATGCCTGAACGCCGAGGTCTTTCATAAGGGCAACGTCTTGTGGGTAGCGGTTGTAGTGGTCGCAGGCAACGTCGCCGTGCTCGCCGCCGACTACTTTGCCGGGTGTATATGAGAAGGTGTCCCAGATGCTCGGCCCTCGCCCGTCGGTGTGCGCGGCTCCTTCGATCTGGTAGCTAGAGGTGGCTACGCCCCAAGTGAAATCGTCTGGAAAGTTCATGACTATCCCTTCACTGCTCCATCCATGACACCGCTAACGAGGCGTCGGCCGACAACTACGAACAAGATCAGCAGTGGGAAGGTGGCCAAGAAGGCTCCACCCATGTTGAGTGCGTAGTCAAGTGTGTAGCTGCTCTTGAGCTGGTTCACGGCAACCTGCACGGTGAACACCTGCGGGTCGTTCAACACGAGCAGAGGCCACAAGAAGTCGTTCCAGGTGGCCAAGAAGCTGAACAAACCTAGAACGAAACCGCTCTGCGCGATGATCGGAAACACGATGCTCCAGTAAACGCGGAACACTCCGGCACCGTCGATGCTGGCAGCTTCGAGAAGTTCGTTCGGAATCTGAGCGTCGATGATTTGGCGCATCCAGAAAACACCGAATGCGGTGACCAAAGCCGGCACAATCAGCGCGGTGAGGGTGTTAATCCAGCCCAGCTCGCTAACCAGCATATAAAGCGGGATGATGCCCAGCTGGCTTGGGAGCATCATGGTTCCGATGACGAAAACCACCATGAGCTTGCGACCCTTGAAGTTGAGCTTGGCGAAGGCGAAGCCGGCAATCGACGAGAAGAACACCTGGGCGATGGCCACGACGGTTCCCACGAAAACGGTGTTGAAAAGCGACCAGCCGAAGAACGGGTTAGCGGTAAAGACGTCTCCGATTACTTCAGGAAAACGAGGCCCCGGAACCAGTGTCGGCGGAACCTTCGAAACTTCTTCGTTTCCGTTTGACGCGACGATGTACATCCAGTAAAACGGGAAAACCGAGAGCAATGCCACAAGCGCTAGCGTGATGTAACTGGCCAGCGACATCTTGCGCCAGCGAGGAGTGCGGCGACGCTTTAGCTTCATCGGCTTGCCCGATTCGTCAAAATCGAAATCGGTGTCTTTGGTTAGGTTCACGCTCACTTGCTGTCCTCGCTTGCGATTCGACGGGTGAGCCAGAAGTTGATGGCAGAAATCACCAGAACGATCAAGGTGATCATGATTCCAACCGCTGCGGCGTAGCCCCACTTGTTGTTCACGAAGGCCTGCTCGTATAAGAACAAGGTCAGGGTAGAGAACTGGCGGCTGTCTCCACCGTTGAAGTTACCGCCGAGGGTCAGCGGCTCTGCGAACACCTGTAGACCACCGATGGTGCCAACGATGAGCACGAAGGTGATGGTGTTGCGAAGTTGTGGCAGCGTGACGTAACGGAAGGTTTGCCACTTTGAAGCGCCATCGAGCGATGCCGACTCATAGAGCTCGTTCGGAATCGCGAGCATGGCTGCCAAGAAGATGAGCGAGTTGTAGCCAACCCAGCGCCAGGTGATCATCGTGGCGATAGCGATGTGGCTCGGAATCTGTTCGGTGATCCAGTCAATGTGGCGGTCGAAGCCGAAGATGTCGAGCATCAGGTTGATCAGACCAAAGTCACGACCAAAAAGCTGCCCGAAGATAATGGCGATGGCTAGCACCGAGGTGATGTTCGGAACCAAGAGGATGGTGCGCCAGAACGTAGCAGCCTTCAGGTTGGGGTTGCGCAAAATGGCTGCCAAACCAATCGACATGATCATGGCGGGGATGGTCGAGAAGAACCAGATGCTGAAGGTGTTGCCAACGGCCATCCAGAATTGACCATCGTCAAGAAGCAGCGCGAAGTTGTCAAAGCCAACGAACGGATGCTCGAGCTCTAGTGGATCCCAGTTGAAGAATGCGATGTAGGTCGAGTAGACCACCGGCGCGAGGCCGAAGATAAGAAACATGATGAAGAACGGTGCGGTGAAAACATAACCCCAGCCTGGGTTCAGAGCTCGAATCGAGCCCGACTCATCGCGACGCGAAGGCTTGCGCTTTTTCGGTGCGCCTGGCTGAGCATCTGCTCGCCACGGTGAAGGGGCCGCTGTGCGACGGCCCCTCCGACCGTTCGAGTTACCCGAGGTCTGACTTGCGTCAGAGACGGGAGACTTGTTGTTCATCAACTAATTCCTAATCAGATTTGTT
>JAURIU010000061.1 GCA_030832605.1 Rhodoluna sp. | reverse complement strand
TCGACTTCGTCGAACACAAAGGTCGGTGTGGTCTTACCCTTGGCCAAAACCACTTCGATCGCAAGCATGATTCGCGAAAGCTCACCACCGCTGGCGCCCTTGCCCAGGGGTCTTGGTGCCGCACCCGGATAGGCCGATAGGTTGATTGAGATTTCATCTTGCCCGTGTACGCCTAGTTCACCCGTGTTCACCACTGTCACCAACAGGGATGCTCCCGCCATTGCCAACCCGTGAAGCTCTTCGGTCACGGCAGAAGCCAGTGCCGTCGCTCCCTCGCTGCGAAGCGCCGAGAGTTGGTCGGCCAAACTAGCAGCTTCGGACTTACCGGCAATCACGTTTGTCTCTAAGCTTCGAAGCCCCTCATCGCTGATGTCGATGTTCTCAAGTTCGAACTTGGCCCTGCGCTCAAGATCGAACACATCTTGCAAGGTCGGGCCGTAGCGCTTGATCAAGACGTTGATTGCCGAGCGACGTTCTTGAACTTGCTCAAGTTCGAGTGCCGTGTTGCTCTCGATGGACGCCAAATAGCCAGAAAGTTCGGCAGCAACATCGGTCACCTGAGACCCGATCAGCCGAAGGGCTTCAACGTGCTCAGCCAACTTGCTGTCGTGCATTGATACGTGTTCGAGCGACCTGCGCGCCGAACCTAGAGCGTCAATGGCGTCGGTGGCTTCATAAGCCTCGCTCGATAGAGCTTCGTGGGCCGCAGCCACGGCCAGTCGAATATCTTCGGCGTGGGTGAGCTTTGCCGCTGCTTCTGCGAGCTGAGTATCTTCATCTGGTTGCGGCGAAACCGCTTGGATGTCGGCTAACGCGATTCGTAAATCGTCGAGCTCCTGTGCCTTGCCGCCAAGGTTCGAGCGAAGCGCGGTTAGTTGTCGCTCAAGCTCACGCCATTTCGTGAAAGCCCTGTTGTATTCGACTTGAACTGCTTGCAATTTGTCACCGCAAAAAGCATCGAGCGCTTCGCGTTGAGCCACAGCAGATTTGAGTCGAATTTGATCGGCTTGACCGTGAACCACAACCAGGTTTTCGCCAAGTTCGGCCAAGACACCGACCGGGGCAGAACTGCCACCCACGCTTGCTCGAGATCGACCATCCGTGCTGATTGAGCGGTTGAGAATGAGTTCGCCATCTTCGATAACCCCGCCGGCGTCGTGAACACGGTCGGTGAGTTCGGCGTTGTGCTTTAGTAGCCAACGACCCTCGACGAAAGCCGCTTGGGCGTTCGCGCGAACTGCACTTGAGTCGGCTCGATTACCGAGCAGCAGACCGAGCGCGGTGAGAACCATGGTTTTACCGGCACCCGTTTCGCCCGAAAGCACGTTTAGGCCAGAACGGAACTCTAACCGTGCCTCATTGATAACGCCGAGATCGCGTATCTGGATTTCTTCAATCACGGTTATGCCCCATTGGCGTCAGAAGCCGGACCTCGCCACCCGTCAACCGGAAGCGAGAACTTTCTCACCAAGCGGTCGGTAAACGGACCCTGCCTAAATCGGGCCAAGCGAACCGGAAGGTCGCTCTTGCGAACTTCGACTCGTGCGCCAGGAGGTAGGTCCCAGGTTCGACGTCCGTCACACCAAAGCACACCAGAACCGGTGGAACGCTGCATGACCTCAACGGCAAGTTTGGAATTTGGGTTGATCACCAGTGGGCGGGCAAATAGTGCGTGTGCGCTAAGCGGCACCAAAAGCAGAGCTTCGACAGACGGCCAAACCACAGGGCCACCGGCAGAGAACGAGTATGCGGTTGAGCCGGTCGGTGTGGCCATGACTATGCCATCACAGCCGAAAGAAGATAGCGGACGCTCATCGATTTCTACGACGACCTCGAGCATGCGCTCTCTGGCGCTCTTTTCAATGGTCGCTTCGTTTAGCGCCCAGGTGCGAAACTCTTCGTGGCCGCTAACGATGACTCGCACATCGAGTGCGAGACGCTCTTTGACTAAGTAGTCGTGCTCGACCACCCTGGCGACTGCGTCAGACATGCCATCGCGCTCGCTCTCGGCAAGAAAACCTACATGCCCAAGGTTGATGCCAAGCAGCGGGGTTGCCCATTCGCGCACCACTTCGGCGGCTTTCAAAATGGTTCCGTCGCCACCAAGCACCATGACCACTTCGAGTTCTTTGCCGTCGACCTCTTTATCAAGCACCGCGATGTTAGAAATCGCCTCATGAGGAGCAACCTGAGATCTCGAGAATTCAACGTATGCGTCGCGTTCGGTAAGAGTCATGACCGGCTTGATTCCCGCTGCAGAAAGTTGAGCGCACACTTCGGTTCCGGCTAGAAGTGAGTCTTCTCGGCCGGTGTGCGAAACGATCAACACGTATCGTGTGCTCATTTGCTCTCCTTAGCTAAAGAATCAATAATCTCAGACCATTGTCCCGAATTTTGTGCTTCTTTAGAACTAATCCACAGCACGTACTCAATGTTCCCATGAGTGCCGGGTAAAGCAGAACGAACAAGCCCACGGATGCCGCATCCGAGCGAATTCGCATGGTCAACTACTTGGCGAATGGCCTCGGCACGCAATCGATAATCGTTCACGATTCCGTTCGCACTGAGTGATTGTCGGCCAACTTCAAACTGCGGCTTGATGAGCAGCACAAGATCGGCGCCACGGGCAACCGAAAGGATTTGTTCGAGCACGAGAGTGAGTGAAATGAAGCTGAGGTCTGCTACGACAATGTCGAAATCGGCTTTCGTCACACCCGCCTCAGCGAGAGTTTCGGGTGAAAGTTCGCGGGCGTTGAATCCCTCAATGCAGGTAACTTTTGGGTTGTCCTTTAGGTCGGCAACCATCTGATCGTGCCCGACATCAATCGAAACAACGCTTGAGGCACCTCGGCGCAGCAGCACTTCGGTGAATCCGCCCGTCGATGCGCCAACATCCAAGCAATATTTGCCAACCAGCTCCAGCTCACCAAACTGGTCTAGCGCTTCGGCAAGTTTGTGCCCGGCGCGTGAGACGTAATCGACTGCAGGCAGAAGGGTTAGCGAAGAAGATTCAACGATTATCTGGGCAGGTTTGCGAATAGCCTCACCATTGACTAGCGCGCGCTTGGCATCAATCAGGGTAGCCGCGTGTGAACGAGACCTGGCTAGGCCCGCCTCAACGAGCGCGAGATCGGCTCGCAACTAGTTGCTCTCGGCGAGAATCGCTTCAAGCTTCGCGTGTAGGGCGCGGTATGCATCAATCTGCTCGTTCTCTGGCAGAGCAGCGATGCGCTCGAGCTCTTGCAAAACTTCAGTTGGAAAATCGTTCGTCATGATTACCTTTCGACCTAAAGACTATTCGTAAAGCGCTGGTTCGACATCGAGCGTGTGAATCGGAGTTGGCGCGTTCCAAATCACAGCGCAGGCTGCCTTGAGCACCGCTAATGAACCCGCCTCTCCCGAAATGATCCGCACTTTGCCGGCGAGCAATTCGACCTTTGCGCCATCGCAAGAAAAGCCGAACTTCGTCTTCTTTGGTTCTGAGTATGGGCGGTGCAATTCGCTTAGATTTTCGAGGATGTATGTTGGGCGGCCATCCGCTTTGACACCGAGTAGCTCTTTCTTCGTGCTCACACCGGTGAGAACGAGGGCGCTGTCGATGCCGGCTCGATTGGCACCAACAATGTCGGTGTCGATTCGGTCTCCGACGAATAGTGGACGCTTGCTTGCAAAATGACGTGTCGCCGTGCCAAAAATGGCTGGTTCTGGCTTGCCGGCTACCTCGGGCAGAAAACCCACGGCAGTGTGAACAGCCGAAACTAGTGTTCCGTTGCCAGGCGCCAAGCCTCGCTCTTGAGGCAGGGTCCAGTCTTGGTTGGTGGCCACCCATTTAGCGCCTTTTTGAATAGCAAAGGCCGCTTCCGCCAGATGAACCCAGGCGACGTCTGGTGCGAATCCTTGGATGACCGCAGCAGGTTCATCGTCGGCTGATTCGACCAACTCAAAGCCACCGTCGACCACACGTTTGCGCAACCCCTCGCCGCCGACCACCAAAACTTTGGAACCGGCGGGAATCATGGTTGCCAGTAACTCAACTCCCGTTTGGCCTGAAGAAATGACATCGTCAGGCTTCACTTCTAGGCCGAAACTGTTGAGTTGATCAGCAATAGTTTCTGGGCGACGTGATGAGTTGTTGGTGACATAGCCAACGGCAAGGCCCGCTTTGGCGGCGAGATTGATTGATTCGACCGCTCCTTCGATGGCAAGCTTTCCGGCGTAAACCACGCCGTCAAGGTCTGCCAAAAGGGTGTCGTACTTGGAGATGAGACTAGCGGCCACGTTTGCCGTCTTTCTTGTCGCCTCGCGGCTTTCTATCTGCCGGGCTATCGCCGAAATCTAGCTGTGGTTTCTTCGGAGTGTCTGACACAGTCGCAGGATCGCTTGCCACCGGAGTCGAATCGGCTCGCGGTTCGCTGTACTTTCTAGGTGCAGAGTCGCGGTTTGGCCGGTCTGAGTCGCGACGCGGTTTGTCGCTCGAATAGCTGCGCTGAGGACGATCGCCATCACGACGTGGTCTATCTGAGTCACGAGCTGGGCGGTCACCATCGCGCTTCGGAGCACCGAAGCTGCGCTGCGGGCGGTCGCCAGCTGGGCGTGGCCGATCGCCATCACGACGAGGACGATCACCATCACGTGCTGGTCGGTCCGAACCGAAAGAACGTCTAGGGCTGTCATCATCAGACCGTTCGCGACGAACGAAGTCGCTGGCCTTTGGAATCTCAATCTCTTCGAGAACCGAAAGTTCTTCGAATTCTGAAGCGTTCTTCTGTGCAACTGCCTTGTCGGCACGGGCCGCGAGGTCTGCCCACT
Organism: Rhodoluna sp.; assembly: GCA_030832605.1. Classification (GTDB taxonomy): domain Bacteria; phylum Actinomycetota; class Actinomycetes; order Actinomycetales; family Microbacteriaceae; genus Rhodoluna. The sequence goes on along the minus strand of JAURIU010000061.1, from coordinate 1,149 downwards.
TGGCAGCATCCGCTTCACGACCAAGCACCTCGAGGGTGTCGGCATAGGCCCAAAACAGACGTGGCGAGTAATCAAACACGCTGTTTGGGTTGAGCTCTTTGATTTCAAGCTCGACCAGAGCCATCTCGTTCTGCTCAAGGTCTAGACGCGCGCCAGACATGGCAATTGCCAAGCTAACTCGCACATCGGCACTCAGCGAAGCACGATCGATGATTTGACCGAGCTCTAGTCCGCGCTGGGGTCTACCCAAGCCGCGTTCGCAGTCGATCATCATCGGAACATGGTCGTTTGAATTGGTCATGCGTCGGTGGGCAAGCAGTTCGCGAAGCGAAAGCGCCCAATCTTCAACGAAATAGGCGGTGATTCCGACCGTTTCACGAACAACTGGGATGCGCCCAGCGCGCGATGCGGCAGCTTGAGCGTGGCGGTGCGCAAGTTCTGGGTCTTGCTCGGCAAGATAGGAAACCATGGCCAGGTGTCTTGCGGTCATTTCGGCGTTTTCGGCCGAAAGTGTCTTTAGTTGTACCCGGACCCCCATGTCGAGGTCTTCGGGTTGGATTTCGTGAGGAATTAGTGGACTCTTCGGCTTGTCAGCACTGGCTGGCCGGTCTACGCGTTGCTGCCACGATGGGCGTTCAGGTGCGTCAAGTTTGGGCTTGCGGTCGCGATGATTACGCGATCTGTCCTGATCTGACATGATTTCTCCCGAAATTGTGTGTTTAAGCGAAAATGGCCACCTGTAAACAGGTGGCCATTTTCTAATTTAAGTCCGGCGGTGTCCTACTCTCCCACGAGGTCCCCCTCGCAGTACCATCGGCGCTGAAGGTCTTAGCTTCCGGGTTCGGAATGTAACCGGGCGTTTCCCCTTCGCTATGGCCGCCGAAACACTATTGAGTTATGTGAATCGTAAGCACACAGTTAAGTGTGATGTTTTATTTCGATTCCCGACCATACCTCGGGAACCACATAGTGGACGCAAGCAAAAATGTTATCAAGTAGTTGGCTTATTAGTACCGGTCAGCTCCATGGGTCTTTAGTCCCCACTTCCACATCCGGCCTATCAACGCAGTAGTCTAGCTGCGAGCCTCTCGACCTAAGTCATGGAATTCTCATCTTGAAGCAAGCTTCCCGCTTAGATGCTTTCAGCGG
>JAURIU010000060.1 GCA_030832605.1 Rhodoluna sp. | reverse complement strand
GCGAGTGAGCTCACTCATCTCTTCGGCTGGGTCGATGTAGGCGTACTTGTGGTTGTCGAAAAGTCTGAAGAAGCGGTCGAGACGCACGTCGAAAGATGAAGGCTGAAGCAGCCCCATGTCGAGAGGTTCGAGGCCGATGTGGCCGGCTTCAATGGATGCGCGGATATCGCGGTCTGACATAAGCATGCGTCTAGGTTACCGCCTAGATTTATAGCATGAACGCAGATAACACGCTCTCGAAGTTTCTCGAATATTCAGATCGCCTGGCCGCCAACGCCGAGGCAGACGATAACGTAATCGGCCTAATCTTTTTGGGTTCGGCAGCCGACCACAGCCGCGTCGACGAATGGTCTGACCACGACTTTTTCTTGATGGTGAAAGCCGGATTCGGTGAGCAGTATCGTGGCGACCTCAGCTGGATTCCCGACATCGAGCAGGCGGTGCTGCACCCACGCGAAACCGACCACGGCCTCAAGGTGGTTTTCGCCGATGGTCGCGTGCTTGAGTTCGCGGTGTTCGAAGATGCCGAGCTTGAGTTGGCCTCGGTGAACTCTTGGGCGGCGGTCGTCGACAAAACCGACCTCACGCCTCGGCTCGAGAAAATCGAGGCACGCTCAAGCGCCTCGGCAGCAAAACCTTTCGACCGCGCCAAAGAGTTCGAGTTGTTTCTCGCGCTCATTCTGATCGGCACGGGTCGCCATCGCCGTGGTGAAACGTTGATCGCCGGCCAGTTCATCCGCTCTTATGCACTTCGCAACCTGCTAGGCCTGATTCGCGACGCCCACGCCCCAGTGCCCGGCACCGAGGCCAAGCAAGACAACCTCGACCGCTATCGCCGATTTGAGATTCAATACCCGTCGCTTGGTCGCCGCATCGAAAACGCGTTGCAAAACGACTTGGATGCCGCGGCTCTAGCCCTGGTCGAAATCGCCGAAGGCCTGCGACCACTGAGTGACCGTGAGGCGGCTCAGGTTGCTGCCGTGCGCGGGCGTCTGGGTTGGGTTTAGTAGCAGGCTGGGCTTATTCGCAGCCGATAGTTAGTTGGCGCGGGCTTCGATAAAGACGATTTCGCCGATGTCGGCCGTTTCGCCGTCGGTTGCCTCAAGCCCTTCGAAAGCTGACTTTTCTCGCACATAGAGCACGGCCATTTTCTCTGGAGCGAGCTCTGGCGAATCTTTCCACTTGGTCACCATCTCGGGCGACAGGTGCCCGGTGATGCGAATGTCGAAATATTCGAAGACGAGCTTTTTGCCGTCAAAGTCGAGAATGGTCACGCCAAGTTTGGTGATGGCCTTCGGGTTTGCGCTCGAGCCCTTGACCACGCTGCCCGAAACACCGCCATTGCCGTTCATCGGCCCGCCGAGCCCGTTCACGCCGCCGACGTTCGCGATGCCGCCGGTTACCTCTTGGTTCGGGTCGTTCATCAGCTGCTGGCCGCCGGTTTCTGATCCGGGTCTAGCCCCGGTTGGCACGGTGTTGAAGCTGCCAATCACAATCTGCGCGGCGAACGCCAGGGCGAGCAGCGGCAGCCCGAGCCGCAGCGACATGTTGATTCGCTTGCGGGCCTTGCTGGCCATCCACTGCTGTTTATTCATGCACGCCTAGTGTTCGAGACCGATCTTGCGATAAATCTTTTTGGCCCACTTGGGAGCCCACCAGTTCAGGTTACCGAACAGGCGCATGAGTGCGGGCACCAAAAGCGCGCGGATGATCGTGGCATCGAGCAACACTGCAAACGCGATGCCGAGCCCCATCATCTTCATGATGCTAACGCCGCTGGTGACGAACGCGAAGAACGATACCGCCAACACGAGTGCCGCCGCGGTGATGATGCGGCCAGATTTTTGCAAGCCCATGGCAACCGACTCGGTGGTCGAGAGGCCGGCGTCGTGCTGCTCTTTGATGCGGCTTAGCAAAAACAGTTCGTAGTCCATCGAAAGGCCGAACGTGATCACGGCGATCAGCACGAGGCTCGAGGTGTCGATGGTGCCGGTGACCTGAAAATCGCCGAGCAAGAACTGCAGGTGCCCGCCGATGAACACCCACGACAAAAAGCCGATGGTTGCGCCGAGTGACAAGAAGTTCAGCAGCACGGCCTTGATCGGCAAGATGAACGAGCCGGTGAACAAGAACAGCAGCACGAGGGTTGACAGCACGATCCAGAGCAGAACGGTTGGCAAGTTGTGCTCGATGCCTTTTTGCGAGTCGGTGTACACGGCAGCTCCTCCACCGATCAGCACCTGGTCGATGCCGGCGGTGTCGATCGCGCGAAGGCGGTCGGTTAGCTCGAGGCCCGATGTGCCACGCGACTCAACGTCGTGAATCGCCACGATGCGACGGTAGTCGCCGGCCGCATATTTGGTTGGGTCGAATGGGTTGGCGGGTGCAATCTGCTCACCGTCTTCGAAATACCCCTCGGATGTTCGCACCGACTTGATCGAAGCGTCGGCGCTGAGCGCCTTGGCATATTCGACCACTTGGTCGTCGCTTGCGCCCTTGGCCAGCACCTCGACCGGGTTGGCTTCGCGACCTTCGAATCGTTCGCGAATAATGTTGCTGGCCGCAACCACTCGGTTGTCGCGCGGCAAGATGCGGTCATCCACTTGGCCAAACTGCACGCCGTTACCGAGCGCAACGAGTGAGCCGAGGGCGAGCACGCTCACCAGCAGCACACGAATCGGCTTTTGCATGACCGAGCGGGCGATGTCGGCCCAGATGCCTTCGTCTTGGTGCTTGAGTGCGCCCTTGTAGAGGGTGAACTTGTTGACACGGTCGCCGAGCAGGTTGAGTGCAGCCGGCAGTGCAAACAGCGCGGATGCTAGCGAAAGCCCCACAACCGCAACGCCTGCGTAGGCCATCGACTTCAAGAAGTATTGCGGGAAGATCGCCATCGAGCCGAGCACGATTGCCACGGTCATGCCGCTGAAAAGCACGGTTCGGCCGGCGGTGAGCACCATCTTTTCGACGGCCTCGCTCACGTTCGAGCCGGCCTCGCGTTCTTCTCTAAATCGGTTGACCATCAGCAGTGCGTAGTCGATGCCGAGGCCTAAGCCCATGCCAGTGATGAGGTTGGCCGAGAACACCGAGGTGTCGGTGAACAGGGTGGCCACCCAGACAAAGAAGAACGAACCGATAATCGACAGCGCGCCGACCATAAGGGGTAGCCCGGCCGCGATGAGCGAACCGAACACAAAAATCATGAGAATCAACATGATTGGGAGAGCAATGGTTTCGGCGAGCGCAAGGTCAGTCGAAATCATCGCGTTTAGTTCGCTGGTGACTGCGACCATGCCGGCTAGATAAACGGATGCTCCGTTGAAGCCGCTGCCGAACTCATCTTGCATCGCGGTGGCAACTTGGGCTTGGTTGATCTTGTCGTCGAGGTTCACAAAGAAATAAACCGCAGTGCCATCGATGCTCTTCAGGCTGGGAGCTTTTCCGCTTGAGTAATAGGAGTCGAGCTTTTCGACCTCTGGATATTCATTCAGTCGGTCGGTAAACGCGGTTGCCACGGTCGCGCTCAGCGGGTCATCCGCCGAACGACCGAAGTCGATGATTGCAACCAACTCGGGCTGGTCAATCTTGAACTCGGTGCTTAGAAGACTGGTGACGCGGGCCGAGTCACTGGTTGGGTCTTCATAGCCGCCACCCTTAAGCGCGCCAAACGACTGAATGCCGAAGATGGTTGAAAGGGCTACTAGGGCGATAAACCCATAGAGAACTGATTTGCTGCGAGTGGTAACTAATTTGGCAAGGCGCTTCATTTGGTTATTTGCTTCTAACGGTTGGGGCACCTAAGTCTGAGGTGCAAAGATGGTGCTATGAAGGCTCAACGCAGAACCATCGCAACGTATTTCTTTGTAATAGCAATTATCGGCTTAGTCACAGCCTGGTATTTCAACTTTCTTGCGGTGCTCGGTCGCGAAGACTATCTCGCCGACGGATTCACCAGCAATGTCGACTGGGTTTATTCGCTCGATTTGCTCATCGGTGGCATCGCCGGCATGACCTTGATAGTCATCGAGGGTCGCCGTCTGGGCATGAAGCACCTGTGGGCATATATCGCGCTCGGCTTCGTCACCGCTTTCGCCTTTGTCTTTCCAATGTTTCTCGGCATGCGCGAACTGCGTTTGAGACGCATCGAGCTGGCCGGTGGCAAGCTAAAGCGCTACGTGTTCGACGAGCACGACGTGGTGGTCTGGATTCCCTCGGATGTCGATGCCACAACTCCCGTGTTGGTTATGAACGACGGCCACAACTTGTTCGACCCCGCTACCTCGACCTTTGGCGCAACCTGGGGCATTCTCGATGCCCTGCGCGATCGCAAGCCGGGTGGCTCGCGCATCCGCGGTGACCGCAAACCGCTCATTATCGGCGTCACCTATCTTCGCGGCGATGGCAGCATTCGCGGCATTGAGTATGGGCCAACCGACATTTGGGCGAAGCATCCAGAGTTGCTCGAGCACTTACCGGCCGAGTGGTCGCGCACCGGCGCCGACGGCAACGCATATCACGAGCTGATCGCTCACAAGATTCTGCCGGCGATTGCCGCCGAGTTCGGTGTTGAGCTGACTCGTGACCGAACCGCGATTGGCGGCTCGAGCATGGGAGCTCTCACGTCGCTTTACGGGTTGGCGAAGCATCCGGATGTTTATGGAACCGCACTCGCCTACTCAACGCACTGGCCAATCGGCGGCAACGCCCTGGTTGATGCCTACATCGAGATGTTGCCCCCTGCCGGCAGCCACCGCATCTGGTCTGATGGCGGCACCATCGAGCTAGACGCGCTCTATCTGCCTTATCAAAAATATTTTGCACAGCGCATGGCCGAGAAGGGTTATCGCGAGGGCGTCGATTACATCGAGGCGAGCTACCCGAACACCGGGCACTCAGAACTTTGGTGGGCTGGGCGAGTTGAGCACCCAATCAACTGGTGGCTCGACCCGAACGAACCAAAGTCGACTCCCGACAAACCAACCACCTGGGTGGGTAAGTCGCAAGACTAGATTCGTTTAGGCCTCGGCCGAGGGTGCAAAAGCCAAGCGCGAACCCCTAGATGATGCGTTCGAGCGCCGCGTTTGGCTTGGTGCTCATGAAGCGCAACACGTCGTCGTCAACCATGATGTCTTTCATGGTGATCGCGCGAGTTAGATAAAGCCCCTCGAGCGAACGCACGCGGCTAAGCGCCACATAGGTTTGGCCAGGGCTGAACGCGCCGCGACCCATGTCGATCTGCACTTCGTCGTAGGTTTGCCCCTGCGACTTGTGCACGGTGACGGCCCAGGCCAGGCGAAGCGGTATCTGCTGATATTCAGCGAGGATGATCGGCACAACCACCTCTTTAAACTTCTGCGCATCTTCGTCGAACTCTTCTTCGATCTCGTAGCGCACTTTCTCCCAGGTCGAAACGGTGACGTCGAACTCGTCGCCATCGACCTCGACCACCACATGGGCATCGTTGAAGATTTGAATGACGTGGCCGATGGTTCCGTTCACCCAACGCTTAACCGGGTAGCCCTCTTTGGTTTTGCGATTCGACTGGTCGTCGTTCTTGACGAACATCACCTGCGCACCTTCTTTGAGCACAAGGGTTGGCTCAACTGGCAGGGCTCGGCCAAAAGTCTGGGCGTCGCCGGTAGCGAACTTTGCCTCGAATGATTTGATTGGCGTGGTGAGCTTCGATAGGCGAGTGCTGTTGATGTTGTCGACGGTTGAGTTCACGGTGCAGAGGCGAATCACGTCGTCGTGTGGCGGAAAGCGATTGCCCGCACGATTGATCTCGTCGAGCATGTCTTGAGTGCAAGAGCCGTCGCGAATGGCGTTGAGAATCGTCTTGAAACCTTCGTCGTGCTGTCTGAAGATTTCGTTCAACTCATAGCGCTCGAGGTCGGCGTCACGCCAAACGTGCGCGTCGAAAAACCAGTTGCTCTGGTAGTTCTCGGCAAGCCAGCCGCGTTCGGCC